>CAWUKA010000179.1:0-1518 GCA_963922965.1 uncultured Gammaproteobacteria bacterium | reverse complement strand
AAAACATAGCGCCGGTAGTTTTGACCTTGAAACACCACGTGATCGTGATGGCACACTTGAACCACAAATAGTGAAAAAACGGCAAACTGTTTTGAATCATGCTCTCGACGAAAAAATTTTAGGGGCTGTTTACAATTGAGAGGGTTAGCCAGATATAGCTACATGCCATGGCTAATATAGCTGCGTAATTTCGCTTCAACTTATCGTATCGAGTAGCGATAGCTCGAAAATGTTTTAATCTTGCAAAGAGATTTTCTACGCGGTGTCGGTATTTATTGATGTGGCTACACTAACCTGGACACTATCTACGAAGTAGATTAATAACTAGCTCAGGAGGCTAAGACTATGAATAAAAACAGTCATGAACGCTACACCGAAGATTTCAAGCAATCATCGGTTAAATTCGCTCTAGAATCAAATCAGCCATATGCACAAATCGCAAGGGATCTTGGCATTAAGCCAAGCACGCTCTACACTTGGATTGAGAAACATAATAAAACTAAAACCATTGGCGGTTCTTGTGTCCAAGAAGAGTTAAAAAAACTTCGGTCAGAAGTTTCAAAACTAAGAACGGAGCGTGATATCTTAAAAAAAGCCGCGGCGTACTTTGCCAGCCACACAAAATAAAGTACGCCTGGATAAAAAAATATCACCCTGGATTTACAATAACTGATATGTGCCGTGTTCTTGGGGTTTCACGGGCAGGTTATTATGACTGGCTTAACGCGCTCCCGTCAGCTAGAGCTATTGAAAATCAACGATTAATAGAAATTATTAATCAACTCTTTATTGAAAGCCATATGACGTATGGATCAAGACGCTTAAAAAAAGATTTGGCAAAGATTGGCTATACAGTTAGCCGGCGCAGAATTAACCGTTTAATGCAGGCATCTGGTTTGGTTTGCAAAACAAAACGTAAATTCAAAGTAACAACCAACTCAAAGCATAACTTAGCTATATCTCCAAACCTTTTACAGCGGAACTTTAATGTTGAACAGCCTAATACCTGTTATGTTGGCGATATTACTTATATTTGGACTGATGAAGGTTGGCTGTACCTTGCAACGGTTATTGATTTGTTCTCGCGTAAAGTAGTTGGTTGGGCCATGGATAAGTGCATGACCTCAAGTCTTGTTAATGACGCTTTTCTGATGGCTATTTGGACAAGAAAGCCAAAGGCTGGATTAATTTGGCATACCGATCAAGGCAGTCAGTATGCCTCAAAAAGTCACCGTAAAACCTTAAAACAACATGGCGTTAAACAAACCATGAGTCGTAAAGGCGATTGCTGGGATAATGCCGTTGCTGAGAGTTTCTTTCACACACTTAAAACTGAATTAGTTCATCATGAGAAGTTTAAAACAAGGGCTCAAGCTAAACAGGCCATCTTTCAATATATTGAAGTGTTTTATAACCGCAAAAGAAGACACACGGCCAATGATTATTTATCACCAGCAGAATTCGAAATCAATATGAAATCTGCTTAATTAAACTGTCCGGAAAAGTGTTGACACATCA
>CAWUKA010000178.1:0-1588 GCA_963922965.1 uncultured Gammaproteobacteria bacterium | reverse complement strand
ATTGAGATCCGTTAACTTTGGCCAGTGTGGATGATATTTGAGATCAACCATTTTTAGTTGGCTTACGAAATCAAACTTACCATCGTGTTTATCAAATGGAAATGCAGCGGTTGAACCGCGAAATAAGACTGTACCATCAACTGCTCCAACCTGACGTATCGCCGACAACAACCAATTGTATAGTGAAGCAGGTAGCAACTGGATCGGCAAGTAATATGCAAGCGTGATATTTGATAATTTTCGCATATCGAGTTTAGCTAATGCTTCGACAACCAAATCACTCTTCCTATTAGCAACATGATCTGGAAACCAAAAACTAAAATCACCAACTAAATTAACCAAGCTGTCTTTTACACTGACATCGCTTAATTTTATTAACCAGCCTAAGCCATATCTTGCCCAAGTAAAATTAACCGCAAAGTGATTAAACCGCATTGGATAATCATAAGCCTGGTGCATTTCAACGCTTAGATTGTCACTATAGAGCTGCGCTTTGCCATGCTTGGGGGTTAACCATAAGCGACCCGATAGACCATGAATAGCAGGCGAACCATTAACTGAGTTCACTGACAATTGCTCAAAAGCTGAGGAAACAATATAGCCTTGATGTGTGTTGGCAGGATCAAAGCTGACGATGAGATTTTTCAAAACCGCAGCTGGCTCATACTGCTTAATCGCTTGATATGCATTAGTGCTAAGCAATTCACTATCCACTAGCAAATTTAGTAAACTTTTCACATGGAGATAACCCAAACCCATGGTGTAACGTTGATGCTTATCTTGGTCAAGCTTACGCTCAACGATTAACTTATTCTGCTGCCAACGAATACCATCGAGTGATAGATTAATGTCATCAGCACTAAGCTGCCATGCTTTTGTATCTTCATAAACCTGCCATTGCACGTTGCCAGAGAGTGCATCAATTATAAAGGGTTTGATCGACTTCGGTGCGCGCCCTAATAACTGGCGCACGTTAAATTTAGCCTGCAAATTCCTTAATTTACCTTTCTGCCAATCAATCCAGGTATGTATGTCAGATGTGCCTTTAGCAAAATAAATTTGCCTGGGAAGAAAACGCTTTATCCAGTCAGCCAATAACATATCGCTGGCTTTGACAAACAGGTGGGCGTCTAAAGTCTCTGGTTGTCGAATGTTACCAACAATTTTCAACACGAAAGCAAGTCTAGACTTTGCATGCTGTGCCAACATGGCATGGCCAACCATCTGATGTGCTTGACCTTGACTAGACATCGCAAATGTCACTTCTGAAATAGGCCACAGCTCACCAGTTTTGTCATACCAATAAATATCAGCATGTTGAATCACAACCCTGGTTTTTTCTAATAAACTAGCTAGCAAATTGCGATATGACTGTGCGCTGTTTTTATTTGGACTCATATTCGAACGCATGCCAGCCACCACCAACTTACCACTACTATCGTAGTAGATTGCAACCTGTATTCCATCAACCAATAAGGAATTGAGCTCTAGCGACCGGTGCAATAACGACTGTAATAGACTAATCTTGAGATGTAGCTCTTTTGCCCTCAAGACGGGGCCTGTTTGCTGTAGATTGTAAATGCTAATT
>CAWUKA010000177.1:0-1818 GCA_963922965.1 uncultured Gammaproteobacteria bacterium | reverse complement strand
AAGATATTTTGAGCCGGATTCGTCCCTCCATAGAAGAAGTGCCTGAATTCGGCCGCACACTGGTCAATGACCTTAATATTATAACAACACGCCGCAATTTTACCGAAGAGACGATTAATTCTCTTCGTTCGGGCGCAGACGACTTAACGCTTATTGATCAAAACCGAGAAGGAGCTGAACTCTTTGCTAACGGCACGCGCCTTAGCCTCGCACAGACTTCACTCGCCTTAGCAGGACAAAGTCAGGCTTCCACGCTTGTACTGTTTGGGTAAGTGATTTGGGTGGCATAAAAAGTGGATAAAGGTTTGTTTTTTTAACATTCTGTTCATTTTTATGCTATATTCTAAAAATAGTGGCAAGGAATGCCACATATGCAGGAAGCAAATTTAACCTAGGAAAGGAAACTACTATGTCTTCTGATGTCGTACTAACCTCAGCTCTGAGGAACAACTTACTTTCATTGCAGAATACGCAACGTTTGATCGATGATACCCAGCTTCGTCTGGCCACCGGTCTTGAAGTGAACTCTGCTTTGGACAATCCACAAAACTTTTTCGCATCACAAAGCTTAAACAACCGTGCGGGTGACTTGAGCCGTCTTCTAGATGGTATCGGTCAGTCTATTCGTACGATTGAGACAGCTGATAGTGGTGTAACCGCTTTGACTGGTCTTATTGAGCAAGCAGAAGCGATTACAAACCAGGCACGTGATGAATTGGCAGCCTCTGAAGGAGAAGCAAGACTTGTTGGTGAATTAGATCTTACCGATCTTCCAACTGGTGATCTTGTTGCTGATTTGGGTATCGCAAACGGTGCTACACTCGACATTATCACGACAGATAATGACGGTAACCAGATCACACAGCAAGTCACTATCGACAACGGTGATACTGCAGAATCATTTGCTGCTGAAATCACAAACGTCTTTGCTGACAACGAGAATGGCGAAATTACTGCTAGCATTTCAGATGATGGTCTTCTTATCATTGAAAGCGTTGATGGTAGAAGTTTCCGTCTTGTTGATGAAGCCACAACAGCGATTACACAGGCTGGTCTTGATGCCCTTGGTATCGGCGACTTCTTCTCAACAGAGACACGCACAGGCGCTGGTACAACAGACCTGACAGCAACAATTGTTGCCGGTAACACTGTTTCCACAATCTCTCTTTTCGAAGGCGGTGGCGACATTGTTGAAGCTGGCGATCAGATCGATGGTAATGCCTTCACAGATGCTGACGGTAACGTTGCACTTAGCTTAACAGCTGGCGCTTCACTTGGCCTAACAGTCAACTTAGCAGATGGCACTACTGTCAACTTTGCTGGTGCAGCTGGCGAAACATTCCAAGTCTTCGTCGATAATGTTAACGGAAACGCTGGTCTTGACGGTTTTGTTGAAGCAAGCTTTGACAGTAACACTGGACAGCTTAGCTTAACCGCTCTTAGCGATGAAGTTGATAGTGTTGAGTTTAACTTTGCTGGAGCTACTGCTGCTGACGTTATCAACATTGGCCTAGGTGACCCTTCAGGTAACCTTGACCCAGTTACAGCCGGTGCTGGTGCTGAAGATATTGCAATTCGCTTCAGTAACTCAACATCTGCTCTTGATGAACTTGCGAACGACTTCAACACACTTCGTACACAGATCGATCAGCTTGTGAATGACGCACAGTTCCGTGGTATCAACCTCTTGAACGGTGATGATTTGACAACCTTCTTCAATGAGAACAACACAAGCTCATTAACAACAGAAGGTGTTGACTTCACTGCGAACGGATTGAGCTTGACTGAAGCAGCATTCCGAAGCTCTGAGCAAATTGA
>CAWUKA010000176.1:0-1898 GCA_963922965.1 uncultured Gammaproteobacteria bacterium | reverse complement strand
CGCGGGATGCTTTGCTAATAGAAGTCGCTGGCCAAGCGCTGCCGTCAAGTTGGCCTTATTGGAGTTTTGATGCCAAGTTAATCATGTACCTGGTTAATCTTGATGACGATCTCGCGTATCGCGCGATACGTTGGGAGTGGCTATGTCGGTTTGAAGACAGTACTCACGACGTGTTGCGTGAACGGTTACAGTCTCAGCTGTTAATCCAATCGAGCGAGGAGCAGCGCTGGCAAGCTTCAACCGAAATAGATACAGCACGCGCAGAAGCAGGAGCAGCGTGGCAGGAGCACCTGCGTCAGTGGGATGAATTGCTTGAGCGCTATCGAGAGCTGAATGAAGGTGCTGAGGAGCGGATACAAGCAAACGAAGCAGCGATTCAAGCTCATGAAGCGAGTATAAAGCGCAGCCAAGAATCGATTCGGCGGCATGAAGCATCGATTCGGCGGCATGAAGCATCGATTCGGCGGCATGAAGCATCGATTCGGCGTCATGAAGTATCGATTCGGCGTCATGAAGCATCGACCCGTCAACATGAAATGAATATATGCCAGCTTGAGAGAGACACAAGCAAGATTGAAGCAGAAACAAAAGCGGTCGAAACAAGCAATGCCCATCTTGCAGTAGAGAATCTAGCGTCTGCTGCCAGGGCACCAGCGATGCTTATTGAATTTTTGCAAGCTAACGGCCAGCTGCCACCAGATTTTGATGCAACTTCATCTCACCCACAAACGTTAGCAGCAGCTGCTGTCCATGCATCACCAACTCAAGCTAGTGCGGATGCTGATGCTGCAGCGGGTCTAGCGCCAAGTGCTGCAGAAGTTGAAGCTGAATCAGATGATTCAGCTGATAGAGCAGCTAACTGGCCAGCGCTGGAAGCTTTCGATTAGCATGTTGGTCATGATGTTAGATTTTTATTAACTTACCTACCTTGGCATGCCGACTTCACCTTTGATATTTTCAATCACCGAAACCCAGCAAGCGCTCGAGCGCTTGCTGGGTGAGAAGTGGCCTCAGCTCGGTTGGTGGTGGTTTTCTAATGCTCGGTTGCGACCTCCTGAGCCAGGCTTAAGTCCCACTAAGACTAGCGGTTCCGTACTGGCGCCAGAGCTTGAGTCGGTGGCCCGTGAGCAGCTTGACTTGCCCGTTCATTGGCAGCGGCGACTTGCAGTGACGCTATTTCTGCAGCTATGAAATCAGCGTCTCTTATAGCCTGAATAAGTTCATCAGCTGTCATTGGACACTTGTCTCCACAACTAACTTAGACGAGTTATGATCATAACAATAGTATAAAAATTATACATAATATAGTTAAGCAATCAAATAATTTTTAATTAAAAATGTTACTAATCAATTAGTTAAATCATAAATGTAACCAAATGGCCACGCAGCAAGTATGGTGTAGCCTACGGTGCTAATTTGCAATCATGAATTCAGTAACCATAAGAATCCCTAAGATTTGGTATATTTATCTACCCTGAGTAGATTTCACAGTGAGATGTTAGGTCTGATGCGGGCTTATAGCGTAAAACCAGGGCCAGTCAGCATCATGGAGGTTGTTTAACTTTGAAATTTCTTCATGTTGTTGCGCTTGTATCATTAGCCAGCGCTGTCTATTCGAATCTCCCAACATTAAACTCATTAATCCGAGCTACCAATTAAGAGAATAATTTGAGCTAAATGAGTAAGCCCCCTGGTTTGCAAGTCGCGTAGGTTTCGTCAGTACACCCCTCTTAAAAGTACAGAATATATTACAGCCACCACAGTTTTGTCGCTTCTTATACCAATACGATACGCTGAGTATATTATTTGTACAAAATACATTGCACTTTGAACAAAAATATAGTACGTTGCCGAGTATTGTTCACTCGCCTCACTTTTCAGATCCTGATGCAAATTGA
>CAWUKA010000175.1:0-1918 GCA_963922965.1 uncultured Gammaproteobacteria bacterium | reverse complement strand
GTGGGGAGTTCATCAACGTAAGATGGGCTGAAGGATTGCCGAGCGGTGGGTGAAGGTGTATAATTACTGTTCATTTGAATTGAGGGTCTTTGCCCACGCCAGGATAGGATGTTAACCGATGCCGATCACCAATGGCCATACTGACCCAGCAGCAACGTCTGCAGCAGCTATCAACCGGTTTTACCAGCGGCTAGTGGAGTTACGTGCTGATCTAGATCAGCTACTCAGTGACAGCACGCCCCGCTACCAGGTGTTGGGGTTTGGCTTTGGCGGGTCGCTCTTAAGGTTGCGTCGGCAGTGGGGTAGTGACGTCGCCATTGTGGGTTTTGTTGACCGCTATAACCGGGCGCCCTGGTACCTGCGCTGGTTGTATTGGCTGACCCGGCCAATGAGACAGTTGCAAGCGATTACTGCTCTGGTCAAGTTTGCTGGCTTGCTGCAATCGCTTGAGAAGCTGATGGCGGCAGAGCAAAATCAGCCAGAGAGCGTCCTACTCCTCTCTTTCTCGCTTTACCACGCGCTGATTGTCTCAGCGCAAGCCTGTTGGCAACAGCGCAATGCGTTGAGCGCCCAAAGCCAGGCTGATTTGAATACGTTACTAACTCGAGGGAAAATGATTATGCCTCATCCAAAAGATTTATTTCATGAAGACATCGCAGCAGTGGTTGAACTGGCGCAGTTGAGCCCGGCAGAGCGAGGCGGGTTTTTACGAGGAGTTGGCGCAACAGCAGGCCTACCTCATGGCTCATCCATTGATACGGGAAATGATGTTGAGTTGCATGCACTGGTACTACGACGAGAGTCACGAGGCGCATCCAGTGAGCTATCAATTAGACAGCCAACTTGCCGGAATGAGAGGCCGATGTTGTTGCGACTGAAGCAACTTGGTGCTGCAAGGCTAGACCAGCTACGAGCTCAATGGCAACAACCAGTGTTTCGACAACGGGTATTGACGGGTGGCGTACTCGTTGTGGCGGGAGGTAGTAGTCTTTACTTTGCTGCTCCACTGTTAGCAAGTTTATCGGTCGCTGAAGTGCCATTCGTGGTGCTACGAGTACTTGCGAGCGCGACAGGTGTAACCCTGGGTGCAGCAGCGTTGCGACGTTTTAATTGGCGGCAAGCGGCGCGCGGTGTGAGTGATGGTTGTCAATCGACCGAGGTTGGCGCGCGTAGCGCCATGGTGATGCATCGCAGTGCGGATTTGGAGCTAGAGTTGAGTGAACTGTTGCTACGCCTGACTCACCCATCGGCGTTCGACCCAGTGACAAGCGAGCATTCAATCAATGTTGAGTGTCTGCAGCTGAACGGGGTTCGAAGCAGCTCTGAGCCACAACAAAATCCAGTACTGCATCCACTTGCGGTGTTAGGGGTGGCTAATACCACATGGCCGATTGATACTAATATGGTCAATACAGCTTATCGTCGACGTTTACTATTACTGCATTCAGACAGAACTAACTTATTTGGCTCGAGCGCGACCGACAAACGTGAAGCACAGCAAAAGCTACAGACCTATTTAACGCAACGATTACTGGAAGCAAAATTATACATCGATCTCACAGTCAAACAACGTAGATTAGTGAGTTGGTCGCGTCATGAGTTAGATGTGAGTTATGTCGAAGCGTTATTAGCGCTTGATAATGCTGAGGGCGAGCTATTGCAATGGCTCTGTGGTCGGTATGGTTGTTGCGATCGAGATGAGTTGATGCAGTTAGCGAGCCAGCAGTCATCACCATCGCTATCAGTATTTGCAGAAGTTGTTGAGTCGACTGAGGCTGATTATTTGGATGAACTACTGACTACAACGGCAATAAACCAGGAAATGATAGATGATTTGAGTGCGAGGTTAGCGAGTGGGGAGCTGATCACAAAAGCTGAGGTGCGTAGGCATGTGGAGCAAGCAGCAAGTGGGTTGACG
>CAWUKA010000174.1:0-1946 GCA_963922965.1 uncultured Gammaproteobacteria bacterium | reverse complement strand
TGCTCCAAGTCGGCTTGGTTACTTGCGATTACCTCAACGTGGGTTTGATCAAAGAGAAGCAGAGGAGCTCATACTAGCACTCACTTTAAATGCCTCACTGCAAAATATCGGCGAAGGTGACAACCCACTCGATTTTGAGGATCTTTCACAGGCAAAGCGATTAGTTGCTAAATTAGCTGCAAATCAAAGCATCATGGCAATGATGACTGATAAAGTTAGTGCTTATAAATGTGGGATGATGCTCAGTGAGGTTATCCATTATGTCGTTTATAACTACGCTCATCATTCCAGTGTCATCACTCATTCAAATTTATTTTTTTGGATGCTGAGAGTGTTAAAACAAGTTGAACGTGATGATCGTATCAGGGTAATTATGACCATGGCCAAGCAAACGCATCAGCAGCAAAGTTATATTGAAGCGGCTTACAATGCTCTGTATCGCTGGTTAGCGACTGCACGCTTACAACCTGATGCCGAACAACTGGCCGTTCTCTGCAGTAGTATATTTACCGTGTTGCACTCGGTCCCATTGTTTCCCACTCATGCGATGCAGCAACTCGGCCACTGCATTGATTATTTCTTGGCGCAGCAGTGGCACTCCGGGCAGGATGACTCCTGCTCATTAACTTCATTCGAGCAGTTAAACGACCTTAACAACTGGCCGGTATTTCTGGGCTGTGTAAAGCTATTAAAAGAGCTAGTCGGTCAAGTTTGCCACGAAGAAGTGTTTCAAAATTTATTTCAGCAACTACAGCGATCGCTTGTTTACGACACCATTTTGGGTGAGCACATCGAAGATAGTCCTGGACAAAACTCAGCAGTGCAGTGGCTGAAATACATCATTACGGCTACGCCACACCGTGCAGACCGATCGCGCGCGAGCTCAAGTCTTGACAGACAAGCTAGCTCGAGTAAAGTCCTAGCTTTGCCGCCCAGCTTGAGTTCAACGCAAACTGAGAGTTTAATTTATCAATTTTTATCAACACATTTTCATATCGAAGGAGGATATATTATGGCACCAGATGGTACGGTCGATCGCTCTGCGAGTCAGGCGCTACATGAATTTCAACGACTTGAAGCAGACTACTTGCCACTGTTAGCAGAAGTGAAAAAGCGATTCGTCCAGCTTTTCAACAGTATTCAAGCTGAGCATTATCAAGCAGGGCACTATACAGTTGTTTGGTCTTGGTTGTGGTTCTGTAACAAAGTTTTAGGTTACAGATGTGATTTAAAGACCGAGAAACAAAAAGTAATTGATCAAGTAAGAGAGCCTTTTGATGATGTATTTGCTGAAGCGATTGCTCACATGGATGCGGTAGATGGTAATAGCGAATTACTGTTGAGCCGATTGCATGAGCGGCTGGCTTCGGCACAATCAACTTCACCTGGTGCAGCAGCAGAAGTAGAAGATATGGCGAGCCCAGACGTAACATTTGATCCTACTGATAACTCTTTCGTAGCTTGCATCCGAGATAATCAGGAGTTGCATGATCTACTTGATCTTTATCACAGCCCTACTGTCGCAGGGCTTGATTCAGAATCAATTAGCGATAAACCTACTATTGAAGAGATTAAGAAAAATGCTATGTTGATGGTTTGCAATATTGTCCTCAATGCAGCTGTTGAATATTTAAAACACCAATGTTTTGCAAATGTAAAATTGCAAGCATTTATTCAAGAGTTGGCCAGTGAAAAAAATCAATTAGAATCCAAGCTCAATAATTTAAAGGTTCAGCTTGCAGGGCTAGTTAAAAAGAGTCTGCAACTATCAGCCAAGCACACAGAGGCGATTAAGCCGAGTTTAGATTTTGCTGCATCAGAAAGAAGCCGTAGAGCAGCAGAAGCCGAGCAAAGAAGACTTGTTCGACAAGTGAAGACAGCAGGAGACAGAGCTGATCGCGCAGAGAATGACAAGCAAGAGGCTGAAAAGAATGCTAAGACAGCAA
>CAWUKA010000173.1:0-1984 GCA_963922965.1 uncultured Gammaproteobacteria bacterium | reverse complement strand
TCACGATCTCCTTTTTTAATTTTACTTTCATTCGGTAGAACGGTGTACGATCGCAATAACTCAGTTTAACATCAAAATCAGCGAGCCCAATGACACCGCGTAAGTAAGTCAGGACTGCTTCGATACCGGCCTCAGCGCCAGCAATAGTGCCATTGATCCCTTCACTTGCTAACAGCAATGTGCCTTGAATAGCGTGCTGCTGACACACTTGCTTGAGTGGCTTTAGCCATTGCTTATAGTCAGGTAAGGCTTGAAATTTGTAGAGCGCAGCGACGGTAATAACCGACATCAAGCTCCCTCCTCTTTGCTGATAAAATTGTCACTATTATGCGCGAATCTTGCGTTGAAATCTAGGTTTGCACGCGTCGACTCAAGCAAGAAAAAACGCTGCACTGGCAGCCAGTTGATCATCTGGTGACGCTAAAGCATTAAATTGCTGACGAAAGGCTTGTGCTTTAGCGTGCTGCTTGCAGTACCAACCGACATGTTTGCGCGCGATCCGCACGCCCATGTAGTCACCATAAAAATCATACAATGCTTGTAGGTGTTCAAGCATAAACTGATAAATCTGTTGTTTCGACAATGCAGGCGGCAAAGTATTGGTGTTGAGATAATGATTGATTTCACCAAACAACCAAGGTCGACCTTGCGCAGCCCGGCCGATCATAACCGCATCAGCTTTGGTATACGCGAGTACCGCAGCGGCTTGCTCAGGTGTCGCAATGTCGCCATTGGCGATCACCGGAATGTTGAGCGCGGCTTTGACTGCAGCGATAGTATCGTATTCGGCATGACCGGTAAAACGTGCTTCTCGGGTGCGGCCATGAATAGATAAAGCACTGATACCGGCCTCTTCGGCAATCTGAGCAATAAGCAGTGCATTTTTAGCTTGTTGACTCCAGCCAGTACGGATTTTGAGCGTCACCGGGATTGTCACTGCACCGACCACTGCGGTCAGAATCGCGGCGACGTGACCCGGATCCTTCATCAGTGCCGATCCAGCTGCTTTATTGCAAACTTTTTTTGCAGGGCAACCCATGTTGATGTCAATGATTTCGGCACCATGCTCAGCGTTGTAACGCGCAGCTTGCACCATATCGGCGACATCACCGCCAGCAATTTGTACTATACGTGGTGATTGTTCACCTTCGTGGTTCAAGCGCCAACGGGTTTTTTGACTGGCATAGAGTAGCGCATTTGCACTCACCATTTCTGAGTAGGCGAGCCCGGCGCCCAAACGGCGACATAATTGCCGAAATGGATTGTCGGTAACACCAGCCATAGGGGCTAAAAAAACCCGGTTTTTAATTAAGTAGGGTCCAATTTTCATGGCCGCTATTGTACCATATTGATCACCTAAAGCGACGAGGCAATCACAACGATGACCGATGTCAATACCCATTACCAAGCCGGCTTGCGCGCCTACCGCGAAAAGAATTTTGCTGCCGCTAAATATCACTTTGAGACCGCGACCGCAGAGCAACCTTACAACCTCAGCACCCGTTACAACCTCGCCCTCACCTACATCAAACTTGACGAACCCTATGCGGCTATCGAGTGCTTAAAGCGGCTGCTTGCGGATGAGCCAAACTTCACCGATGCCCATCACAACGTTGCAAATTTGCTCTATCAACAACAACGCCTGGCTGAAGCGATTCTGCATTATCTACAGGTCGTTGCACTCGAACCGGAAAACGCCGAAGCTTACTACAACTTGGCGACGGCTTATTTACAGCAAGCAGAGCACGATAAAGCGCGGTTTTATTATCGACGCTTACTGACGTTAACGCCGCACGATATGAATATTCAATTTAATCTCGCGGTGTTAGAAGAACAACTGCAAAATTACCAACAAGCGATCGAGTATTACCACATCATCTTGCAACACCAACCCAAACATGTAGCGACGTAGTTTAACAAAGCAGAAAGTCATGACAAAGGTCGTGACACCAGCAAAGATTAAATAAGCTATCATCGCTTACTA
>CAWUKA010000172.1:0-2060 GCA_963922965.1 uncultured Gammaproteobacteria bacterium | reverse complement strand
CGGGAATGAGTGACAAGATAAAAAAGGTCAGGATGACGTTTTCTAATTTGGTTAACTCAACCAGATTGAGTAAATTGAGGTTTTTATTCGGCTCGATCACATAGTCCGCCATCATCAAAGCAAACAACACACCCGAGGCACCGACCACAGCACTATGCCAACCGAACAGCAGGCTGGTCCCGACATAGAAGGCACCACCGAGTAATGCTGAACTGAGATAAAAGACAAGCAAAGTCGAACTACCCCAGCGCTCTAAAATACTATTACTGACTGACCACAGTACCAGCATGTTCAACGCCAAATGAAGTAAGTTACCGTGTAAAAATGCTGCAGTGAGCAGTTGCCAAGCTGCACCTGCCGTCACTGCCTGTGGTACCAGCGCAAAATGTGCCATAAAGAATTGCCAAAACAAGCACTGCAAAATAAAGATGCTAACATTGAGCGTGATCAGGAATGAAACGATCGTGTTTGGGTGTGTAAGCAGCTTTACTACTCTGCCACCAGCCTCTTTTAGCTCATTGTGGCTAAACGCTGGTTTGCGACCTTGTTGATAGAGCGATCTTTTAGAGTTTTTACCCATCATTACCCCGTGGATGGCTGTAGAGCGTTGCATTATAAAGTAACGAGCTTAAGAAAAGCTTAACACCAATCAGCTCAACCTGCGGGCAAATAAGTCTTATTTTCCTTATTTTAATGAACGTGCGGTAATGGATTCGATCGTTGTAAATCTCGGCCAATGTCTGTACAATCGGAGGGCTATTAACAGCCAAGCTTGAATTAAATTCTGGCACTAATCAGGAGTCAACATGCCATTAGCCATCAAACCTGTTTTATTACAAGCACTCAAAAAAAGCCAATTTCTTTTACCCGATGCAAAAGATTTAACGGATGAATGGTTAAATCGAGATTTCATACCCGGTGCCTACCAAGAGCAGTTGCGGACACTCGAAATTAATCTCAAAGAATCAATTCGTCAGATTTTATATGAATTACCCGAACCAGGGACTCGGGAGCAACCACGTTGTAACCCTACTCTGATCAAAGACCGCTATTATACGCTCTCACTTGCTTTTCATGATGACAAGAAGTCACGTAGAGGATGCTACGACCTTACTTTAGACCAAGTAAACTGGCTAGACCAAGCATTGTCATCTCATGATATACGAATGATGGCATCCATCAGTGCAATGCGTAGTCTCGATCCTAAACATCGTTATTTTGAAGTAGGGTATATCGAGGTAATGAACAGCGATCTGCTGCCTCCTCTTCGTGCAATTGGAAATTGGATGCTCGGTCTGAGGAATTTGTCTCACCTACTTTACACACCATTAGAGCGATACGATGTTTACTTAATAAGCAAAAATAACAAAAATGATGGTTCAAGCCCTCATGAAGGCAATATGCTTCGTGCTTTTACTGAGGCTACTCTATCTAATTTTGACTTATGGCTAGGCCGGCAGCTTGATCATTACGGTGAGTCAACAGCCTCAAATTTGCGTGGATTTATCCGGCTCATGAATAGAGTGTTACGCCTGGTACTGTGGACAACACTGCTCTGGCACTACCCTCTTCTTACTTTAGCGTTTGTTATTGCTAGGCCTATGCTAGGTACGCTCTTGGTTGGGCTCGGTTCTTGTCTAGCTAGAATAGCTGATGCTAATGAGGATTATGTTAAATACAGTTTCGCGACCAATGTCTCACTTGAGTTTCTTTATAGCACTTATGGCTTGCCTATTCTGGCAGTGATTTATGCTGGGACTGAGAGCCAGCCTCACATCAAATGGTACACCTGGCCACTACGGTTATTGTATGCTGCGGTCACTGCTACCGTGTTGTTACCCTCGTTGCTGTCATTGCTGATCGATATTACCCTCTCAAATACATTTGACTTTATCTTAATGGTACCGGCACTGGTTTTACTCAACATCCCGCAATGGATTGGACGTGGTATGCAGGCAGTATTTAATTTAGTTACCGGTCAATCGAAGCACAATACAAGTCAGCCAACATCAACTATAGACAAAACCCCGAACGCGCTCGCAGCGCAACTAAGAGCTAGT
>CAWUKA010000171.1:0-2136 GCA_963922965.1 uncultured Gammaproteobacteria bacterium | reverse complement strand
CATATTCAACTCAAGCATCACCAGCCTCAACATCATCACCAGCCGCAACATCAACACCACCGGCAACATCAACACCAGCAACAGCAGCTAATTCTTTTTCCGAAAAGTGAAGTGACTTCGCTACGAACGACGTTTCGACAACACCTTCTTCCTCCATAGCCTCCGGCTCACCCTGTTCTCCCTGCATACCCTCGGGCTCACCCTGTTCAGGTCCAGTCGTTCCTGATAGGCCGTCAAAAGAGCCCGGCGTAGCAGCAGCACCGCCTCCAGAGCCAGGCCCAAGTCCGGCTAGGGTTACTGGTGGTTGCTTAAATGCCGAAGGCAGTGGCTCGTGAGCAACTTGGCTCGTGCGTTCATCGATAGCGGCTTGCAGTAATGCTAGTTCTTCATTACTGAAATGACCGGCCCTAATAGCCTGAATAAGTTCTTCAGTTATCATCTATCACTAGCCTATATCAATAAATTATAATTGTGATTATAACACATGAATGATATATAATATAACAAATCAGTTGAGCAGTCTTCTACTAAAAATGCTAGCAGTCAATTGTTTATATTCGGAAGAATTGACCTAACAGTAAGTAGGTCGATTCTTGAGGAATTTGTGTTGTTAGCTTGCGCGCAAGAGGTGCACGGCTGCTAGTTCGGGCTGTGGCAACAAGGACTGGGAATAATCGTTTCACTGGATGGACCTCTAGATGATTAATGAAGTGTTACAAATAGCAATCAAACACTATTCGAATTTAGCTTGTTTTGCAAAGATGTTAACACTAACCATCCAGAGGAAGGAGCAAGTTAGCAGGGGTAATGAGTAAAGAGGGATCCGATTTCCATTTTAGCGTCAGAGGTGGTGTTGACTTTCTAGATATACATGCAAATGTATCTCTGTATGCGTCAACCAAAGTAGGCTCTAGAAAGGCCGGCATGAATAGGTGTTGCGGAGAGTTTGCATTCAACCTCTTCCATCAGTTCAAGATACTTTTTTCCAATACCGCCTCTAAAATTTCACGATCAAGATTCATGCCGGTATACATTGATCTCAGTCGCTGATTCTCTGTTACCAGTGTTTTCAGCCGCTTTACTTCGATAGCGTTCATACCAGCATATTTTACTTTAAGCTCGTAGTAGGTTGAATTGGCTATCTTATATTTTTTGGCAAACATCATCAACCTCGTCCTGAGGTGGTTTCATCAAGCATGGATAAAATATCGGCATCACTTAATTTTTTTTGATTTATTTAGTCTTTAGTTGAGTGGCAATTTTAGTAGGTAATTCTACTTATCATGAGTCTTGTTTTAAGGGTGGTTTACCAAAGATTGTCTTTGTATTCTATGAAAAGCAAACGTGACTAAATAAATTTAATACTGAGCGCATGAATTTTTGGGCCGATTAAGTGTGCTACCAAGTCATAAACTGCTTGATGGCGCTTGACTCGCGACAAGTGGTCAAGCGTCGGCACCGTGAGTTCAACCAGGAAGTGGCCTGCACCACCTTCAGCGCCTTTGTGGCCGATGTGTTTGTGGCCTTCATCGACCACATTAAGGTAGTCTGGTGACAATGCCTCAGTGATCAGCTGCTCGATCAGCAACTTTGTTGCGGTGTGTTCAGGCTTGGGTGTTAGTGTCATCGGTATTTACAAAACGTGAAAGGTAGAATGATTGCAGTAGAATGAATAAGAAGGTCAAGCCAATCAAGCCAAATAATTTGAAGTTAACCCAGGTGTTGGTATCAAACCAGTAAGCAACAGCAAGGTTACTGACGCCAACCACAATGAAAAACCCAATCCACATCCAGCTAAGATTAATCCAAGTTGTATCATTAAGTTGGATGTTTTTCTCCATTAAGCGACGTACTAAAGGCTTACTACCAACGAGATGGCTAACAAAAAAGGCAAGTGCAAACAAGACATTGATGATAGTCGGCTTTAGCTTAATAAAGGCCTCGTTATGCGAGATTAAGGTTGCACCGCCCATCAGCACCACTAACACAAAAGTGACGATGTGGATCGGTTCGGCACGTTTGTGTAGACACCAGAAACCGACCAGCTGTGCACTGCAGGCGACAATTAAGCAGGCAGTCGCGTTAAAAATGCCGTACCATTTGTAAACTACAAAGAAAAGTAGAACGGGAAAAAAG
>CAWUKA010000170.1:0-2176 GCA_963922965.1 uncultured Gammaproteobacteria bacterium | reverse complement strand
ACAATCGATACCGTGTAGCGAGTTGCGGATAAGATCCCAAATCGTTAGGATTCTTAATAACACCTTGCAGTGCTTTGCTATGTTGACTCGCGGTTATAAAATAGTTCGATTTGATGACAGGGTGATTGAGCGCTGGGTAAGTGGAGTTAGCCTTAGCGAATGAGTCAATGATACTTAGATGAGTTGTCAAGTCACGATGACGACAACGAGAAGTCAAGGTGTTAGGCATTAAGTAGATCATCTCGACGACACTACCCACAGTCCTCTGAATAATTTGCTGTATCCACTCTGCTGGCAAATCGGGATAATGCGCACGATACTCACTGACTAGCTCAGAAATCAAAGCCTGGCTGTTGGTTTGAATATCTCGCCAGTATTTAACAACGAATTTACTGAAAGCGTTTTTCATCGTCTAACTGGTAACTACCCATTTTCTGTTATGGTTCAATTGTCTGTTGTCCAATAAAAAATACAATTTGATGATACCCATTGCCCATCCTAAATTCCAGGCATTTTGCTACTAGGTGTATCTTCTTTTGCTGAGGGAGGCTCAGCCGCAGCTTCAGCGGGTGGTATTGGTTTAATGAGACCGCTCTGCAGAAGGAGACTATTTAACAAACCCTGTTCTAATGCTTCTGATTGAGTAGATTCCTTCCATTTTGTCTTCTGAATGAGAGCATTGGCAAGACTACGAATCAAAGTAGCTTTTCGGTGATCGTCGCTGAGGCAATACCGAGGCATAGTTGGGAAGGCAACTGCGGCAAAGCTAAAATGCCGATTAGCATGATTGATAAATTCATTCATAAGCTCTTCCTCAATCTCTGTAAGGTTAATAACGTTGCCTAATTCACTGTTAAGCTCAACAAGCCTTGCAACTCTTTCATCAACACCTGGTGCTTCATGTATGTGTTGTGAAATTTGCAAAAGAGTGGCTTGTGCTGATAAAGGATTTTGGCCCTGAGTCAGTGCTTTAACTGTTTCTTCAAATTTTTCTTTTTCAGCGTGCTCTTTAAGACGGGAGAATATACGATTCATCATCTGGGTGTGATAATCGAAATCAAATAGCTCAGCAATATTGCTAGCGAGTGATGCTAAGATAGTATCCATCTCAGCGTCCTGTGATGCTGCACTCGAATCAGGCACTGACTTCACTATATCAACAAACCTCTTTATATTTTCTTTGTCATCTATCTTTTGCTTTTTGCCTTTTTTTGTGGAAATTGAAACATTAAAAGCCTTTAAGCTGCAGCGGATCTTCTCTCCACAAATTTCAGTGAGCTTGGCATCATAGTCACCAGTAGGCGGGATTGAATCTATTGAATCTAAAGTGTAATCAAATGCTCTTAACGCACTAATTGCTACCCTCACACGGTATGCTTCTTGATTAAGGTCAGAACTACTCTTTTTATAATAACTAAAGACGACTGCATCGTCTCTAGCATTGATTACTCTCAAAACATATTCGCAAGATGCCTGGATCAGCTTAGCAAGTCGAATCGCTTTAGAAAATTTGAGTTGTTGTTTAACATCCTCTAAATGCTTATCTTTACAGCCATGCAACCTAATTAATTCAATGAATTCAGCGCGTTCGGCGCGATCACTCAGTATGCCAACTGTTGTGGTAAATTCTGTAAAAATTTTATCGATTGGATGTTCGTCTGGTAAGTCTTCAGCACTAGCTGCTGCCGGGGCTCCAGCTGGTAAGTCTTCAGCACTAGCTGCTGCTGCCGGAGCTTCAGTTGGTAAGTCCTCAGCACTAGCTGCTGCTGCCGGACCTTCAGCTCGATCGATTCCAAGAAAATGATCGGCGATATTGCGTAAAAGTATTTTAATCTTAGATTGCGGTTGATTATTAATTGACCTCAATACAGCATCAATAATCATAGCGTAAGCAGTAATGTGATCACCTTGAGTACTTCCTTGAGCTGTGTTCGGCCGATTGACACTCGTGGTTGAGAACACAATATTCGCATCTCTTTGAACTTGAACACTAATTAGAGGTGCTTTAAGTGTTCCTGAACCAACAAAGCGATTGCTCGAGTTTGTTGAGTTTGTGTCAGCATCATCATCATCATTAGCAGCAGCAGCAACATCAACGGCAACATCAACACCAGCAACACCAGCGTAATCATAAACACAATAGTCAACTTAAAAAGCTACGAACGAATCTTCAACA
>CAWUKA010000169.1:0-2184 GCA_963922965.1 uncultured Gammaproteobacteria bacterium | reverse complement strand
AACCGTAGAGTTGAGTGTTGCCCTGGTTTCGGTAAATAGCGCGTAGAACCTTAGACCATTTTATCCTTAACAACATTGATCACTAATCGTTTGTTGCGCTTAGCTAATTGGCTAAATAAGGCATCTTACAGGTCAGGTTATGATAGCGAAACGGCTGATACAGTGCATTAATCATCACGGTGTGGTAGTGCGGGTTTCCAGGCTTGACTGTGCGATTTAAAAGTTTTCAGCAGCTGCGTCTGTAAAAAGTAAACTTAGCTGACGTTTAGACACAATATTATCCTCAATCAATCTGGAATCAAAATAGTCTTCAACTAACGGTATCATCAGTTTCTTATAACCCAAGGTTTAATCTACTTTCAAAATAAATATCAAGTTGCGAAATAGTGTCTGCCCATTCGCGTACAGGCATATTCCATCTCTTTTTTATCTGCTCTATCGCAGAATAAAGTAATTTAAACAATGCATTTTCAAAGGTCGACGCGCCCTTAGATTTGGTGTATTTACGCACCTGGTGGTGAAAAAACCCTCAATGGGATTGATCGTATAAATAAGGCCTCTAACAGGCTTCGTATACTTAAAATAGAGATATGATGTAAAGTTGTGTATGAGCGTATAGGAATAAAGATTAAGCGGTGTATTCAGCAGTACGATTCAGTTAAATTGTATGTGCTCACCAAACAACCTAATAAGGAGAATACACCACGGAAGAAATAATGTAATCACAACATTAGATTCAGCAAAAATTGTTGTTAAAGGTACTTTGACCGCATTTATTCGAGAGCAGGCACAGCGAGCTTTGAAAGCGAGTATCGAAGCTGAAGTGACGGAGTTCATTAGAAAGCATCAAACACTTAAAATGGAAACAGGACAACAGTGCGCTGTTTGGTAATGGCCAATTTATCTGAGCGTGAAGTTCAAACAGATATCGGTCATATTTCAGTAAAAGTACCTCGCATACGTGATCGTGATAATAGCAGCTACTCGAGCTGATGCTCTCAATGCTTGGGATACAATGATAATGAACTACCAATTAAAATACCCCAAAGTCATTGATTGTTTATTAAAAGATAAATGGGCATTACTGACGTTCTTTGATTTTCCTGCCGAGCATTGGGTGCATCTTCGAACGACTAACCCTATAGAGTTAACCTTTGTGATGGTACGTCACCGTACTAAGAAATCAAAAAACTGTTTTTCTCGAACCATTATCATGGCTAACATTTATAAAGTAATGCGCGAAGCAGAAAAGCGGTGGCGATTTCCTAATGGTAAAAAACGGTTAGCTCAGGTAATTAATTTCGAAAAATTTATTTATGAGACTCATGGAAAGGAGCTGAAGCAAGAGCAAAATAACTCAAATGTAAATGCCGCTTAATTTTGTGCCATACACAACTTTTGACAATAGCTCAGGGGCTCACATCAGACAATGCTAGTCCTGAATATCTGACACTACTAGCCTGGAAAAAGGCTTTATATAAATCTTTTGTACACTTATGACGAAACATCATTTAATGCATCAATGAGAAAAAGTCCAAATTTAATCCATTTCAACTAAGTGCGAAACTCCTGTCTCCTTTAGCGCTTACACAAATGAATCACCATTGTGAATTGAAATGATGGCTCTATTCGGGATAGACAGATCAACCGTTAACCGAGTACCGCGCAGGGTTGGGTTTGAGCCGCGCAGGTAACCGGACATCAGCAGTAAGCTCCAGAGTGCGGTTTGATTGATGTCGAGATTCTCGAAGGTGGTATATTCGCTGATGGTTTCGCGCAGCGTGTCACCGGCCATTAACGCTTGAATGTTTGCTTGTGCCTCATTGCTGGCCCGGATGATTAAATTCTGAATGAGTTGATTATCGCTGGTGTTGATCCAGTAGGACATCAGCTTACCGGACTCAGCAATGCAATTGATGATCGACCACGGGTTATAAATGAGCTGATTGCCAAAGCTGTAACCGTTGTACCAATTTTTGATGGCGTTGCGGTCAACGCTTAAGTTGGCTCGCTTGAGTAAGTCATCGACCTCTGCATCAGTGAAGCCAAAGTACTGGGCGTACTTATCATGTAACATCGAATAGACTTTGACATTGTTTAAGCCGGAGAAGATATTTTCTTTCGCGACCCGTAAAACGCCGGTCATCACGCCTTTGGCAAGAAACGGGTTATCTTTGAGGGCGG
>CAWUKA010000168.1:0-2230 GCA_963922965.1 uncultured Gammaproteobacteria bacterium | reverse complement strand
CCCTGTGCTTTGTCTAGTCGGTCCACCTGGTGTCGGTAAAACCTCACTCGGGCAATCGATTGCCCGAGCAACTGGGCGCAAGTACGTTCGTATCTCACTTGGTGGTGTGCGTGACGAAGCTGAAGTCCGCGGTCATCGTCGTACTTATATCGGTTCAATGCCGGGTAAGATTATTCAAAAGCTATCAGATGGAGTAAAAAACCCACTAATCTTACTCGACGAAATCGACAAGATGTCGATGGATTTTCGTGGCGACCCTGCCTCTGCTTTGCTAGAAGTACTCGACTCGGAGCAAAACGACAATTTTGGTGATCATTATCTAGAGGTTGGTTTTGATTTGTCAGAGGTTATGTTCGTCTGTACGGCCAACAATGCAAATGCCATTCCAACCCCACTGATGGACAGAATGGAATTGATTCGTCTATCGGGTTACACGGAAGATGAAAAAGTGAATATTGCGCTACAGCATTTGATACCGAAGCAGTTAAAAAATAACGGCGTCAAAGAGGGTGAGGTTGAGTTTGGCGAACCAGCAGTGCGTGAAATCATTCGCCGCTATACGCGCGAAGCTGGTGTGCGTGGTTTAGAGCGTGAAGTTTCAAAAATTTGCCGCAAAGTTGTTAAAAATGCGATTTTGGCTGATAACAGTAAAGACAAGGCTGACACGGTTGAGTTGACCTTCGATAACATTGAGGATTTTCTTGGCGTAAAACGCTTTCACTACGGTGTTGCTGAAGATCATAACCAAGTTGGCCAAGTGATAGGTCTGGCATGGACTGAGGTTGGTGGTGAAATTCTGCGGATTGAAACAGCATCGGTGCCAGGCAAAGGCAAGACCAGTTACACAGGCCACCTCGGTGACGTCATGCAAGAGTCGATCCAGGCAGCGCTGACGGTGGTGCGCTCACGTTCAGTATCGCTTGGAATTGAAGATAATTTTTATGATAAGTACGACATTCATGTCCACGTGCCAGAAGGTGCAACACCAAAAGACGGGCCTAGTGCAGGTATCGGTATGTGTACGTCACTGGTTTCTTCATTGACTGACATCCCTGTTCGGGCCGATGTGGCGATGACAGGTGAAATCACCTTGCGTGGTGAAGTATTGATTATCGGTGGCCTTAAAGAGAAATTGCTGGCAGCGCACCGAGGCGGCATTAAAACTGTGATTATACCTCAAGAAAATGAGCGTGAATTAAAAGAAATCCCTAGTAACATCCTCGATGAGTTAGTTATTAAGCCGGTGAAATGGATTGATGAAGTGTTTGAGATCGCGCTTGAGGCATTGCCACAGCCGCTAGCTGATGATGAGCAAGGCGAGTCAGGTGGTGATGCGACAAGTAAAGCTGATAGTAATGAGGTTGATGCTGGTAAAGGTAAAACTACTCCGAAAAAGACCACACGTAAACGGCGCCCGAGCACGCATTAGTTAGTCGTTTTAGTTGCCTCAATTCAAGTCCAAGCTATGTTGGCAAATTGTCGGTGAACGGGTTGATGTTTCTTCAACCCACTGTCAGCGCTATCGTGGGTGTGGCAGCTGAGCTCATCAGATCGAACTGCTTTCCCTTTTCAGCCCACTGCGAGGGACATCAGTCCCGAAGCAGCCCAGTTGTGTGCGTACAGGTGCGATGCTGTGAATTTCATCTACACCATCATTTCAATGAATAACAGCGATTCATTTATATAGAAGCCAAGGGTAATTATATTTGCTGCTGGGTTGCCGTGCATTCTCGCTGTGCTTAAATGCTCGCAATGGGCTGAGAAACGCTCAGTAGCTGCGTAAGTACATCGCTCGCAATAGGCACAAAGATAGATGGCTATAGTTTTATCAGCTATGCCCGAACATGCTTTTATTTCACAACGGTGATTTAATTTATGATTGGCACTCCGCTTAATTTGCTGTTAAGTGACTGCTGCAAGGTTTATCAAACCCTGCTGCATGAATCAGCAAGAAAAGCTTGCAGGGTTGTGTGTTGCTCATTACAATAACGCATTAACTTTTAGACACTGCTTTCAATTTGTTCAGATGGTCAGTTTAGCCAAATTGCTTATGGTCATGTAGTAGTCTGATAGTCCCGGGTGCTTAGCTCAGCTGGGAGAGCGTCGCCCTTACAAGGCGAATGTCGGGGGTTCGATCCCCTCAGCACCCACCAGCTTAGGAGTGGTAGTTCAGCTGGTTAGAATACCGGCCTGTCACGCCGGGGGTCGCGGGTTCGAGTCCCGTCCACTC
>CAWUKA010000167.1:0-2254 GCA_963922965.1 uncultured Gammaproteobacteria bacterium | reverse complement strand
TGATGTGCCAGTGGTGATGAGTGAATTTGTGACGGTTGATGCTGGTACTGGTCTGGTCCACACAGCACCCGGGCATGGTCCTGAGGATTATCAAGTCTGTCAGCGTTATCCTGATATTGAAACCGTGAACCCAGTGTTAGCGAATGGCTGTTACAGTGAAGAGACGCTACTGTTTGCCGGCCTACATGTATTGAAAGCCGATAATCGTGTTATTGAAGTGCTTGAAGAGAAAAAAGTCTTATTGCATGTTGAGAAAATCCAGCATAGTTATCCTTGTTGTTGGCGCCACAAAACACCAGTGATTTTTCGTGCGACACCGCAATGGTTTATCAGTCTTGATCGAAATAAATTACGTCAATCCGCGTTGGCAGTCGTCGACGATGTCGAGTGGTCGCCAGACTGGGGGCAAGCCCGGCTTGCTGGCATGATTGAGCAACGTGGTGATTGGTGTATCTCGCGGCAACGTGCATGGGGAGCACCAATTTGCTTTCTTGTCGATAAACAAACTGGTGCACCGCATCCTAATTCTGCCGAGTTGATGCGTATCGTTGCGGATAAAGTTGAGCAAACTGGGATAGAAGCTTGGTTTGCGCTCGATGCTGCTGATTTGATTCCCGAGCAAGCTGATCAATATGAAAAAACCACCGATGTACTCGATGTTTGGTTCGATTCTGGCGTCACGCACTACTGTGTTTTGCGCCAGCGTGAGGCGTTAGACTGGCCAGCAGATATTTATTTAGAGGGTTCTGATCAACATCGTGGCTGGTTTCAATCCTCACTTTTGACTGCTGTTGCCATCGATGGTCAAGCGCCCTATAAAATGGTGCTAACGCACGGTTTTACCGTCGATGCTAATGGTCGCAAGATGTCAAAATCACTCGGTAATGTGATTGATCCCGATAAGGTGATTAAGCAGCTCGGTGCTGATGTGTTACGACAATGGATCGCGTCGACTGATTATCGCAATGAGCAAACGGTATCCGATGAAATCTTAAAGCGCACTGCAGATACTTATCGACGTTTGCGTAACACAGCACGATTTTTATTGGCGAATCTGAATGGTTTCGATCCAGCAGCTAATTTGTTGCCAAACGAGCAAATGCTCGCACTCGATCGCTGGATAGTTGCTCGCGCAGCTAGTTTGCAAACTGAAATTAAACAGGCTTTTGACGATTACCAATTTCATGTAGCGTCACAAAAAATTCATCATTTTTGCACGGTCGATATGGGTAGTTTTTATCTTGATGTGATCAAGGACCGTCAGTACACCACTCAAGTTAATAGCCGAGCACGGCGCTCTGCCCAGACTGCGATGTATCACATTGTTGAAGCATTGTGTCGTTGGCTGATGCCGGTTTTATCGTTTACTGCTGATGAAATTTGGCAGCACATCCCTGGTGAGCGACAAGGATCAGTGTTTTTAGCCACCTGGTATGACGGTTTAAGTAGTGATGAAGATCAACAAATGGATCACGCTTTTTGGCAGCGTGTCATCAGCTTGCGTAATGAAGTCAATAAAGCTATCGAGCAGCTGCGCAGTGAAGGTGTGCTTGGTTCTGGGCTTGCAGCTGAGGTAAGCATATATTGTGCCCCCGAGTGGTTGGCAAGTTTAAAATTACTCGATGACGAATTACGCTTTGTGCTGATTACCTCAAAAGCAGAAGCCTTGCCACTTGATGCGAAGCCAGCTGACGCGGTAGCAACTGAGCTAGCTGGTGTTCACTTGGTGGTGACAGCATCAGCTGCGCCTAAATGTGCCCGCTGTTGGCATCGACGCTATGATATTGGTGTTTCTGCTGCACACCCCGAGCTTTGTCAGCGTTGCGTTGATAATGTCGTAGGTGAGGGAGAGCAACGCCACTATGCCTAATCGTATTCAACTGCGTTGGCGTTTGTTGAGTTATCTGTTAGCGTTAACGTTTATTGCTATCGATCAGCTCTCTAAGGTTTGGGCGGTATCAGCTTTAACAATTGCACCGATTACCGTACTACCGATTTTTAATTTGTCCTTAGGCTACAATACAGGCTCTGCCTTTAGCTTATTGGCTGATGCTGGTGGTTGGCAAACTTATTTTTTTATTGCAAATGCAGCTGTGATTGCTAGTGTTGTTACAGGCATGATTTGGTTTAGCTCCGAGCGGCAGACGGGTTGTTTTAGGTTGGCTTTACCGCTAATTCTCGCTGGTGCAGTTGGCAACCTCATTGATCGCTTGCATATTGGTGCCGTGGTTGATTTTCTCCAATTTCATTATCA
>CAWUKA010000166.1:0-2289 GCA_963922965.1 uncultured Gammaproteobacteria bacterium | reverse complement strand
ATTGATTTTGTAATCTTTCCTGAGCGTTGGGTGGTAGCAGAACAAACCTTTCGACCACCCTACTATCATCGCAACCTGATGAGTGAATTTATGGGTTTAATCTACGGTCAGTATGACGCAAAAGAAAATGGCTTTGAGCCAGGTGGTGCTAGTTTACATAACTGCATGTCACCACATGGACCTGATAAACAAGCGTTTGACACAGCGAGCAAAGCCACATTAAAACCAGAGCGCTATGAAAATACCCTGGCGTTTATGTTCGAAAGCAATGCGGTTTGGACACCAACACAATACGCCATGACATGCGCGCATCGACAACAAGACTATCTCGCCTGCTGGCGCGATCTAAAACGACAATTTAACCGCGCAACCACTTAATCACTGATCATGAGTTTCAATTTCAGGGCTATCAATCTTAAACACTTGATGCAAATAGCGCAGATAAGATAAATCATCACACATCGTCTTATCAGGCGAATCACTCACTTTTGCCACTGGCTGCTCATTACAACGTATCATTTTAATCACAATTGGTAATGCTGGCACCCCGAGATCACAGGTTAGGTTGGTACCAATACCAAAGGCCGGGTTAGTCCGATCAATAAAATGCTCGAACAACTGAATCGCTTTCGGCATCGTTAACGCATCACTAAAAATCAAATGCTTGGTCTTTGGATCGATTTTTAAATGCTGGTAATGACGGATGATTTTTTCACCCCAATCAAATGGATCACCAGAATCATGCCGCACACCATCAAATAACTTACAGAGATACAAATCAAAATCATTTAAAAACGCATCAACACCGAAAACATCCGATAATGCCGTGCCAAGCTCACCACGATACTCTTGGGCCCAGTTTTCAAAAGCAAACCGTTGACTATAAATCAGCCTTGGGCCTAAGGCTTGACATGCTTGTAAGTATTCATGCGCCATCGTGCCAAGCGGTTTAATATTGTTTGTCATCGCTAAATGAACATTGCTTGAACCAGTAAAATTTTCTGGTAAACACTCGGTAAGACTGCTAACAACTTGCTGCTGCCAAGCACGAGAAAACCGCCGCCGCGTGCCAAAATCGGAAAACTTAAACCCATCGCGACTTGGCATCGCTTGCACCAGTGCAATTTTATCAGCTAATCGCTGATGGCCTTGCTGGTAATCTGGATTTGCTACAGTATTACGAAAATAAACTTCGGCAATAATCGCCAGTATGGGCACTTCAAACATGATGGTGTGTAACCACGGACCTTTGATCGATAAGGTTAAGGCATCAGTTGCTTGCAAATTGATGTACTCAGCATTGAGCTGAAAAATGCGTAAAAAATCGATAAAGTCTGATTTAAAAAAACTGAATTGACGCAAATAGGTTAACTCATCAGCGCTAAAACGTAGCTGACAGAGGTGATCAATTGCGTGTTGGATTTCATTTATGTAGGGTCGCAAATCAATAGTTTGATCACGACACTTAAAACGATACTCAACCATAGCACCTGGAAAACGGTGTAGTACCGTCTGCATCATAGTGAATTTGTACAGATCGGTATCAAGCAATGACTCAATGATCATGCCGGCTCCAACACTAACAGCTGGGCAGCTGACTCAACACATTCAACCCCTGCAGCCTGCATTTCAGCAAGGGCTTGCGCGGTGGTAGCAGGACTAATACCACGGCAAGCGGCTTGATTTAAAATAACGCGGAACTTAGCACGGCATAATTGTAACACTGTTAAGCGCACACAATAATCGGTTGCCAAGCCACCGATAAGAATAGTGTTCACCGCTTTTGCACGCAAAAATTCAATCACACCGGTACTCAAGCGCTCAGCAAAGTCATGATAACAAGCACCATAAGGATGCATATCACACTCGACACCTTTCCAAACAAAATAATCATAGTGTGACGGGTGCGGTAAACCGTCCAACAACTCAAAGCCAGCTGTACCTGGCACTGCATGTTGTTGCCAGTAAACATCCATATTGGCACCAGCGATCGGTGTCAATTGCGGATGGTCGGCATCAGCGACCCATAGTGCCTGTGGACTATGAGCATCTTTAGAGCCAACTCGGTAACTGGCCAACGCTGCGTTAGCATTCAATTCAGAAACAATTTCATCGCCTTCTGGGACCGGCAACTCAGCAGGGCACAATGGCGTAAAGGTTTTTTGAGCATCAACATCAAAGCTGGCAACCGTGTCGCACGCGGGTAACTGCAACATTATCTTCCTTTCCAACAAAGATTAGAACCCAAATCTTATATCGTTTATAATAATTTTGCAATTATTTTGCGCA
>CAWUKA010000165.1:0-2333 GCA_963922965.1 uncultured Gammaproteobacteria bacterium | reverse complement strand
GGTTAGAATACCGGCCTGTCACGCCGGGGGTCGCGGGTTCGAGTCCCGTCCACTCCGCCATTTTTGTAACAATATTGAAGAGAGTAGTATGCTGCTGCAGCGCATCCGCGAACGTTCTCAATCATGGTTGTCTTGGGTCATTGTCATCCTCATCACGCTGACATTCTCGCTCTGGGGGGTGCACAACTTTGTCGGTTCTGATGCAGCGCCACCGGTCGCTAAAGTTGACAGTATTGAAATTAGTCAAACACAATTCAAGCATGAGCTTGAGTTGGCGCGCAACCAATACCAGATGCAACCGCGTTTGCAACGGCCAGATGAAGCAGTACTGCGTCAGCAAGTACTTAAGCAACTGATCAATCGAACCCTGTTAATTCACGATAGCCAACAACTCGGTCTTCACATCAGCGATGCTGTCGTCAAGCAAGCTTTACTTGAGTTACCAGATTTCCAAGAAAATGGTGAATTTTCTTTATCGCGCTTCAATGCATTTCTCGCCCAGTATCCAGGTGGCCCAGAGCAATTGTTACGTGATTACCAACAAGATTTGATATTAGCTCAGATACGTTCGGGTTATACCGAAACCGCTTTTTCGTTACAGCACGATATCGATAACTTGGTACAATCACTGCGGCAAAAACGTGACTTCGAGTTTCTTGTGGTTGCTAAAAAAGACTTTGTCGCTGATGTTAAGCCAACCACAACTGACATTGAGCACTATTATCAAGCACATGCTGAGCAATACAAAGCACCTGAGCAGGTGGCACTGCAATACCTACATTTGTCACTCACAGACCTGCGCGCCAACATTAAGCCGGATGAGGCGACCCTGCAGGATTATTATCAGCAGAACATCGCTAACTTTAAAACGAAGCCACGCTGGCATCTTGCTCGCATCGTCATGAAAAGCAAACCTGATCCAGGCGCGCTTGCTAAAGTAAAGCAGGCTGCTGATGCCGTCGTGCGACAAGCGCAGGCAGGTACGTCGTTTGCTGAGCTTGCCAAGCAGCATTCTAGCGATGTGGTGACTGCTAACCAGGGTGGTGATATCGGCTGGGTAACGGCTGAAGCACTCACCCCAGCATTGCTTGCTGAGTTACAAAAGCTGAGCAAAGGTGGCATTTCATCACCGGTACAGACTGACTATGGTTATGAAATTATTCGCTTACTCGCTGTTGAGCAAGAGCAGGTTAAACCGTTTGCGGTTATAAAAGCCGAGCTTACCCAACGCTATAAGCAGCAACAAGCTGGTAAGTTATTTGCTGAACGTGCTGAGCAGTTAGCTGATTTAACTTACGCGAACCCCGAGAGCTTAGCACAAGCGGCTAAAGCATTAGCTTTACCGATTAAACAAACAGCACTGTTTACGCGTGAAGGTTTAACAGCAGGTTTGTTGGCAAATCATGCTGTCACCCATGCTGCATTCAGCGATGACGTGCTCGAGCAAGGCAATAACAGCGAAGCATTAGAACTCGATGCGGAAAATGTTGTCGTGGTTCGAGTGCAACAGCATCAGCCCACTCACCTCAAACCATTGCCAGCAGTACAAGAAAAAATTAAGCAAGCATTGATTTCGGCTGTGGCTACGGAACGCATTAAAACCTTTACTCGACAACTTGCCGATGCACTGACAAAGCAACAGAATGTCGCTGCCCTCTTAGCGCAACACAAATTGCAGTGGCAGCAAGCTAAAGGTCTCAATCGAGATGCCAAACAAATCGACCGTCAATTGCTAACGGCAGCGTTTCGAATCGTTGCAGATTCTGATAATAACTCACCGATTAAGCCAGTACCGCTGGCGAACGGCGACTATGCTTTGATAAAGTTACAGCGCGTTTATGAAGCTAAAGAGCGTGATTTGACAACAAAAGAGTTAAACTTTCTCATTGATCAGTTTGCTGACTATGTTGGACGACTCGAATATCAATTTTATGTCGAAGGTTTACACCATCAGATTGCGGTTAAATCCTTCATTTAACTCGGATTCCCTTGTCAGCTATTGTTAGTAAAAGCTTTGCTTATTTCATCCTCTACATATTATTTTAGTCAAAATCCTACCGCTTAATAAAATTCGACTACACTAGAACTTAATCCCAGTAGCCTTAGTAGAAATCTACGGTCAGTATTTAAGCCTTTGATTATTCCCAGATTAAAGGTGCTGGGGCGAACACGGATGTGAGGAGCTAAGGTGAGTTTCCAAGTTAAAATCGGTAAAAATCAGGTCGTTGTAGATGAAGTGGATCATGCAACAGCCTATGTGGTGGTAGCGATTGAGTTGGCATATAAGTCTCTCAATGACACTACATTGCCTGAATCACAACGACGCACGAATG
>CAWUKA010000164.1:0-2401 GCA_963922965.1 uncultured Gammaproteobacteria bacterium | reverse complement strand
TAGTTGCACCAACGCAGTGTAATTCACCACGCGCCAAGGCTGGTTTCAACATATTACCAGCATCCATAGCACCATCAGCTTTGCCGGCACCGACCATAGTGTGTATCTCATCGATAAATAAGATTACCTCACCACTTTGTCTAGCTAGGTCGTTTAACACTGCTTTAATACGCTCTTCAAACTCACCACGAAATTTTGCGCCTGCAATCAAAGCACCCATGTCAAGCGACAAGACTCGCTTACCCTTCAAACCCTCGGGCACTTCAGCATTGATAATGCGTTGCGCCAAACCCTCAGCAATCGCAGTTTTACCCACACCTGCTTCACCGATAAGCACTGGATTATTTTTTGTACGGCGCTGTAACACTTGGATAACCCGGCGAATAATATCATCACGGCCGATGACTGGATCAAGCTTACCTTGCTCGGCACGCTCAGTTAAATCTACCGTGTATTTTTCTAATGCCTGGCGTTGCTCTTCAGCATTTGGATCATTGACAGTCGCATTGCCACGCAGCTCAGCAATCGCCTGCTCCAATGCTTGTGGCGCTGCGCCCGCTTGTTTTAACAAATCAGCAATACTACTTTTATCCTGCACTGCCGCTAGTACAAATAATTCGCTGGCGATGTACTCATCTTTGCGCTGCTGAGCCAACTTATCAGTGACATTTAAAATGCGATTTAAATTGTTGGAAACGCGCACATCACCCGCCACACCTTGCACTTGCGCTAATCGATCTAACACTTCACCAAGCTGTGAGCGTAAACTCGCGACATTGACCCGAGCTTTGTTCAAAACTGGCAACACACTGCCACCATCCTGATCAAGCATTGCTTTCATCACATGTGCTGGCTCAATGAATTGGTGATCACGACCTAGTGCCAATGACTGCGCATCGGCAAGCGCCATCTGAAATTTGCTGGTTAATCTATCCATCCGCATGCTGAGTGACCTCGGTATTTTTACATTGAGGTTAAGTTAAGGGTTATTTTCAAGATTTCAAGTCGGGGCGTTAAGCTGTAGCTTTTGTAGTCATTATTGATTAGAATTAGTGGCTTAAATTTCTGCACACCCGATAAACGGAACAAAACATGGCAAAGAAATTATTTATCAAAACCCACGGCTGCCAAATGAATGAGTACGATTCAGGACGCATGTCTGACTTGTTACATGCTAAACAAGCAGTGACCCGAACCGATAACGCTGAAGAAGCCGATATTATACTACTGAATACCTGCTCAATCCGTGAAAAAGCTCAAGAGAAAGTCTTTTCTGAACTTGGGCGTTGGCGTCACTTAAAAGAGAAAAACCCTGACTTAGTCATTGCGGTTGGCGGTTGTGTCGCTAGTCAAGAAGGCGATGCTATTTTAAGACGCGCGCCATATGTCGACGTGATCTTTGGTCCGCAAACACTGCACCGACTTGATACATTGATCCAGCAAGCTAAACAGCAACAGCGCTCAGTAATTGATATTTCATTTCCTGAAATCGAAAAATTTGATCGCTTACCAGAGCCACGTGCGGAAGGACCGACGGCATTTGTCTCGATCATGGAAGGCTGTAGCAAATACTGTAGTTATTGTATCGTGCCCTACACCCGTGGCGAAGAAATTAGCCGACCGTTTGATGGCGTAATCGCTGAAATCGTCGAATTGGCCGAGCAAGGTGTACGTGAGATCACATTCCTCGGGCAAAATGTCAATGACTACCAAGGCAGCATGCACAACGGCGAATACGCAGACCTTGCACTTTTGGTCGAGTATGCCGCCGCCATTCCAGGCATCGAGCGTATTCGTTACACTACCTCGCATCCAAATGCTTTCTCCGACCGCTTGATTCAAGCCTATGCTGACATCCCTGAGCTTGCTAATCATTTGCATTTACCGGTACAAAGTGGCTCCGATCGCATTTTAGCAATGATGAAACGAGGCTATACCGCTCTCGAATTTAAGTCACGTATACGCAAGCTTCGCCAAGTCAGACCTGACATCAGCATCTCGTCCGACTTTATCATTGGTTTTCCGGGTGAGACTGATGCTGATTTTACTGCAACTATGAATTTAGTCGCTGAGATTGGCTTTGATGCCTCGTATAGTTTTATCTACAGTGCAAGACCGGGCACCCCGGCAGCAAATTTAGCCGATGACATCTCGCTCGAAGTGAAAAAGCAACGGCTGGCACTACTGCAACAACGTTTAAATCAACAAGCTCAAACTATCAGTCGCCGCATGGTCGGTAGCGAACAACGCATCCTCGCCACCGGACCATCAAAACGTAATGAGAATGAATGGTGTGGCCGCACTGAAAATAACCGAGTGGTCAACTTTGCTGCTGATAAAGATTATAGCGGTGAATTTGTAAATGTCATTATCAGTGCTGCTCGCCCCAATTCACTTAGAG
>CAWUKA010000163.1:0-2406 GCA_963922965.1 uncultured Gammaproteobacteria bacterium | reverse complement strand
ATATTGAAATTGTAAATGAGCACATCATCAAACTGCATGTGAAAAATTTTGTAACAGGATACTTAGTAGATAAGCAAAATACTGACCCACTAGATGGAGAAATCAAAGACGAGAATCAACTGCGTCTAGTTGCTGAAACGACCTTTGCAATCGATGCAGTCGAAGATAAAGATGCAGTCAGCATTTGCTTATTGCGCCATCAAGAAACCACCTTTGATGACAACATTCGTAAGTTTTTCCCCAGTAGCGGCGTCGAGCCGCAGCAAAGCCTATTACAACGCCTGCGTCATAACTTGCATGGGCCTCGGTTAGCAATCGCTGCTGTTGCCATCAGCATCGGTATCGGGATTGGGGTATTATTCACGCCACACTTAATTGCAGCGGCACTGACTGCGACTGGACTTTTGGTGGTACCGGCAATTATTGCAGCCATTGCGGTCGCTGCGCTGGCTTTATTTTCTAGTAAAGGTAGAGACAAAGTAGGTGAAGCGGTAGGGGCAACGGTTGCTATTACAATTGGTATCTTCGCCACCTTATTTGCACCAGTAACCCTGGTGAGCGCAGTATCGGTGATTGGCTTTACCGCTATCGCTGCCGGATTGGCAGCCATTGCTGGCTTAATCGCAACCGCCATCACCAAAACCTGGCAACAGTCAGCTTTACTTAAATCGAATGCCAGACAAAAATTACCAGGCTTATTAGTTGAAGAGTCGCAAAAACCACCGACACTATTCGACTACGAGCTTGAAAAAGCCGCTGCGGTTGATCAAATTATAAAAGACACTGAAGGCACAGAGTTTGATATCATTGATGCTACTGCTTCACGCCGTGACTGTGGCCAACGTTTAGAAGCCGCTCGCCGCACTGCTGAGTTTGATGACAAGATTGGTGAAGATGTACGTAGAGACATTCAACCTTACTTTTCAAAACGCTATACCATCGATGAGCTACAAAAGTATCGACCTGATTTTGCCAAATTTCATAATAACGTTATCACTCCAGTTATTATTCCTAAGAGACCTAGCTCTGTTCAAGGGAGTGAAGAGATGATTTCAGCGGATATACCAAGATTGTCAGAATTAGTGATTAATGGTGAAGCTGTCCATGTCACAGGTTCAGTAGAAACAGATGCTATAAGAGAAGCAGAAGCCAGCTCAAGAAAAGCTAGATTTATTGATAAATTTAGAGAACTAGCAACCCACGATGGTAAATTCAATCAAGCACTTTACAATACGCTCCGAAGTGAACTTTATCAAGAAACTTCATTTATGAGTGAAGCAGATGAGGTTACACCAAGAGATTGGACTACGACTGGTAATCTAAGTTGGAGTACGATTGACTTTATACAACTCGCTTGTCAATTAAGAGGGTTTAGAGATGCAAATAAGCAAAAAGTATCGCCTTCCAGCATAGCAGATGCTTATGAGCCTGATTTAAAAAACAAGGACTGTAAACTTTATCTTAGCCAAGCATCAGACGGCAGTATCATCATACGCGCTGTAACAACCATTGGACGGTTAAAACACGCAGCGGAAGCAGCAGAAGGTATTTTTGCAAGTGACACACCAGATCAGATCAAACAGTCTAGTTGTGGACGCCAAGATATTGCCATGATTTGTGATTCAAGCTATAAACTGACCGCCGTTGGTGACGAACAAGTTAAATTAGAAATAATGCATCATGCTGAACACATATATGATAAAGAAATACTTGAAACCTTATCGAAAGTGCCGGCAGCAACCACGATGCAAGATACTGATGCAGACGCTGCAGCCCCGCTCTTCCCACCTTACGCTGAACGCACACAACAGCGAGTTGTAAATAGCAGCGCTGTTACACCTGAGGCAGCACTGGCAAGTGGCGATCAAAGCTTTCATTTACCGTTTCAACCAGCATTTTTCAGACAAGCAAGAGCAATCAATGCTGAGTCTCAGGCTCGTCTGCTGTTAGCTGGTACATATGGTCCTGAGCCAAAAGTAAGTGCTCTAGTTGATGATGGACGGGCTACCACCCAGCCACCACACAGTGAGGAGGATGTGTTAGATGCATTAGGTGGCGGTAACGGAGCAAGGCTGGACTTAGATCAAGGAGCTTCAACGTCAACCACCCAACAAACACCACCAGCCATGACGACAGGTTTAGGAATGCACACGGAGCCTCAGCCTGAGCCTGAAGCTGGTCCAGGTACGACTGGCCCAGAGACTCCACACCTTTAACCAAAACCCAGTTGACAAATTAGATTTTTTATTATACAATTTGTCTAATAATAAGCCTATCAATGGGTCAGCTCATGGGGAAATCAGCACGAACAAGGCCTGCGCAAACGCAACCAATTGCGACATATGCATTTAGCATGGCTGAGTTACAAACACTGCGACCGCGATTAGCTTTTTTGCATGGTCGAAC
>CAWUKA010000162.1:0-2476 GCA_963922965.1 uncultured Gammaproteobacteria bacterium | reverse complement strand
AATTATATCAGCAGTTTCGGCAGCAGCTCTATTCAGAGCAAATCGATACTGACAAGCAGCGCTTCGTGAAAAAAATCATCGCCTAAGAGGCTTCAGAAACCGACCTCACCGATGCATTGCTTAATCTCACCGAATACCTTTATATTTATTACGGCAAAGCAGTGGTGCTGCTGATTGACGAATACGATGCGCCCATTTTGCATGCCTATAGCAGTGGTTATTACCAAGAAGCGATTGGTTTTTTCCGCAATCTATTTTCCGCCGCCCTCAAAGATAATTCGCATCTCGCCAAAGGGGTGATGACCGGCGTTTTACGAGTCGCCAAAGAAAATATTTTCTCCGGCTTAAACAATGTCAAAGTCTATTCGATGTTACATGATAAGTACGCCAGCTACTTTGGCTTTACCGGACCGGAAGTTGATGGACTACTGGCAACAGCCAACTTAAGCGTTGACCGCAATACCATCAAAAACTGGTACAACGGTTACAGCTTTGGCAACCAGTTAGTCTATAACCCGTGGTCGATCATTAATTGCATTGCTGAGTCCGGTAAGCTGATGCCGTATTGGATCAATACCAGTGATAATCAACTGATCCGAACCTTAATCACCAGTGCTAATAACCATGTACAACAGAAAATGCAAACGCTGATGTTAGGCGGCACATTCAATCAGACAATCAATGAACACATCACTTTTGACCACCTCAGTACCGATCAAACTGCGTTGTGGAGTTTATTATTAATGTCGGATTATTTACGTGGTGCGAATACCCAAGGGTTATTGTTGAAGGTCAGTTTGTCGATCCCCAATCAAGCAGTGCTGGTCTTTTATCAATACGTCATCATGGCATGGTTATCAGCATATCGCGGTTCAGATTGGTATAATCACTTTATCGAGCACTTGGTGAGTGGCAATGTCGCTGAATTCGAAACCGACTTACAAGACTTGATTGAGCATAGCTTCAGCTTCCGCGATGTTGACAAGAAAAACGGTGAGCGCTTTTAGCACGGCGTTATGCTCAGGTTAGTCGCGAACCTACGGGGTCGTTATGACATTAAATCCAACCGCGAATCGGGCAAGGGCTTATTTGATGCCATGCTGATTCGAAAACATAAGACTGACAACGGTATCGTGTTTGAATTTAAAGTCGCGCCCAGTGGCTCGAGGCAACTGCGCAACAAGCCTTGCAGCAAATCATCGCCAAAGACGACGTGCAACTACTCCAGCAACAAGGCGTGAGCAACATCATCAAAATCGGTATTGCGTTTGCCGGTAAGCAGATTAAAGTCGTGAGTGGTGCCTGATGGTATAAGTGCCACATTCAACCCGAGTAGCCCGAATCAGCTGAGACAGCTATAGATTAGCCATCATTTATACAGGCTGATATTTGAATGACTACTGCGCTTTGCTATGTTGAGTTTTTAGGATTTTCACTTAGACTTTTGATTAAACCAACCAAAAGTCAATGAATTTACCATGCACACTGATGCAGCAAAAGCTCATAACAGTAAATACGAACGCACCCTTCACGAGACTGTTGATCAGGAGCTTGATTCGCTTGACAAAGCAGCGCTCCTAGAGCGTGTCAAACATGACCCAAGCCTAGCAATTACAATCATTAATGACACAAAGCTTAGAGACAAATTTAGAACCGCGACTCAAGACTATGGCACTGAGTTTATCGACCTCATCACCAACTCAGACTGTGCGACCCAAGCATACTTCAGTAGCGCGATAGAAACTGAGCCGCTCAACCCGGAACTCGTTGTTTATGGCTGCCGACAAAGTGCGCAGTTTCTTAACTTGGTACTTGATCGTAGTCAGCAAACCAGTTCAAAACTGACAGTTGATGGTAGTGGCACATTAAGTAAGGCGGCTGATTCATCAACTCAACCGCAAAAAAGACCACTTTGGCATCAATTGCTCGGCCATCACGTAGAGAAACTAATAGTTGAACGCAACACTGCAGAGAAAAAAATTAAGACGCACGCTTTATTTGCTCGATATCAGGCTTATCAAAAATTTAAGGTTAAGGTTATCAGCAATAGTCTATCCAAACTCGACTGCCAACAGCTACTAACTGACATGGGCCTCATAATGCCATTTGATAGTTTTGAATTTTATCGCTTATTACAATACATACTTGAAATCCATCAGCTAGTAGATAAGCAGCGACAACAGCTTGCCGCGAATACTGCAACAGCGTTACTTCTACAACTAGAGCTGAGTCAACAGCAACAAGGCATAACAACAAAACAATCAACCAAAACAAATATAGTTCAGCAATTAGTGTATGCATCTAACCTACCTGATGTCTGCCTACTATCTGTTGAATTTTTCAATGCCATTTGGGAGCAAAGTCAATTACGCAACATGATGAGTTATGTTGTAAAGCATTGTCAAACAGGAGTGGTTACGCTATGTATGAGTTTTTACACAGCTTTTTCTAAAATACTCACTGACAAGCCCAAGTA
>CAWUKA010000161.1:0-2582 GCA_963922965.1 uncultured Gammaproteobacteria bacterium | reverse complement strand
ATCGATATAAAAACGAGCGACGCCGACGAAGCTAGTGCAGATGATCGTAACGAGCGTGGTTCAGTCCAGCTTTCGGCTAACACTCTTGCTCATGCAGTCCGGTTGTTCAAGCGAGCTATTGATAATGTTCGCCCTATGGTTGAAGTGAAGTCAAGGCGCGTTGGTGGCTCAACTTATCAGGTGCCTATTGAGATTCGTCCAAGTCGCCGTATGGCGCTCGCTATGCGTTGGTTGGTTGATGCGGCCAAGCAACGTAGTGAAAAGACGATGGTGCTGCGTCTAGCAAATGAAATTTTAGATGCGGTTATGGGCCGAGGGAGCGCAGTCAGAAAGTGTGAAGATGTTCACCGTATGGCAAAAGCTAATCAAGCATTCGCACATTTTCGTTGGTGAGGTAGCAATCAGTGTCACGTACAACCCCAATATCAAGATATAGAAACGTCGGTATCATGGCTCACATCGATGCTGGTAAGACAACAACTACCGAGCGTATTTTGTTTTACACTGGTGTTTTATACAAAATCGGTGAGGTTCATGATGGTGCTGCTACCATGGACTGGATGGAGCAAGAGCAAGAGCGTGGGATCACAATTACATCCGCTGCGACAACCTGTTTCTGGAAAGGTATGGGCGGCCAATTTGACGAGCACCGGATCAATATTATTGATACACCCGGGCACGTTGATTTTACCATTGAAGTTGAGCGTTCACTGCGTGTACTGGATGGTGCAATTGCTGTGTTTTGCTCTGTTGGCGGCGTTGAGCCACAGTCAGAGACTGTCTGGCGACAAGCCAATAAATATGGCGTGCCGAGGATGGCATTTGTTAACAAGATGGATCGAATGGGGGCTAACTTTCTTCGTGTTGTCGAACAAATTGAAACTCGCTTAGGTGCCAATCCAGTTCCTATGCAACTTGCCATTGGTGCTGAAGACGAATTCGAAGGTGTCATCGATCTTGTTAAGATGAAGGCTGTCTATTGGGAAGAGGAAAACATGGGTGCTCGTTTCGAGTACCGTGATATCCCTGAGCACATGAAATCAGATGCTGAGCAATACCACGAGATGGTGCTTGAGGCAGCTGCTGAATCCAGCGAAGAACTGATGGAAAAGTATCTTGAGTCTGGTGAATTATCTGAAGATGAAATCAAGCGAGCTATTCGCGCTCGCACCTTAGCAAATGAAATTGTCCCAGTTTTCTGTGGTACAGCTTTTAAGAACAAGGGTGTCCAGGCACTGCTAGATGCAGTCATTGAATACATGCCATCACCACCTGAAGTGCCAGCTATCAAGGGTGAGCTCGAGAATGGCGAGGAGTCAGTGCGTCAATCTGACGATAACGAAAAGTTTGCTGCGCTAGTGTTTAAAATCGCAACCGACCCATTTGTTGGTACACTATCTTATTTTCGAGTTTACTCCGGTGTCTTATCCTCAGGAGATAGCGTTTATAACCCGGTTAAGGGCAAGCGCGAGCGAATTGGCCGGCTCCTACAAATGCATTCAAATTCACGTGAAGCGATAAAAGAAGTCCGCGCTGGCGACATCGCTGCAGCGATTGGCCTGAAGACAGTCACTACTGGTGATACCCTTTGTGATGAAAACGAGATCATCACACTAGAGCGCATGGAGTTTCCAGAACCCGTGATCTCGGTTGCCGTAGAGCCGAAGACCAAAGCAGACCAGGAGAAAATGGGCGTTGCGCTTGGTAAGCTGGCTCAGGAAGATCCATCTTTTAGAGTTACAACCGATGTTGAATCCGGGCAAACCATTATTGCTGGTATGGGTGAGCTTCACTTAGAGATCATTGTTGACCGGCTGAAGCGAGAGTTTAATGTTGAAGCTACTGTCGGTAAGCCGCAGGTTGCCTATCGTGAAACGATCCGTTCATCTATTGAGCAAGAAAAGAAATATGTGCGGCAAACTGGTGGTCGTGGGCAGTATGGCCACGTTTGGTTGCGTATCGAGCCCCAAGAGCTTGGTGCTGGTTACGAATTCGTTGATGCCATCGTCGGCGGCGTCGTGCCAAAAGAGTATATTCCTGCCGTTAACAAGGGTGTCGCTGAGCAAATGGAAAACGGTGTCATCGCAGGTTATCCGGTCATCGATATTAAAGTGACTTTGTTTGATGGCTCTTACCATGATGTCGATTCCAGTGAGATGGCATTTAAGATCGCTGGCTCACAGTGTTTTAAAGAAGCTGCGCTCAATGCAAAGCCGGTGTTACTAGAGCCTATTATGAAAGTTGAAGTGCTTACCCCAGAAGATTACATGGGTGATGTGGTCGGTGATTTAAACCGTCGTCGTGGCATTATTCAGGGAATGGAAGATTCACCAGCAGGCAAAATTGTTCGCGCTGAAGTGCCGCTTGGTGAAATGTTTGGTTATGCAACAGACCTGCGTTCAGCAACACAAGGACGCGCGACATATTCTATGGAGTTTGTCAGATATGCTGAGGCGCCGAATAGTATCGTAGAAGAAATAACCAAAGATCGATAACAACTATCATAACTTGAAGAGGTGAAGAAAGGTGTCAAAGGAAAAATTCGAACGAACGAAGCCGCACGTGAATGTAGGGACGATAGG
>CAWUKA010000160.1:0-2584 GCA_963922965.1 uncultured Gammaproteobacteria bacterium | reverse complement strand
TTTATTGAGTAAATCAGAAGTTTTTGCTGAGGATAAACTTTTTGCAACACTAGACACTTATACTTATTATACCCCACCGAGCGAATGTTGATGACTTCAACAATTAGTTCATCTGTAGAGGCTAACATATGATCGCCAAATCCTCTGTTCTGTCGTTTTACTCTGGAAGCCTCGAGCTTTTCTTTGTCCAGCTTTATCCTCTGCATAAATACGTACTTTATGATTTTTGTTCGTTCAATTCAAACCAACGCATTATGACATATCCTTTTTAAAAGTCACCTTAGCAACACTGTTTTTTTGGCTTATACGGAGGCTGACTTCGTGAGTGTCATGTCAGCAGGCCTCGATTGTTAAAAGTTAGGACAAACTACTTTGTGATTGGTGATTTACTGATTGGTGTTACTGTGACATCAGCGTTTGCGTCAGCCATTTGTTTTAATGAGACTCTTTCTTTTAAGCGCGGTGAGGTGCGCCTTTGCTGCTGGTTTCTCGAATCAACTGGGCTAGGGTGAAAACCAGGACCTGCAATACAGGCTGGTGAGGTGAGTTCAGATGCTTGCTGCTGTATGGCAGCGGCAGTAACTGCTTTACGAAGGCTACTGTTATCCTCTTTAAGTGCGGCCATCGTTTTAGAATTAAAATCACTAAGTTCATCACCATCGATCAGGCAGTACGTGTCGTCACGAATCCAAGCGTAGCTAGCATTTAAATACCACTGATGGGTAAATTTATCTAAATCCCATTGTGCCCGGAGCTGATCGGTAACGACATCGGTTATTGCTTGCTTGAAGACGTTGAAGCCGCCTTCGCTCAGTCCCATTAACCACTTCTCTGCAAACAGGTTTTTGACTCGTAGCATATCTTCTTCAGATAAAGGATTTGTTTTCTTAAAGATTTTTTTTAGTTGATTGTATAAATTAGTAATTGTAGATGCTCTTGCCTCGGCAAGCGCTAAACGGTTTCCAAGTTGCTGCTCAGTGAATTCACCATAGCCAATTGGCCCAGTTTCAATTGTTAGGGCGAGTGGTTGGCTACCAAGAGTCACGTCACCTTGTGTATCTGGTTCTCTACTACGTTTTGGCATAATGACTTACTTTGATTAAAGCAGTGTTATAAGTAGCCCTTTGTAGCGTTTGGCTAACTACTGTGCTGCTGGCTTGTTAGCTTCGGCGCCTGTTGAATCGAGTTGCTTGTTGCTCGTGTCTTGCAGTGGTGGCCTTTTTGCTCGCAGCCGAGGAGATCGGCGAGGTCGTACTACACCGGTTGGGCTTTGATGCCATTTACTTAAAGCAACTGAAGTGGGTGAGGGTAAACTGGTTTGCTCGTGTTGTTGGGCGAGCTCCGCACGCAACTGCGCTGACTCTGCTCTAAGTGCTGCTGTTACTCTTAGCCGGAATTGGCTATGGCTTTCATGGTCAAGCAACACCATGGTGTTGCCATGTTTCCAGGCCTCGTCGGCTGCCATGTACCACTGATTCTGAAATTGTGTCAGATTGAATTCGGTACCGACGTGGGATACTACTGCATTCATCTTTGCCAAGAAACCGTCAAATGCTTGATTGCTGATACATTGCAACCAAGCCTCGTTGAGCAGCTGCTTGAGCTCAGCTTTAACTTGTTGGTGAACTTGTTTACCAATAGAAGTTTTATAATTATCGTAGGCCTGTCTTATCGCTGGACGCTTGTATTCTTCATACTCTGCTACGCGAGCATCGATTTGGTCATTCGTTAGGTCGACAGGGGAAGTTGGCCCCTGAGTATCTGATTGCGCACTGAATCGTTTTATTTGAGGGGTATCGGTTACTAAACCTACTTTTCTCTTTCCCATGACTCTACACCTGCTTTAATTTTTTGTAATTATCTAAAATTTGATACACCATAGCATATTTTTTGTTAGAAGTCATTTAAAACTGACTCACTTGCTGCACTTTTAGTCCTCATTGGTTGCTAAATTTAGCTGCTCACCTATTGCTTACCAAAACCGGCTTTGCCCAACAAGTGAGGGGTGCTGACGAGGCTTAGTGGCTAGATGCGCCCGGCCCAGCTGCAGGTTGTTGTGCAGCTAGTGCTGTGGATGCTTCAGCTGGTGGCGTAAAAAAGCATGGCCCACTTGTTGTCGACGATGTTGGTGTCGCAGCGGCACCATCTCCAGCTTTGCCTGATGAAGCGGCTTTTTTTGTCGCTAATTCGGCTTGAAGCGCTTTCAATTCTGCTCGTGCCACTTCTTGAGCTTCTCTTTCTGCCTCAGCCTGTTTTACCTTGTCGTTGTAAAAGGTTTTAGTATCGATGTAAATTTTAATTTTTTTAGTTAAAAAACCTATCGAATCAGGCTGTTTTTCAATTCCACCATCATTTAATAGTCGTAGTAGCCCTAAAATATAAGTATGTATATTTGTAAGTTCACTATTTGATAAGTACTCAGTATCGAGCTGCGACATGATCTCGGTTTTGATGCGCACAATTGGGCTATCTTCTGGTTCGCCTTGCGTGCTACCGTGGCAGTTAAAGTGATTACGCAGAGCAGTTTCGATTCCGTCTCTTGCACGTTTTGTTAATTTAAATTGGGTTACCGCACGGCTCTGCT
>CAWUKA010000159.1:0-2592 GCA_963922965.1 uncultured Gammaproteobacteria bacterium | reverse complement strand
CATCGGTTAGCTGAAGCTCACCTCCAGCACCAGGCTCAGTTTGCTGCAACTGAGTGAACAACTCAGGGGTTAGTATGTAACGTCCAATAGCTGCAAGCGTAGATGGTGCATCTTGTGGCTTTGGTTTTTCAACAATTTGAGTTATTTCACCGTGTTGTAACCACTCACCTTTGGGTGAGACAATGCCATATTTATCCGTTTCATTGCGAGCAATATTTTGTACAGCAATGACGCTGGCTTGTGTTGCCTCATAGACTTGCATCATTTGCTGTAAACAAGGCGGCGCTGCGTCGATGAGGTCATCCGCTAATAATACCGCAAATGGCTCGGCACCAATGGCCGGCATTGCACATAGAACGGCGTGGCCTAGACCAAGCGCAACCGGCTGACGAATATAAAGACAGGACACCTGTCTCGGTAGCATCTGTTGCACATCTGCCAACACATCTAATTTGCCACGTTGCCGTAACAATGCTTCAAGTTCAAAGTTGGAATCAAAATGATCTTCAATCGCACGCTTACTTGAACTAGTAACAAAGATAAGCTCTGTGATGCCTGCTGCAATAGCTTCTTCAACTGCGTATTGAATCAGTGGTTTATCAACCACTGGTAACATTTCTTTGGGATTTGCTTTGGTTGCTGGCAAAAACCGAGTGCCCATACCAGCAACAGGAAAAATTGCTTTTTTAACTACTCGACTTGCCATTCTAACTCCTCATTGTGGTTCTACTTCAAGCGCCGAGACTGACTTAGCTAGCGCCTGCTCCAAGGTTACTGTTCCAGTATTGTAATCCGGCACCAAGTGTGTAACAACTTGCTGTAACTGCAGATCATTATGTGCTACACAGGCTGAGCGTAATTGCGAAATTGACGTAGTAACATCACTATAATCGATTTCAGATGCCAATGCTTGAAAAATTTTCTCATGCATGGTTTGCATGAGCACTTCATTTTCATAGAACAATTCCTCATACATTTTTTCACCGGGACGTAAACCAGTGAAGACAATGCTAATATCTTCATCAACCCGCTTACCAGAAAGTTTGATCAATTGCTCTGCTAGGTATTTTATTTTAATGGGCTCTCCCATATCCAAAACAAAGATTTCGCCACCTTGGCTCATTAAGGTAGCTTGCATGATCAACTGGCAAGCCTCTGAAATTGTCATAAAATAGCGTTCAATCTCAGGATGCGTCACGGTAATTGGGCCACCAGTAACTAACTGTTGTTTAAAACGAGGCAACACACTACCAGATGAACCAATCACATTACCAAACCGCACAATAATAAAATTGGTTTGACTACGCTGCTGCCGAGCCTGACACAGCAGCTCAGCTATTCGTTTGCTAGCTCCCATAATATTACAAGGTTTTACTGCCTTATCACTTGAGATCAAAATCATGGTTTTAACGCCACACTGATGTGCACAGTCAGCGACATTATCAGTGCCTAAAACATTATTATTGACCGCTGCACGAATTTGCTGCTCTAGCATAGGCACATGCTTGTAAGCAGCAGCGTGAAAAACCACCGATGGTTTAAACTGATTAAAAATTTGTTTTAATCCAACTTTATCACAGACATCACAAAGAAAAGCTAGACATTCAATGCCAGGATAAGCACTGATGAGCTCTTGCTCGAGTTGGTAAAGATTAAATTCGCAAGCTTCGATCAACAGTAATCGCTTGGGCTTTAAATTGACTAGCTGGCGACAAAGCTCTGAACCAATTGAGCCACCTGCACCGGTCACCATAATCACCTGCTGCTGCAACATTACCTGCATACCTTGCCAATCAAGTACAACTGGCTCACGTCCTAATAAATCTTCAATTGAAACCTGACGAATACTATTTATTGTTACTTTGCCAGCGGCTAAATCAGTCACGCTCGGTAAGGTCCGGCATTCAACCCTAGCCAAATCACACAAACTTACAATACGCCGCATGTCACTTGAATCAATAGTTGGGATAGCAATCAATACTAAATCAATTTCATAACGAGGCACTATGTTAGCTAATGCATCGATAGCTGCAACCACACGAACGCCATGGACGTCTTGCCCGATGTAAGTGATATTATCATCTAAAATAGCGACTGGACGATGTGACTGGCTACGACGTAAATCACGAATCAGACTCTCACCAGCACGACCTGCACCAATGATTAGGACTTTCTTCATACCAAATAAAGCAACTGAATGCGAATCTTTCAACCAGCGATAAAAAAAGCGCGAACTAGATAACGCAAGGATTAACAGAATGCTATATAGTGGAATAATACTGCGTGGTATGTCTTGCAAGCGACTGATCACAAACAGCATACAAACCAGCATCGCACTACCAGTCGCTACTGCCTTCAAAATACGCATCAGATCAGGCATCGATGCAAAGCGCCAGACACCACGATAAAGACCATAGGCAAAAAATAACACTGCTTGGGTTACCACCACAAAAGGTAGGACCATTTTTGCTTGCAACAACATCGTTTGTGGTATCACTTCTAAATTGAATCGCAACCAATAGGCAGCAAACCAAGCCAACGGTATCATCACTAAATCATGAATAAAGACAATACTCCAACGCTGCCATTTTT
>CAWUKA010000158.1:0-2723 GCA_963922965.1 uncultured Gammaproteobacteria bacterium | reverse complement strand
CTGTCTGCACACCACTGGACTGCTTCGGGACTGATGTCCCTCGCAGTGGGCTGAAAAGGGAAAGCAGTTCGATCTGATCAGCCCAGCTACCACGTTGTTGATGTGGTTCGCAGTGGGCTGAAGAGGGAAGATAATCTAATTTGATAACTCAGCTGCCACGCCGCTGATGCCGCTCGCTGGGCTGAAAAAAGAGATGTCACCACCAGTTCAAAAACGACAGCATCGGAAACATTCTATTTGGCCCATTGCGAGCGAGTGTAACGAGCTCGGCAACCCAGCAACGCAATGACCATTGGCATATGTACTAACTAATCACTGTTGTTAATTGAAATGATGGCTCAGGAGGAAAGATGACATCGTGCCTATCTGCACACCACTGGGCTGCCACGCAAATACGTTGCTCACAGTGCGTAGCAATCCAAATCACCAATAGCACTCATACCATCAGCTACCGCTCACCACTTTAATTTGTTTACCCGCAAAGGCAATACCGATCTTGATGATGTGTTGAACGCCTTGCTGCTTCAGTTCTTTCACATAGTCTTTGTCAATGATTTGCTGCAAGGCTTGTTTCGCTGTCTTTTCTAACTCATTCTCACTAGACGAGACTTTAAATTCAAACACAATGCCGTTGTCAGTCTTGTCATTCGGAATCAGCATCGCATCAAATAGGCCCTTGCCGGATTCGCGGTTGGATTTGATGTCATAACGACCCCGTAATCCTGCTACCAGACCCAGCATCACGCCATGGTAAAACCGTTCACCGTTTTTCTTGTCGATATCGCGAAAACTAAACGTGTTCTCAACCAAGTCTTGCAAGTCAGTTTCGAATGCAACAACATCGCCGCTCACCAACTGCTCGATAAAACGATTATACCAATCGGAACCGCGGTATGCCGATAACCAGGCCATGATCACGTATTGATAGAAGGCTAACACTTCTTGGTTTGGAATCGATAACTCGACGTTCAGTAGTAACCCTCGTGGTTGTGGATTGCTGCCTTTCAAGTAACCCGACATCAAGAGTAATGTCCAGAGCATATTTTGATTGGTTTCAAGCCGATCAAACATTACATACTCCTCAATCATTTCATTGACCACTTGGCCTGACATCAGCTGCTGTACTTTCGCTTGAGTGTAAGGCGGAGATTCAACCAATAGCGCTTTAATCAGTTGATTGTCGCTGCTGTTGATCCAATACGGCGATAGTCTGCCAGATTCACCGATACAGTTGATAATCGACCACGGGTTGTAAACCAATTGATCGCCAAAACTGTAGCCGTTATACCAGTTTTTGATGACGTTGCGATCAACGCTTATGTTGGCTGTTGTCAGCAGTTCATCAACCTCCGATTCAGTGAAACCAAAATAACTCGCATACTTATCATGCAGAATGTTATAGACATTCACGTTGTTCAAGCCTGAGAAGCCATCATCGAGCGGGACTCTGACGGTGCCCGTGAGCACGCCTTTGGCGAGATGCGGATTATCTTTCAACGCTGCGGAAAGTAGGTTCCGGAAAAAGCTAATCACTTCTTGGTAATAACCACTACTGAAAGTTTGCTGGATAGGGGCATCGTAGTCATCGATTAGCAACACCACGGGTTTGTCGAAGTAAATGTTGAGGTATTGGGTTAAATCTTCTAGTGCATTGCTCAGGTCGACTTTCGACGCTTCACCAGCAATGATTTTATCGATGAAAGGGCGCTTGTAGCTCGGTATTTTATCGGAATACAGTAGTCTATGAAATTTTTTATAAAGCTGGGCCATCACCTTGCCAACTCTTGCTAAACAATGGGCAAAATTGTCAAATTTAATATCTTTGAAACTGACGGAAATCACCGGATGTTGGCCTTGATGCCTTGCAATGGTGCGCGGATGGTCTTGTATTTTCAGGCCCTCGAACAGGGCCTGGGTGGGCGCGCCATCGACTTCGGCACTCAAAAAATGCTCGAGCATGGAGAGGTTCATGGTTTTACCAAAGCGGCTGGGCCTGGTCAGCATAATGACGGCTGAACCATCATTGAGTATTTCACCGATCAGCAGGGATTTATCGACAAACGAAAAACGCTGGTCATCTTTGGTACGGTATTCAATCAGCTCTCTGAAATTGGAAACCTCAATGGGTGCTAACATCAACTGTGTCCTCGTTTAGTTAATAATCGATAGGGGATAATAGCACTGATGGAGAGAGAACCCTAGCCCAGGCTGATGTTTGATGATCCCAAACAGTGTTAGTTAAGCAGGATGTCAGCAACTGCTCGGGCTGGTGCTGGTCTGCCTTTCTGCCCATTGCGCGCATTAGAACGCAGCGATAATGCGCGGCAACCCAGCAAATGTACTTATCAGTAGCACTCGTGTTACTTGATCACTGTTGTGAATTGAAATGATGGTCTAAGCAAACTTCAAGGAACTATGCCTGTCTGCACACCACTGAGCTGTTCGGGACTGATGTCCCTCGCAGTGGGCTGAAGAGGGATGATAATCTAATTTGATAGCCCAGCTGCCACGCCGCTGATGCGGCCCACAGTGGGCTAAGTATTAAATCAATGTTGTTAAACAAAATAAGCCTTCGCACAAAACAAAGCGTAGTAGACTAATTACGATAACGTCGCTTCGTTACTCACTCGCGACTTTAATCTGCTTGCCGGCAAAGGCAATCCCGATCTTGATGATATTGTTCACGCCTTGCTGTTGGAGTTCTTTGATATATTCTTTCGCGA
>CAWUKA010000157.1:0-2741 GCA_963922965.1 uncultured Gammaproteobacteria bacterium | reverse complement strand
TGCAGTAATAAATCAGTGCTTGGCACTAATCGAATGGTTACAACCCTACTGAATTAGGATGGTGTCTACCCGCTAAGCACTTTAGGCTCGGTTGATGTTTACGACTATTCAACTTGGCTGGTTTCTACTTGGTGCGTTAGCAATACAACTGCTGTCGGGCAAGCTTTTGAGTCTGATTCTGTTGCTTGCTATTATTACTTTTCAGTTAGGTCTTCCACGCTATCGTTGGCATCAACCCATTATTCTGATCGTGCTTGGTCTGGGTTGGGTATACCTGCACGCAGCAAATATCTATCGATATACATTGCCACAACAAGCCAGGTATCGTTCTTTGCCGATAGCAGGGTATGTGGCATCGATTCCGACCAAAAACAACTTAAGAGTCAAGTTTGATTTTGTTGTTACTGCGGTGTATGACCAATCGATTCATTGGCTGTTACCAGTTAAAATCCAGTTGACAGACTATTCACAATTAAAAACTTATCGGGCTGGTCAAGCATGGCAGCTATCAGCCAAGCTGCGGCCGATTCGTGGTTTTCATAATGATGCAGGTCCTGATTATGAAAAAATACAATTTGCAAAACGCATTACTGCGACAGGTACTATTGATAAACATGCTGATACATTTGAGTTAGACACATGTCAATTCCCACATCTTATACTTTGTCTGCAACAGCGTATTCATGATCAACTACTTACTCTCATAAAAAACCATCGTCTAGCTGGGGTAATTTTAGCGCTCACTATTGGTGATCGCAGTGTTTTATCAGCATCTGATTGGTCAAGCTTTCAAAAAACAGGAACCAGTCATCTATTTGCTATCTCAGGTTTACATGTTGCATTATTTTATTTACTTGTCTATCGAGTTGCTTTTTTTGTTTTGTCTTTTTGCTATCAACTTTGTCTAAGATGGCCTGCACAACAATATGCTCGAGTTGCTGGCTTGGCTATGGCGTTTGCTTATAGTGTCTTATCCGGTTTATCGATATCAACGCAACGTGCTTTATTGATGTTGATGATAAGTCAATGTAGCTATTTTTTTTATCAACCGAGCCAACCGCTACGCTGCCTATTGCTTAGTTTTTTCATGCTTATACTTGCTGATGCTTCGGCACCATTACAAGCTGGTTTTTGGTTGTCATTTTGCGCAGTATTTTTTATTTTTTATCTGCTTAATTGCGGCCATGCTTATGCCAACACGATAAGAGAAAAAGTCGCTATGCAAATCAAGATTGTGATGGCAATGATGCCACTATCATTGTTTTACTTTAATAGTTTTAGTCTGTTAGCGTTACCGGCAAATTTAGTGGTGATTCCGATTATGGCAACTGTTGTGATTCCAGTTGCATTATGTTCAGTTATCCTATTGAGCATCAATCCTAGTGTTAGTCAGTTTTGTTTACTGAGTCTCGAGCCAATCGTTAATTTTATTTTTTATTATTTAAAGACCTTACAGCAGCATCCTTTAATATCGTTTCATGCCAGCTTTGGTCATATGGAACTCTGGTTGCTTAGTATTGCGAGTTTGCTTTGGTTGACGCCGATAAAATTTCCATTAAAAGCAACTGCACTTATTTATGGATTGTTCTGTTTTTTACCATTGCGTGGTTGTCAGCAGCAAGCATTGCGATTAACTGTGCTTGATGTTGGTCAAGGCCTAGCGGTCGTGATTCGGACAGCACAACACAGTTTGGTTTATGATACCGGCGCAAGACTCTCGCCTAATTTTGATATCGGTCAGCTAGTAGTAGTTCCTTATTTACGACGGCAGCATATTACCCGCTTGGATAAATTAGTCATTAGTCATGCGGATAATGATCACCGTGGTGGCATGTCAGCTGTGCTTGCAGCTGTCCCCGTGCAGCTGATTGATAGTTCAGTGCCTTCCATCTATCAGCGACCCCAAGGTCAAGCTTGTGTTGCTGGTTTAGCTTGGCGTTGGGATGGCGTGCAGTTCGATTATTTGGCACCTTCCAAGCAGTCAGTTTACCAAGGCAACAACAGCTCTTGCGTATTGCGTATTCGCAGTGCAAATGCAACTGTGTTGCTGACTGGTGATATCGAAGCTAAAACTGAGGAGTGGCTACTAGCTAAGGGGCTGCGACTGCGTGCTGATGTACTGTTGGTCCCGCATCACGGTAGTTTAACGTCATCATCATTTGCCTTTATCAGTGCTGTCAAACCACGTTATGCCATTATCTCTGCAGGTTATCACAACCAGTATCGCCTACCTCACCCGGCGGTGCTACGCCGGTACCAACAGAATGATGTACAACTTATCAACACTGCTAATACTGGTCAAGTTGATGTCGTTTTTGCTCAGCGTGGTATGCTATTACGTCGCTGGCAAGACAGGGCACATCGCTACTGGCATTCGTTTTCCTGATAATAATATGCTAAATTGCTAATTTTATAAACGTAAGGTGGATTGAGTGGAGCAGATACCATCAGTCATTTCTCAGCAAGCAACATGGCGTCGGTTGTGGTCAACAATTAGTCCTTACCGTCTGGTTTTCACCATCGCCTTATTGGCAACTATGGCAGGCTCATTAATCGATTCAGGTTTGGCGTATATCTTTAAGCCATTGCTGGACCGTGGCTTTATTGCTCATGAGCAATTTTTTTTGCAACTGTTCCCGCTGATTATTATCGCTATCTTTTTTGCTCGTGGTATCGCGAATTTTTGTTCGAGTTATGCGCTTTCCTGGGTCGCCCGCAAAGTGGTTTTAGTGTTTCGCCAG
>CAWUKA010000156.1:0-2944 GCA_963922965.1 uncultured Gammaproteobacteria bacterium | reverse complement strand
AAAGATCAGCACGTTTGCTGTTATCTTAGGGGCAAGAATAAGCAACATGAAAAAAGCCAATGCAAAAGTCAAAGGCAATAGACTGAAAATAATCACCCCTTCTGTGCATAAGCCTTCGGCCCGTCGGTCAAACTGAGCTGCAAATTGCTTGCTATTGAGCTCGCCTTTCAATACGACCCATTGCTTGATGATAGCACTGCACAAATAGACGGAACCGTAAAAGATAATGGGCAATACAATAGCATATTCAGCTGCCAGCACCACAGCAACAATCGATGCAGTTTTTGCAAGCAAAGATAACACTACAAAGGTTGGTAAAAACTGCTGTAAAAAGCAATGACCAGTAAAGAAAATGAGAGCTGGGATTAAAAGATTTAGACCAAACAAAAAAGATCCTGCTGCATGGCATTTTAAAAAATTTTTTATTGTTCTATTTTTCATTGTTCTAGTGTCGAAAAAATTTTTAGAAATTTTGTCAATATTTTCACAGAAAATATACACTGGTTTAGTCAAACTAATCAAAGCAAATCTTAATGGTAATACTATTAAGAAATAAACAAGTGGGTGTATTGATCGCAAGAAAGGAGTCGTCATATATAATATCCTAAGCAGATAAATTTACATTACCAATAATACTACACGAACCTTAACACGCCCTTAACAACGGCTAAGCTTGCTAAGATTAACGAGATTTTTTCTGACCTAAAAGAATCTTTTAATTTAATCAATAGGTTAGACTAGAATAAAATATCATTTTATTTACTTAGCGTATTGCGAGCGACACCAGCGTGACAACCGGGTGCGTCTCAGTCCACCGCGAGTAGCGCAGTCGGGTGCTAACCCGGCAACTCAAACCATTAGTAGCACTTACACTGTCAGCTATCACTCACAATCTTAATTTTTTTATCAGCGAAAGCTGTACCAATTTTGATGGTGTGTCTAGCACCTTGTTGCCGTAATTCTTTTATATAATCCTTCGCACTGATTTGCTGCAAGGCTGGTATCGAGCTTGACTTCACTCTCCACAACTTTAAATTCAAATACAATACCATTGTTAGTTTTTTCATTGGAGACCAGCGTCGCATCAAATAAGCCTTTGCCGGATTGGCGATTCGATTTAATATCGTATCGATCACGCAGGCTCGCCATCAAGCCGAGCATGACCCCATGATAAAAACGTTCACCGTTTTTGTTATCAACTCGTGAAAACTAAAGGTATGCTCGCCCAAACTGTGTAAATCAGCTTGAAATTCAGCAATGTTGCCCATCACCAAATCATCGATAAACTGAGCGGACCAATCGTAACCCCGATAAGCCGATAACCACGCCATGATCACGTATTGATAAAAGGCTAACACTGGTTGATTTAGGATCGATAATTCAACTTTTAACAATAAACCTTGAGCATCAGTATTGGTACCATGCAAATAACCGAACATTAACAATAAACTCCAGAATGCGGTTTGATCCGGTATTGAGGGGCTGAAAAGTAACGTATTCGCTGGCGGTCTGCTTTAAGCTACCACCCGCCATCAAGGTTTGTGGTTTGCTTTGCGCTGGGGTTAGTGAGTAAACTGCGCACCAGTTGATTGTCGCTGGTGTTGATCCAATGAGGAGATAGTTTTCCTTGCCCTTTGGTAAAGTTGATCATTGACCACGGGTTATAGACGATCGAATTGCCAAAAGTATAGCCACTGTACCAAGTCTTCATCGTTGCCCGGTCCACAGTGAGTTTAACTTTATCCAGTAACTGGTCGACTTCCAATTAGGTAAAGCCAAAGTAGCCAGCGTATTAGTGATCTAAGATGGAATGGATTTTAACATTACTTAAATCAGAAAAAATATTTTCTTTCGCGATGCGCAAGATACCAGCCAATAACCCCTTTAGCCAAATACGAATTATCTTTGAGGGCACTGAAAAATAAACTACGGAAAAATGAAATGGCTTCTTGATAGTAGAATCGGCGCATCATATTCATCAATTAATAACATTACCGGTTTAAGGTAATAGATCTCGAGGTATTCAGTCAGATTGGCTAATGCACTGGCGAGCTCCATTCTTGCTGACTCACCGGCCATGATCTTTTTGATGTAGTGTTATTTTTCATGATCGATTTTGTCTGAATAGAGCTACGAGCGAAATTTTTGATATAACTTTACAATCACTACGGTGACCATTGCCAAACAGTCGGCAAAATTGTCACATTCGGCGTCTTTAAGATTGGCCGGAATGAACCGGGTGTAGACCTTGATAAGCCGCTAGGGCTTTTGAATGATTAGTGATTGCGAGGTCACCGAATAAGGCTTGGGTCAGCTTATCACCAACCTAAGTGATCAAAAAGTACTCCATCATGGACAGATTCATGGTCTTGCCAAAGCGCCTGGACCGCGTGATGACAATGACTCTAGCAGCATTGTCGATAACGTCCTGGATCAACAATGATTAATCGACAAACAGATAGCTTTCATCACTTGGTGAACGATATTCAATGAACTCTCTGAAATTACAAAGTCCAGCTGGTAATAACACGTGGTAATCTCCATTGAAAATGTACTCTCAATTATATCATCACGGGAACTGAGAGACCGGTTTTTAACAGGACACATAACCAGCAAGGCCAGATCGCCCTCATCAAACTGCTTATGGGTTATTTTTTACTGTTGATTGTTAGTGATTTTGCTTTACAGGAACCGCCGGATAGCGGTAGCGTAATAAACACTGCGGATCATATTGCACCGACTCGAGCGGTTGCATAAACTATTCCTCGTGTGTCACGCAACCCTGAGGAGCAGAAATCAACAATGGATGATTTAAGACAAACTATCGAGCTCGCCTTTGACAACCAAGCTGAAATCAATCCGCAGTCAGTTGAGCCCACACTATACGAAGCAATTTTTGATACCCTCGAGCATGTCGATAGTGGTCAGTTACGGGTTGCAGAAA
>CAWUKA010000155.1:0-3042 GCA_963922965.1 uncultured Gammaproteobacteria bacterium | reverse complement strand
TTACATGCAATGGCTGATGAATATCAGATACCAAATGAATAAGAAAACGTAACAGTAGACCACGCTCTATTGGATTAAGTTGCTGATGATTCAACACAGCAATAGCTGTCTGTAGCACGGTAATAATATTATCGCTTTTCTGTAGCCGCACTTTTGTAGCGTGCAATGGCAAATCGATGTAATGCCAGCGATTAAAAAGCGTGAGCCCATGACGTTTAATGTCATCAGGCCAGGTACTCAGTTGTAACAAATATTGGTGCAATGATCCGTGCTGTTGTTCAACATCGATAATAGCAGTCAATTTGGCTTTAGCAACTTTCGATAAATTTTGATAAGCAATTTCAGCTACAACCCGGTGACCATCTTGATTCCAGGCTTGACCAAGTGAAGTGATAAGCAACAGGAGTGAGGCTAGCAAGCGTTTTTGCATAGTGCTAATTCCTCACTGCTTTGACAATCGCTTGCCGAGTTGCTTCTGCCGCAAGCATACCGACTAAATTGATATCTGCATCGACCACACCAGTAGCAGCTGCGAACACCACATCACCGTCAAAAGTAGTGAAACTCGGCACAATCGCTCGTGCCACGCCAGCACTTGCCATTCTGGCAACTAACGTCAGCGCTGTTTTATCAAGCCTCGCATTACAAATAACTGCAATCAAAGTCGTATTAAATCCAGGATCAGTCATTTGTTCGCCAGCTAACAAGGATTGACTAACATTGCCGTAATCACCGCTATCATTCAATGCACCAGCAACAATCTCACCGTTACGCTCGAGCACGTCACCAACGCAGTTGACAACTGCGAATGCAACAACAGTTAGGCCGGTTGTCATTTGTAAATCAGCATAACCAAACCCACCTGGCATCGGTTGACAACCTGCGAGTAATTTACCAACACTAGCACCGGTTCCAACACCGACATTACCGTACTGGGTAATATCATAACTGGCTTGTTGGCAGGCACTATAAGCATCGTCAACAGTTGGCGCCACCGGCTCAGCAATTGCTAAGTCATAGATGCTTGCTGTCGGCACAATTGGAATCAGGCCAGCACAGGTACGCAAACCACGACTGTGCTGCTCCAACCACGCCATCACACCGTCAGTCACAGCCAAACCTTTAGCACTGCCGCCAGTAAAAGCGAGCGCGTCGATAGCGGACACGGTTGAAGTTGGTTCAAGCAAGCTGACATCACGGGTTGCTGGGGCGTGACCACAAAGAAACCAGCCGCATGGCGATGGCTGGTCAAATAAGAACACCGTCACACCGGTACCAAGAGACTCATTGGTGTAATGACCCAGTTTTAAGCCATCAATCCGCATGGTTTGCCCTAAAATTTACAGTTCGAAAAATATGATACTACAAGCAGGTTCAATCCGATTACAATCTTTCCGTATAAATTAATCATGCATGCGGCAATAACTGTGCAAAATGGCCAGCTATGATAAAATCATCAATACGTTTTTTCCCCAGGCTTAACGATTTGTTTACCCAACCACAGCTTCAACGCACGCGTAAACCGATTACACAGCGACACTCACAGCTCAGGTTAATTCTAGTTTGCATACTACTCATTGGCTGGTATCAAATTGCTCGATCAAACGCTAGCTCATTACCCATTACAGTGGTCGGCATTAAAGCTGAGCTACTGACTAATGTTGAAAAACGCCTAGCCTCCGAACAATTTATGCTCAACGATACCAGCACAGCAGCGCAAGTGAACCTGAAGCAACACATCAAGACTGCGGTTATCGCAGCGATGCAACCCTATGGCTACTTTGCGCCAATCATAAAAACGCAATTACAACCCAGCAACAAGTCGTGGCAAGCACATATCGTAATTGAGAAAGGCGCACCCGTGCTAGTTGAGCAAGTGAATCTCACTATCACTGGTGCAGGCAAATCGAACCCCGGGTTTACCCAAATACAATCAGCTGGTCTCATCCAACCAGGCGATGTTTTTCTTGCGGAACGCTATTTACAAATTAAGCAACAGCTGTTTGAAAAAGCACTCTACCTCGGCTACTTAAAAGCAAAACTAACACACAGTGTAGTTTACATCGATCCGGCACTCCAACGTGCCCGCATTGATATGGTATTTGCAACAGGTGAGCAGTACCAATTCGGCCCCGTTCATTTTTCTCAACACCCTTACAGTAGCGGTTTTGTCGATCGCTTCATCCATTTCCGCCAAGGTGAAGACTACCGGATGCGCGCCCTACTGCAATTACAAAATGATCTAATCAAAAGTAGCTATTTTGATAGTGCAGTGGTATTACCGCGTATTGAAGAGAGTAGTAACCACCAAGTACCGATCGATGTAAACGTCATGCCAAGCCTTGGCCAACGCTATCAAGCAAGTGCTGGCTACGGTACCGATACCGGTATCCGTGGCTCACTTGGAACTGAGTGGCGGCGCTTTACCAGCAGTGGCCATCAACTTTATTGGGTCGCAGAAGGCTCGCATGTTGACTCATCGTTACTAGCGAATTACATCATTCCAGGTCGCAATCCAGCAACAGATAAAATTATTGCTGGCGCTAGCATCGAAAATTACCAATCTAAAATTGGTAAGTCACATATTAATCGGCTGCAGTTCAGTGAATCACGCTGGGTCGGCCACTGGCAGCGAGTGCTAAAACTAAGCTACAGTGATGAAACTTCTTCGATCCTTGACGCAGCTTACACCACCCACCGCTTTCTGATACCTAGCATTGAATGGCAAAGGACTGATTTTGACAATCGGCTTTACCCACGAAACGCTCGTAAATTCAGCTACACCATTCGAGCAGCATCAAAACAAGCTTTTGCTGAAACTGATTTTCTTCAACTGGTAACCGATGTCAAATTTATTAACCCCCTACTCAAACATAGCCGCATCATGACTCGAGCTCACCTTGGTTTAACACGCTCTGCCGAACAAGGTGATTTACCACTGTCATTGCTTTTTAAAGCCGGTGGCACTAAAAGCATTCGTGGCTATAGTTTTGAAAGCATTGGCCCTGGATTAAATGTTTTAACTGCTAGCATTGAAACTCA
>CAWUKA010000154.1:0-3104 GCA_963922965.1 uncultured Gammaproteobacteria bacterium | reverse complement strand
ATGACCGGCATTTTACCGGTCGCGAAAGAAAATATCTTTTCCGGCTTAAACAGTGTTGAAGTCTATTCAGTCCAACACCCCAAGTACGTCCAGTACTTTGGCTTCACTGATGCAGAAGTCGATGACTTACTCAAGCGGGCCAATTTAAGCGTCGACCGCAGCGCCATCAAAAACTGGTACAACGGTTGCAGCTTTGGCGAACAGTTGGTGTGTAACCCTTGGCCGATCGTCAAATGTATCAGAGAGCACGGTAAGCTATTTCCCTATTGGGATTAACACCAGCGATAATCAACTCATTCAGAACTTAATCATTCAGGCCAGCAATGAAGCGCAAACAAACATTCAAACTCTCATGGCCAGCGGGACGATTCACCAAACCATCAACGAATATACCACCTTCGAAAATCTCGACATCAATCAAACCACACTCTGGAGTCTACTACTGATGTCCGGCTACTTGCGCGGCTCAAACCCAAGCCTGCGCGGTATTCGGTTAACGGTTGATCTGTCTATCCCGAATGATGAAGTACTCGCCTTTTATTAAGAAACAGTCACCGAGTGGTTATCGATGCGGCGTGGAACTGCCTGATACGATCAGTTTATCGAAAATTTAGTCTCGGGCAATATCCCAGCATTTGAAACCAATCTACAGTATCTGATTGAAGACAGTTTTAGCTTCCGCGATGTTGACAAAAAAAATGGTGAGCGATTTTACCACGGCCTCATGCTCAGCCTAGTCCCCAGACTACGTGAGCGCTATGACATTAAATCCAATCGCGAATCCGGTAAAGGTTTATTTGATGCGATGCTGACTCCAAAACAGAAGACTGACAACGGTATCGTGTTTGAGTTCAAAGTCGCGGAGAGTGAAGCCGAGCTCGAGGTGACTGCGAAACAAGCGCTGCAGCAAATCATCGCCAAAAACTATGTGAAAGAACTGCAGCAACAAGGCGTCGACAACATCATCAAGATCGGTATCGCCTTTGCCGGTAAGCAGATCAAGGTCGGCAGCGGATAAAGATCGTCGAGTGTTAACTTACCGTACGTCTTACCTCATAGCGCTCTGCGGCATCAAACGATGTTACCATTGATAACAAAACAGCTGATGGGGAGTCAACCAGAATACGTGTTCGCTGTTACCAGCATCGATATCAACACAGCAGATTAGCTATCGAACCTCAGCGAATCGAGCAACATGGTTATTCATTAAGTTACACTAACCAGTTAGTGATGTAATCGGTAGGCAGAAGCAAGGGTAAACCTACCAAATTATACCACATCACCTGCCCATAACTGGTCGAAAAAAATTTGCCAAGGCAAACACTCAATATTGCCGGGCAAAATTTTTGGTATATCTTCAAATGAAATTAACAAACGCCGTTTTACCTGATGAGTTTCTGACAAAGCAAGTAAGGCTTTGGTATCAGTCTCGTGCACGCGCTTGCTTGACTTCACCTCAACAGCAACATCCATATCACCCAAAATAAAATCAACTTCCAAGCCAGTGCTGGTACGCCAATAAGCTAAAGGTAATTCTGGATCTTGGTATGCTTGATAGGCTTTTAATTCCATCAATATAAGCTGCTCAAATGATTTGCCAAACTCTGGGGTATACAATTGAGGTTGACGCCGCGCAAGGTAGTTTGTAACACCAACATCAAACAAATAAAATTTTTCTGCTTCAATCAAACGTCGATTATTGGTTTTTCGCCACGGTTGTAAGCGAAAACCCAACAAAGTGTCTTCTAAAATTTGGAAATAATTTCTGATAATTTTAGCGCTGACGCCTGTCTCTCTCGCAATATTAGTGTAGTTAAGCAGCTCACCAGAAGTAAGTGCCGCAACCTGCAAAAACGTTGCAAAGGCAGGGATATTCTGCACAACTGCTTCAGCAGCAATCTCCTCTTTAAGATAGTCAGCAACATAGGCACGCAAATCTTGCTGAGGGTCGGCACTGAGAAGATGTGGTGGTAACAGACCAGTATGGATTGCTTGCTCAACATCAAAGTCTTCGATTTCTGCAACTGTGAGTGGCGGCATGGTATAGCGCCATGCTCGGCCACCTAATAGATTTGCATGACCGCGCTTTAGTTTTCTCGGGCTCGAGCCAGTCAGCAAAAATGCAACCTCAGTGTTTTCTATCATCCAGTGCACTTCATTGAGTAAGTCAGGCACCATCTGCACTTCATCGATAACGATGCGTTGAGCTGTGTGTTCATATCGTTCACGAAGCAATGCAGGCCGAGAAGCATAATCAGCAAAAATATCTGTTTTTAATAAATCGATTAGCACGGCGTCAGGCAGACGTTCACGAATCCAGTGGCTTTTACCGACTTTGCGAGGCCCCCAGAGAAAGGCTGACTTTTGATTGGGCAAATCGAGTGCAAATAGTCGCTTTTTTATCTTCATAGACTGATTTTAGCCAAGCAATCTTCCCTGTCAAGGCAGATTATCCGGATAATTTGCCTTGACAGGGAAGATTATCTGGAAAGGCAGCTATTACCTACGATGAGCGCAGTAGCCAGTAGTGCGACTAGCCCACCTTTGACTCACGTTTAATATCGAGCAGGCGGATTTTGTAAATTAAGGTTTGATTCGGACCGATCGGTCCACCTAAGACACCAGCCTCACCAAAGGCCAATTGTGGCGGCGCGTAGATTTCCCATTCCGCACCCTTCTTCATCATCTTCAACGCTTCTGTCCAAGCTGGAATGACATCAGCAACAGGAAACGAAACCGGTTCAGCAGACTTATCAAATACCTTGCCATCGATAAAACGACCTTCATACTCAACAGTCACTCTGTCTTGAGTTGCTGGCATTTCGCCTTCGCCATGTTTCATGACGCGATATTGCAAGCCCGAAGCAAGTGAGACCACGCCACTTTTTAATTTATTAACAGCTAAAAAATCATGACCTGAAGTTTTATTCTCAACGCTGGCTTTTTCACGCAGCTTCGCCCAATTTTTTTGAAAGGTTGCTAATGATTCTTCCATCTCCTTTTTGCTAAGACGAACCTTGCGGCCTGATAGGCCATCCTCGATACCTTTAGCAACAATGTTGGCATCGACTTTGACTGATTGATTGCGAAAGTTCTGACCGAGA
>CAWUKA010000153.1:0-3153 GCA_963922965.1 uncultured Gammaproteobacteria bacterium | reverse complement strand
TCGGTGAGATTTCGCAGTGCATTGGTCAACTGGGTTTCTGATGCTTCATCGGCCACGATTTTCTTGATGTATTGTTGCTTATCATGATCAATTTTATCGGAATAAAGCTGTGGTCGAAATTTTTGATACAAGTCTGCCATCACCATCCCGACCGCTTCTAAGCATTTAGCAAAGGTATCCCGTTTAACATCCTTCAAGCTGATCAAAATCACGGGATGTTGGCCTTGATGCCTTGTCATGGTTTGCGGATGACCTTGGATGCTCAGGCCATCGAACAGGGTCTTGGTCGGCTTGCCATTGACCTCAGCACTCAAAAAATGCTCGAGCATGGAGAGGTTCATGGTTTTACCAAAGCGCCGCGGACACGTGAGGACGATCACAGTTGAACGCGTTGCGTGCCGGTGATGTAAAGACGTTTGCTAGCCATTTGCGCGATTATTTAGAGCAAGCCGTGAGCTTTCATGATTTACCCAAGCGACTTATAAAGCGTACCCGACACCAAGCTGCCGCAAGAGAAGCCAGTGATATTACCGTCAACGAGCAACAGCAGGCCGTTGATAAAACGCGGGAGGAAGTTTATCATGCCTTCATGCTGGGGTTGCTAGCCGGGCTCCATAGTCAGTACTTTCAACTGAGTTCCAACCGTGAGGCCGGCTATAGTCGTTACGATATTGTATTAATGCCTGACGAAGTTGATCAGCAGGGTTTGATTTTTGAATTCAAAGGTATGGATGATCCGAGCAAACTCCCTCAAGAGGCAAAATCAGCGTTGCAACAAATCGAGGTGAAGCGCTATGCGGCGGCATTAGAAGCCCGAGGTGTGCGCTCGGGGCTTCACATAGGCCTGGCCTTTTGCGGGAAACGATTTCACCTTGACGCCGAGCAAGTCACTTACGACTTATCGCCTGAGCAAGTGTTTCGCTTACCGGAGTCACCCTACCGTGATCAAGAGGTCTCACCTGCGGCTTCGCCACCAAGAGCGGTCGGTCCAGCCGGGCTCAGTGTGGGCACGAGTCAATCCAGTTTTTTTATACCACCGTCGTCAAAGGGCAGTGCAGCGTTGCAAGCGCCATTAGGCCAGCAAGAACAGTAGGCCAATGCATCTGCATCGGGAGGTGATGGTTTAACGCCCACCATCAAGTGAACAAGAAGATAGGGGCGCGGTACTACAGCTAAACTTCAAACTTATTAGCGTCCTACCCTAAGCGGTGGTGGCGTAGCCGAGAAAGCACCCGAACCACCCACGGATCAACTGCGTAGCATGGTGTTTTCGTAGCGTGCTGCTGAAAGGGATGATCCTTGACTGCCAGGTGACCACGTTGCTTGCAGTGGGCCAAATAGAGTGTGTCTAATCCTGTCGTTTTTGAGCTGCTGGTGATGGACCTTTTTTTAGCCCACTGCGAGGGACATCAGTCCCGAAGCAGCCCAGTGGTGTGCAGATAGGCACGATGTCATCTTTTCCTCTGAACCATCATTTCAATCAATACTGATGATTCATTCGCCTCAGTGCTCGTGGGGATTGTATTTGCTAGATTGCCGCACTCGCTATCATCAAGCGCCAGTCTGGGCTAGGGTTCTCTCTCCATCAGTGCTATCATCCTATAACACATGACCTTAAGTGAAGATAAGTCACATGCACGTACCGATCGGTGTTTCCAATTTCAGAGAGTTGATTGAGTATCGCTCCAAAAAAAATCAGCGTTACCTGTTCGTTGACAAGTCTCTCTTGATAGACGAGATCATGGACGATGGCGCCAAAATCATCGTCCTCACTCGTCCGCGCCGCTTTGGCAAAACCATCAATCTCTCCATGCTCGAGCACTTTTTAAGTGCTGAGGTCAATGGCAAACCGACCAAGACCCTGTTCGATGGCCTCAACATCCAACATCATCCGCAAACCATTGAGAGGCATCAAGGCCAACATCCCGTGATTTCGGTCAGCTTGAAGGACGTTAAAGTTGATAATTTTGCTGATTGTCTGGATACGGTTGATCGGTTAATGTCAGAACTATATCAAAAATTTGAAAAGCAGCTCTATTCGGAAAAAATCACTAAAAATAAACAACAATACATCAAAAACATTATCAACCGCTCAGCATCGAAAACTGATCTTGCCGGTGCCCTCCGAAATCTCACCGAATACCTTTACATTTATTACGGCAAGCCGGTGGTGTTACTCATCGATGAATACGATGCCCCGATTTTGCATGCCCATAGCAGTGGTTATTACCAAGAGGCGATTGGCTTCTTCCGTAATCTGTTTTCTGCCGCCCTCAAAGATAACCCGTTTCTTGCCAAAGGCGTGATGACCGGCGTTTTACGAGTCGCTAAAGAAAATATCTTCTCCGGCTTAAACAATGTCAAAGTCTATTCGATGTTGCATGATAAGTACGCCAGCTACTTTGGCTTTACCGAACTGGAGGTTGATGAACTACTGACAACAGCCAACTTAAGCGTTGACCGCAACGCCATCAAAAATTGGTACAACGGTTACAGCTTTGGCAATCAGCTCATTTATAACCCGTGGTCGATCATCAATTGCATTGCTGAGTCCGGTAAGCTGATGTCCTACTGGATCAACACCAGCGATAATCAACTCATTCAGAATTTAATCATCCGGGCCAGCAATGAGGCACAAGCAAACATTCAAGCGTTAATGGCCGGTGACACGCTGCGCGAAACCATCAGCGAATATACCACCTTCGAGAATCTCGACATCAATCAAACCGCACTCTGGAGCTTACTGCTGATGTCCGGTTACTTGCGCGGCTCAAACCCAACCCTGCGCGGCACTCGGTTAACGGTTGATCTGTCTATCCCGAATAATGAAGTGCTGGCCTTTTACCAAGAAACGGTCACCGAGTGGTTATCGATACGGCGTGGGACTGCCTGGTACGATCGGTTTATCGAACAGTTAGTCTCGGGCAATATCCCAGCATTTGAAACCAATCTACAGTATCTGATTGAAGACAGTTTTAGCTTTCGTGATACCGATAAGAAAAACGGTGAGCGTTTTTACCACGGCGTCATGTTGGGCTTAGTCGCCAGCCTGCGTGATCGCTACGATATCAAATCCAATCGCGAGTCCGGCAAGGGCTTATTTGATGCGATGCTGATTCCGAATGACAAGACTGACAACGGCATTGTGTTTGA
>CAWUKA010000152.1:0-3393 GCA_963922965.1 uncultured Gammaproteobacteria bacterium | reverse complement strand
GTCCTACTTTTGTTTTCGGTTGCTGAAAAGATAACTGCCGCCACTGCACAAAAACCGACTCCATGGTCATCTCAACATTCAGATTCGCCTTGCTAGCTAATTTTTGCTGCAGTTCGAGTAATCTATCATAAAAGTCTAGCAGTTTATCAGTATTCAATTGATTCGCAAGCTGGGTGATCAGTTTGATTTGATCACTGTTGGTCAGAATACTCGGCTCAGCGCTCAATCGATAGCGCACCAAATCTTGTAACCAGGATAAAAGGATTTGGTTGCAGTCGTGCAGCGTGATGCCCCTCATGGCTTTGAGATCAACTGGCGCGGTATTGCCACTAGCTATGCATGACAGGTGGGTAATCACTGCAGCTCGTGCAACTCGCCAATCTTGATCGCGCAACAAATGCAATGCCTGCAACGGGGCACCATCAGCAAAACGCAAACACCAATCGGCATCTGCAGATGATGTAGCTTGCACTTGCAACCAAGCTAACGCTTGCTGATGCGGTGGTAACGGCAGCTGCACAAACTGACATCGACTGCGCACTGTCGGCAACAGTAATCGCGGTTGATGACTGACTAAAATCAATAATGTATGCGGCACCGGCTCTTCAAGGGTTTTTAATAACGCATTGGCAGCCGCACGGTTGAGCGCTTCAGCAGGCTGAATCAACGCAACTTTGTAACCGCCTAATTGTGCTGTGGCATTTAACTGAGTTGATAAAGTTCGGATCGCATTAATTTTAATATCAGCACCGGGCTTGTCCGGTTGCAACAGATAAAAATCTGGATGAGTCTTGGCTTGCATTAGTCGACACGCCTGACAATGACCACAAGCGGCGCCTTCTGGGGTACGTGCTTGACATAAACTGTCAAGCGCAAATTGCCTGGCAAGGATGCTTTTACCCAAACCAAAAAGTCCTGCAAACAATAGTGCATGCGGTAAGCGTTCAGCCAGCAAGCGCTGACGCAATGAAGTACTACTATCCGCTAACCAAGGTAAATCAGCTAAACTCAGTTTACGCATGTGTGTGCCAACCGAGCATTGTAAAATAATGCTTAACCAAACAAATGCTAGTCATCAGTTTTATAACCCATCTTTTTTAACACCCCTTGCAAAATATCTAAGTTATGAAAGTTAATTTTGAGGGAGCCACTCCCGGAGCTAAAGTCAACCTGAGTTTGGCAACCTAGCTGTTCGGTGAGTTTGGTTTCCAGATAACGAATATCAGCTTGCTTAACCTGCTCCGACAATGATTGTGGTTGCAAAGCCTGTTTGACATTTTTTTCCATGGTGCGCACAGACCAGGCATGCTTCACCGCTTTGTTAGCAAAGGTAAATTGCAAATCTGGATCCAAACTTGCAATCGCCTTTCCATGCCCTTCACTCAATTGACCTTCGATCAGTAATGTTTGTACTCGCTCATCTAAATTGAGCAAGCGCAAGGTATTGGTGATTGCGACTCGTGACTTACCGACAATTTTAGCGATTTCATCTTGAATATAGCTAAATTCATCCATCAAACGTTTGTAGCCTTTGGCTTCCTCAATCGGATTTAAGTCTGAGCGGTTAACGTTTTCAATAATGGCGGCCTCAAGCGCTTGCTCATCACTGAAATTACCAACCAGTACTGGGATTTCAGTTAAGCCTGCCAATTGTGCTGCACGCCAACGCCGCTCACCGGCAATAATTTCGTAGCGCTCAGGTCCTAAGCGGCGCACAACTAAAGGTTGTAATAAGCCTGAGTTTCGAATTGATTGCGCCAACTCATCCAGTAACCCCTGATCAAAATGCTGACGCGGTTGAAATTGACCGCGCTGCAAATACTCTATCGCAATAGTCATCAATTCTGATCGCATGTCAGTCATCGTAACCCTTAAATGATGTCGCAAGTAAACCGATCACTGCTGTTGTTAGCGCAAATACACCACCCGCTGTTGGGTGCTGCTCGAGCTCTGCAGCAGTTAAATTAGCAGCACTGGTGATGAATAAACGATCCATGTCGGGACCACCAAAACAACAACCGTGTGGCCGTTGCACTGGGATATCAATCACGTGATCAAGCCGCCCGTCAGGTAAGTAACGACTCAAGCGCCAGCCATCGACGTGACTACACCAGAGGCACCCTTCACTATCGACACTGAGCGCCATTGGAAACCCGGCTGACTCATTGATGCGAGCAAACACTCGCCTTGCAGCCAGGGTGCCAGCTTGTAAATTAAAGTCGTATTGATAAATCAGTCGTGCTGCGGCATCAGCCAAGTACATGACACTACTGTCATGACTCCACGCGATGCCATGCGCTGTGTTCAACTTACGATCGAGCACAGTCAACGCGTAGTCGGTATCAACACGGTACAGCCAGCTGGCCGAAGTCTGGGTTGCTAATTTTGCTGTTAACCATAATCGACCCGCGCCATCACAAGCGGCGCTATTAAATTGAATCTCATGCCCAAGCTCGAAGCTATGCTGAGCGCCAATTTGTTGCTGCTGCACATCAAGTTCGACAATGGCAGCATCAAGCACTGCGATGAGGCCAGCTGGTTGATAAAAGCAAATTGCACGAACCGTTGATGGCAGCTGCATCGACTGATGGCGTAAGGATGGATAATGCAATTGATGCAGTGCTTGCTGACCGCTATCGAGCCAATACAAATATTGCTGGTTCGCATCCCAAAGCGGTGAGCAACCTTGCTGACAATGGCCCTGCCAAATTTGCTCAAAATGCATAAATATCAACCATTCTTACAGCTTAAGCGGGAACACTAGTCCTCGTGTTCGTAAGTTTGACCCGTTGTTGGTGTGTTATTTTTTTTGGCTGGAAACAACTTCGATTTAATAAATGCAATCACAAAGATGATGAGACCAAGAATTGCCCCATACATGAGTGCTTGTGACAAAATCACAAAAGCGTACACCGCCAAAACAATAAAGACACCGAAGCCGATGAAGGGTAGTAATTTGGCTAGTAAATCATTGTTGTCATCACTCATATCAACTCTCTGTAATTAGATGGTCTGATTTATTAATCAGTGCATAATAGCGGTTGATCATGTGCCAGTGCAAGCCCGCATCTTTTTTGCCGTAGACGTGGACAATGGTTTACCATCCATGCCATAATCGCATTAGATGTAACCCTATCGTTAACGATATGAACAAACAACTGATAGCAAGCAGCGGAACAAGCCTCCGCGCCATTTCCCCCGTTGACGGCCGTTATGCACACAAATGCACTGCACTGCGTGAGCAGTTCAGCGAATATGGTCTCATCCAGCAACGCTGTCAGATTGAAATCGCTTGGCTGCGTTACCTAGCTGCAGCAGACGAGCTTGTTGATATTGATCCATTACCAGCATCAGCCGAGGCGTTATTAAAAAAGCTGAGCGGTAACTTTGATT
>CAWUKA010000151.1:0-3393 GCA_963922965.1 uncultured Gammaproteobacteria bacterium | reverse complement strand
CTATTTTTTGCTGGTTTATTAAACGCGTTTGCGATTTATCCGCGCAGTTGGCATGGCTTGCTAGGGATCCCATTTGCACCGATATTACACGGTAATTTTAATCACTTACTCTTTAATAGCATTCCACTTTTCATCTTATCTTGCTTTATTCTCATCTATGGCATTTCAATCTACGTCACCTTAGCATTAATCATCACTTTGCTGAGTGGTTTGTTTACTTGGCTAATCGGCCAACCGGCATTACACCTCGGTGCTAGTGGTTTGATCATGGGCTTTTGGAGTTACTTATTGACAATCGCGATTGAACAACCAACCGGCTTATCGATCATACTTGGTGCGGTGGCACTGTATTATTTCGGTGGGATTTTATCGGATCTATTTTCAACTGAAGAAGGTGTCTCTTGGGAATGTCACGTCTCAGGTTTCTTAGCCGGCATTCTCGCGGGTTATATTCCCTATGAGTGGTTAGAAGCAGTCGGTATCATCAAACTCAGCAACTTAATTCAAACCTTTGTTCACACTTAATCAACAAGCGGCTTGTGTTTAGCCGTACTATGCCGCTCACGTAACTCAACGTCAATATATTTATCAGTCGTTACACTCGACGCATGGCCAGCGTCATCCCGGACGTGTTCACGTGGCCGGCGTTTAACATCGTCAGAAATACCAGTGTGGCGCAGCCAATGTACCGTCGTAGCTTGCAAAGCTTCCGCTTCTTCCGCCAAGCCATCGTTGACCATGCGTACTAGTGCTGCATCAAAACAGTATTGCACTAAATCGCGAATGTAAGTTGTACTCGTAATGGGGCCACGACCACGGGTTTTTGGTAGCAGCGGGGTTTTATCCGCCGGTGAGGGTAGTGTTGGTAGTTGCAAGTGTTGGCGCCAACGTTTGAGGGCTGCCAGCATCATATCACTGACAGCGATCTGACGTTGCTTGTTACCTTTACCGACTGTGGTAAACCACCAGTTTTGATCGGCATCACGATAAAAATGCTGCATCGAGGGTTGCCAACGCTCACTAGCCGCCAACTCAGAGATGCGTAAATACATGGCATATAATGCAGTCATGATAAATAAACTGCGCTCATGCCGTGTCGGTTCGCGTGCAGCCAGTTGCTCAGTAGTTTCAATCACGTAAGCCCATTGCAATTCACTCAAGCGTCGAATAGTGGTATGGCCTTGCTGTTTGCGAATGAATTTACTTTTTTGGCGTACTAAGCTAACAGGGTTTTGTTGCACGTAATCTTCTTGTAACAAGTAATTAAAAAAACTACTTAAAATCGCAAACGATTCTTTGATAGCGGTTTGTGACAACGCATAGTCATCAATCTGCGGCAGCTTGCCTTGTTTGTGCGCTACTTTTGACAGCGTTACCACAAATGGCCGCCACTCAGGATTAGGTTGCCGCGCAGCATCTTTAACAATAAAGCGCGGTGGTTTTTTCACGCCGATCCAATGCTTCGGCGGTGACTGACAAAATTGCATAAATGTTTCAACATCATCACGCCGCAATTCAACCAAGGTCTTCTTGGCAATCAGCCAGCACCAATGCAACAGACGCTCGACTTCACGCCGGTAAGCGTTAAACGTGCCTTGGCTACCGGTGTAGCACTGCAAAAATTGCTTCGCGTACTTGAAATCATCCGCCTGCGCGGGCTGGGTCAGTAAGGCTGGCGACTTGCATTCGATCAAGAATGCAAGTGCATCAAAGAGTGGGGTCGGTGGTTTTGGCTGTGGCATAGGTCAACTACGTTGAGGATTGTATTCATTATTGTACAAATTTCTCAGCTGGAGTAAACAACATAGTCAGCTTTGGCATTGGCTTTGGCTTGGGTTGTGAGGCTTCGAATCCACTTTGCCAAACTCATGTTTAGTGTAATGTTTCTGTCGATTTGGTTGACGTAATTGTTGCTATCTCACAATAAGACTAGTTGCGCTGAGCTTATAGGTATAAAAATACCTTAAGGTTGCCTTAAGGTTCATTTGTTACTATGTGCAAAATTTATTATTTATGATCTTAATTTAATCAATATGACTACCAAGAGGACAGGTTATGAGTAGTAGTAAGACATTCATGGTTTTTACAGCAACATTCGTCATTAATGCAACCTGGCTTGGCGCCCACTATTTCGGCCTCCAGATGTTGCTAGGTATTAGTTTACCTCAACTGTTCATTGCTGCCATGGCAGCACTAGCGATCTCAGCAATTATTATTGTTTTTCAGATGATTGCAGCAATCGTTAGACCTGATGCCGGTAAAGGTGCTGGCCCGTCAAGCGAACTTGGCCAGGATCCCCATACTCAACCCATCACAGAGACCCCGGGCCAAACGCAGCAGCCACAGCGACTAACACGTACAGCCATAGCACAACCGGGATCTACTGCTGCGCGTGCATCATCGCAACTCACTCAGCCACCACCAGGTGCTGCTACCCAAGCTAGCCGAGATGGTCTAGGTCCTGACGCTAGCGATGACGCTGCTGACCGACAAATTAATGCTGAGATAGACCTTCCGGCGTCAACAGAACAAGCGGTTTCAACTGGCAGCACCCTGGTGCGCGTTCCAACTCGCGTAGCACTCACAACACCTTCCAGCACATTGTATACCTCTGTAATCGATGCTGTGCGCCAACAAATATCGGTAGCATTGCAGCAATGGCAACTCAGCGTCTCCTTAGCATCAGCACGCGCTGCTGTTAGCATAATGCGAGTCTTTGCGGACATGAATCGATTTCGATTGATGCAAGCTGATCAAAGCCGGCTTCAGTACCAAGATCAGCTTCAGCATCAAGAGCAAGTAATGGAAGCTGATGCTGACTTTCATCTAGTTGATAAATCAGAGGTTAGCGAACTAGATCCATTCGCGATCGGTGAGTACAACAGTCATATGCCATATGCACTGGCCGAGCAGCAAGAACTTGATCAAGAGACAGATTGGTATAGCGATGGCAAGCAAGTTGACCTCTACATTTCGCTAACTGGATCAGTGTGTAAAGCACCGCACACTGTTTACAGGCTGGGTGTAGAGAACCCGGGCCTAGTTGCTTTTGTTGCTGTACCAGAGCGCCCCGATGCAGATGGTACTTATCATCTCAAACTCACGTTTCGTGGCACAATATGTTGGGCTAGTGTACTGAGGGACTTCGAGCTCACGCCTGGTCAAATCAGTTATGAAGCTAATGCTGTTAGTATACTTGAGCAATTCAACGCTTTGCTTGGTCAATTGCCAGCCGGAAAAAACATTAAGCTCAGCGTAGCCGGTCACAGTCTCGGCGGCTGCGATGCACAACGCTTTACTGCCAGTTTGATTGCAGCATTTGCTGATGAGCACACACGCCATACTAATTTACGACCACGTATCGCTGCAGTCATCACTTATCTCTGTAACAGT
>CAWUKA010000150.1:0-3412 GCA_963922965.1 uncultured Gammaproteobacteria bacterium | reverse complement strand
ACAAAACAAATACCTTTCCAGCGCATCGCCACATCTTTATAAACTTCTTTCGAAAAGAAGGACAAAACCAAAGGGTGATAGAGTGAGAACTGCTTTAGCTCCATGACCAACTCCAGTATGTTCATGCTCGCTCAGGAGAATGCAACTACGGTGCCAACCAAACGAGGCTGATTAATCAGTAGACACGCGGTCTGGATAATCCGTGACCAGACAATCAACCCCCCATGAACGCAGCAACTTGGCCCGCTCAGGCAAATTGACAGTATAAGCCATGCACTCATACCCAGCACGATGAATAGTTGCAACCCGCTCTTGCGTTAATTGTTGCTCATTAACATGGATGCTGAGCGCATTGACTCGATTTGCTTGTTCGAGCCAATCAGCCTGTAACTGTTGCCAGTTATCAATTAGCAAACCAATTCTAGCGTGCTGATCGAGCTCGTGTAAGGCAACTAACATCGTCAAATCAAAGCTAGAAAAAAGTAGCTTGCTACGATACTCAGGCCACAGTTGGTTAATTGTCACTAATGTGTTCTCAACTAGTGCGGGTTGGCAGCCTTCTGACTTGAATTCAAGATTGACTCGACAATCAAACTCAATTGCAATGGCTAACACTTGCTGCAGACTTGGGATACGTTGGTTGGCATATTGTGGTGAAAAGTATGAACCCGCATCGTACTGTTGTAGTTCGTCGAAACTCAATGCTGCTGCTAAGCCGGTGCCATTGGTGGTTCGATCGATGCTTGCATCATGGAGAACAATTACAGTACCATCTGCACAAAGTCGAATATCGCACTCAAACCAAGCTAAACCAAACGCCGTCGAGGCTCGAAAACCAGCCAGAGTATTTTCCGGTGCATGACCACGCAAACCACGATGTCCTATTAATGCCGGCAACTGCATTTTTTCTAGCATAAGCCACCTCAGGAACTCAAGAGATAACAACTGACAGGGGGAACAAGAAATTTGTTATCAAACTAACATAAGCTTAAAGGTTAAAAAATATTCGATAACAGCGTAATCGATCCAATATCGTGTAAATTTTGGGTTATCTTGCCGGGTTAGTTCGTTGATGATTTACAATTTATTGTTTTCTGGTACTCTTTTCAATAACGATTGCTCAAATTCAACAAGGATCGAGTTGATATGACTGCAGAAAATTCCGCCGACCTATTTCTCTACATTAAGGCATTAAAAAATATTACGCTTCACTTCCGCTATGATCCGGATACCAACATGCGTGCCATTATTGCGTTATCAACAACTGGTCGTGGACCTTCATTGGGGGGTTGTCGCTGCATTGAGTACGCATCAACCTCAGATGCTATAGGTGATGCTGTTCGTTTAGCCCATGGCATGAGTTATAAAGCTGCACTCGCCAATTTACCACTTGCTGGTGGCAAGTCGGTCATTATGGAGCCGGAGAATTTTGCTGGCGTAACACAACGCGATGCGTTATTCCAAACCTTTGGCCGCTTTGTTGATGAACTTGGCGGCAGTTACATCACTGCTATGGACAGCGGGACTACAACCAAGGATATGGCTTCAATCTGTAAGCAAACTCCATTTGTCGCTAGCCAAGTTAGGATCGGTGATGCTGATGATGATCCGTCACCACTAACTGCGCGCGGCATCTTACGTGGCATTCAAGCTGCGGTAGAATTTAAACTCAAGCGCGATAGTTTGGCTGGCTTGCACGTTGCTGTGCAAGGCGTTGGAAAAGTTGGTTACCACCTGTGTGCGGGATTGCATAAACTCGGTGCCAAACTGACAGTATGTGATGTTAATACAGCCTCAACACAACAATGTGCCGATGAATTTGGTGCAACCATTGTAACCAATGATGAAATCACCAGCTGCCAATGTGACGTCTTCGCACCATGTGCACTCGGTGGCATCCTCAATGATAAAACTATCGGCGCATTAAAAGCATCTATCGTCGCAGGTGGTGCCAATGATCAATTAGCCGCACCACATCATGCTGAACAACTCCATCAACGCGGCATTCTCTACGCACCCGACTATGCAATCAACGCTGGTGGCTTAGTGCACTGCTTTGCTGCCTACTCCCAAAGCAGCACGAGTGCGACGAATAGTAAAATTGAAAAGCTCTATGATACCTTGATGGAAATTTTTCAACGCGCGGAGAAAGAGGAAAAAACCACAATTGAAGTAGCTAATATTATGGCGGAGGAACGCCTGAAGTAGACAAGGAGTCACCTGTGAATAATACAACAACTTTTTCTATCGAGTACAAGCAGTACCTCGATCAAGATGGCAACGCCATTACTGAGCTCCCCGCCATTGCACGTGATCATGAGCAATTAAAAAAACTTTATAAAGATATGTTGCGCTTACGGCTGTTTGATGCAAAAACCGTAACACTACAGCGCACTGGTAAAATGGGCACCTACCCCTCCTCACTGGGACAAGAAGCAGTTGCCGTTACTATTGGCAATGCGCTAGAAAAACAAGATGTATTTTGCCCGTCCTACCGCGAGCAAGGTGCATTATTCGCGCGTGGCACCAGCATGTCGGAGATTCTGACTTACTGGGGTGGTGATGAGCGCGGGAGTGATTTCCAAGCTAACCGCAATGACTTGCCAATTTGCGTGCCGATAGCAACTCAGTGTTTACATGCTGTAGGTGTTGCCTATGCAATGAAGCTACGCCAACAGCAACAAGCTGTGTTAACGATTGTTGGTGATGGTGGTAGTTCTAAAGGTGATTTTTTAGAAGCACTCAACGTTGCCGGTGCATGGCAACTTCCTATCGTCTTCATAATCTGTAACAATCAATGGGCGATCTCAGTGCCGCGTAAAATGCAATCAGCAACCACTATGCTAGCACAAAAAGCTATTGGCGCAGGTATCACTGGCATCCAAATCGATGGCAATGATTTAATTGCGCTACATGAAACTATACATTCAGCACTAGCAACCGCACGCACTAATAATAAGCCTTGCTTAATTGAAGCAATTACCTATCGTCTATGTGATCATACAACGGCTGATGATGCCAACCGTTATCGTGATGATGAAGAAGTTAAACAAGCTTGGCAAGCTGAACCAATCAAGCGTATGAAGCAATACTTAGAACAACAAGCTAGCTGGGATGAAGCACAAGACCAGGCACTACTTGCGGAATGTCAGCAAGAAGTCGCCGATGCGGTAGATGCTTATCTTGCCATGCCGGTCCAGGCTGCTGAATCGATGTTTGATTATCTCTATGCCAGCCTACCCGAAAGTTTACAAGAGCAACGTGCAGAAGTCATAGCGTTTGCGAGAGGTAATACCAATGCCTGAAATTACTCTTGCCGAAGCAGTAACTCAAGCACTCGCATTTGAAATGCAAGCTGATGAAAATGTCGTCGTTATGGGTGAAGACGTCGGTGTAAATGGTGGTGTGTTTC
>CAWUKA010000149.1:0-3443 GCA_963922965.1 uncultured Gammaproteobacteria bacterium | reverse complement strand
AGCAGGATTCGAACCTGCGGTATAGTATCGTACTTCACTCCCAAAAGGGTGCAATGCTACCCAGTATTGGAAATGCTAACACTCAGTACCGTAGCGACAAAAACCTTGATTTTGTTATCTTTCAAGAAGATTATTGTTGCACCATAATGGTGAGTGTAAAAGATTCGAACTCGAAGGAGGTCGACACATCGTCAAATCCTAAAAAACGCCCCGATGCAAGTGAAGAGGCGAAGCGACACTTGTATCGGGGTGTTTTTTAGGATTGGCTGAATTGAGGGGGGGATGAGAACCCGAGGAAAGGCCTCGACAAATCGGCAGCAAAGCCAATTTGGTCATGCTTGATTGCGCCTTTTTTTTCAGCCCACTGCGAGCCGCATGACAGCCGGGTAGTGTGCACACGAGCACAACTCGGCGAATTTTGTTTGAAACATCATTTTAATTAATCATGGATTATTAGATCTAAGCGTTATGCTTTTTAGTGGTTTGTATTGCTGGGCTGCCACACTCGCTCATAATCGGCACAGAAATGAGTAGTGAGCTCTAATTTTATTGAATGCAGTATTTAGCTAGTGAGTCAATCCCCCCCCCTGTCTTAACGGACACCAATCTGTCAGGCATGTATCATGCTACATAAACAGTGAAGAGGTAGAAAAGGTCGTGTTGGTGAAAATGTGGGAAGCGTGACAGGGCTGGGCTGGGCTGAATCAATGCTTTCATTTTACAAGCGACTCATCCGATTTCTAACTATTTTGTTACGCTTGCAGAAAACGGCAGCTGGTTGTCCTACCAGCCACCGGATGGACGGATACTATCTCGGTACAAGACCATATTGTTGATCGTATGCCTCTTGAGCCTCAGGGCTATCATGACGGGCTGCGCTAAGCCTCTCTTGTTGGCCTGTTGCTGTCGAAGAGAAGAATAAGCCCCTCGCAGAACTCTGCAGCGTCCGGCTACAATACTGCCGATAGCCTTCTGAAGCTTGTATTGAGGGCTGAAAGTGATTTAACTCATCAAGCTTGAGTTCTACGTATTCACCGGCGTCAACCAGTGCAGTCAATGCAGGATCATCATCGCCTGAGTAAAGAATGCCAAACTCATCCAACATGCGGGTTGTAATGTCGTCTTTAATCTCGGAGTAGACTACTTCTAAGCCATCTCGCTTAATGGCTTCTATCAGTCGAGTGAAGGCGGTAAACTCTGCTTCGCTGCGTGGGTTTGCGCGCTGAGCTACATAGTCCATCGCTGCCTCTCGTACCACAGTAGGTAGTTTCATTGCCGCAGTCGTTGATGTGATGAAGCATATTGTACAATCAGGATGGATGCCGGCTAACCCTTGAACTAGTTTGTTGAAGGTACCTTGTGCGCAGATGGCGCCATCTTCAAGGCCGTTATCTTGATCAGCGTCGTCTAAATTACCTCCGCGTTGGATTTCATAGAGAGTTTGTACCAATTCTGCGAAGGCCTCCTCCGCGCTAACGGTGGGCGGTCGTACTGTTTCATCTAACACAGCGAGGTATGCAAGTGCTAATAGTTGTACATTCGTCACCCCTGATGGTTGCTCCGTGTAACCAAGGCCATTATTCCCGAGCCTTACGAGCCTTTCGAGGCAATCTTTGGCAGCTTTATTTACACGTGAGTCATCTAATGCAGAAAGACGCTGTTCTAGCGATGTAAGCGTCTGTTCTAAGCCAGAGCCAGCAATGCGCGAACCATAACGCTGCAGCAGTCGAGTAGCTGAGGCTGAAGCGCTTTGATGAACACCAGCATTATGTGCGCTCTGGCTATAATTTATCTCGCCACGCCCTAATAGAGGGTCTTGAGGGGGATTGGGGCGTGGAACAGCGATGTTGAGGAAATCATCGATGGTTAATTCGCGAGCAATTAACCGTTGGACTGCTTCTGCATTACTAAGACTTATTGCTTGAACTGAACTTAGTGCAACAGCTCGTTCAAGGGTAATGATTCCTGCGCGAAGTAATTGACCGACACCCCAATTTTCAAGTTTGAATTGTTGGTGTCTATCTAACCAAAGAGCCTGTCTGAGCGTAATGGTTTCATCGTTAATCAAGTCGCGTATAGTCTCAGGTAGCAATATGCCTACTTGCTCTGGGTCTGCTCCCAGAATTTGTTCAGGTCCGAGTACTCCTTGTTGGAGTAAGTGGCCTATATGTCCTGACAAGAGCAGGTGTAAATGTTCTTCAGTTAAATTAATAACTTGCTCAATGGTCATAATGTTGCCATTGATTAATCCAGCCATGTCATCACATTCGAGTAAATCTCGTTGGAATTCAGTTAGTTCAAGGGCCTGCTCAAAAGTAATGGTTGCATCGTTACCTTCGCCGATGAAGCCACGGACAGCTGCAGATTCAAGGTTGGCTCGTTCGTTTTCAGTTAGCGAGATAGCTTCTAGAAAACTAATGTTTCCAGTAGCAATGAAGTGACTTACGTGCACTGATGCTTCTTCCCCAAGTAGTGAATTGTATAAAAATTCTCTTATTTGGCTTAATAGTGGCATACTTTGGTACCTCGCATAGAACGATGAATTGAGTCTTATTGTACCAAAGTTAACCATAATGGTCAATATAATTACATAAAAAGTGTATTAATATTGTCAGATGTTATGCCTTAATATTCAATCGATTACAAATTACATTGTTTAGCTTGTTGCGAGCGGCGCAGTCGTGCCGCAACCCAGCAATGCAGTCCATCTGAGACCATCGAGCATAAATTGATCTGCCATTAACCACTAAAATAAGAGCCAGTGGACTAGACATAAAACGGTAGTCCCGCTGACTACTCGGCTGCAACCCCACAGTTCCGGCCTGCAGCGAGTTAGATGATATCGCTTACAAGTCGGTTAAAGTGGTAATCCAGTAACCTCGTGCGTTAGCAAATACTTCGCTGAAATGCCGTTCTTCATTATTTTATCGATCGGCAAGCTTTTAGCTTGCTGATTAGCTCAGGCTTTGTGTTGGTGCCGTAGTACCTTGCAGTTTTTCAAGCCCGAGTGCTGTTGGCTAAAATTGCGTGATTAATCATGCACAAATACGAGATAATTGTATCGGTTAGCACAAGCTAGCTTTGTTGGGCTCACATCAAAAAACTGGAGGCCATGCTGGCCTTAAATAGCGTTGGATTGGTTGTCGCGGTGCGATTTGCTCTCAAGAGAAAAATCCTAATCGGTTCGCCTCAGTTTCTAAAGCGTCAAAGACGATATGTTTAGCGCTCAGATCAAGGTTTGCTGCTACCAATGAGTTTGCCTCTCAGTGTGACTGCTGAGGACTTAACTCAATTGTACTGTGCGACATATGACGGCATCAGCTGGGTTTGTTTTGGCGTTGAGAGACTGTCTTTCAGGATTAAGATGACACTAACTTAGAGCCGGTGATGCGCAAAATAATTGCAAAATTATTATAAACGATATAAGATTTGGGTTCTAATCT
>CAWUKA010000148.1:0-3515 GCA_963922965.1 uncultured Gammaproteobacteria bacterium | reverse complement strand
GTCGAAAGGTTTGTTCTGCTACCACCCAACGCTCAGGAAAGATTACAAAATCAATGTTGGCGGTACCAACAGTGTTGCTAGGTGAAGTCAGTACGGTGAAGATCGATGGATCCGGATGATCGAAGCTAACGGTATTGACGGTATTAAATCGTGTCAAGTCATATTTGTAAGGTGCATAGTTGCCATGCCAAGCAACTACATCAAGCGGTGAATGATCGAGTTCAGCGTGCCATAATTGCTGCTGGAATTTGCAACTCAATGTAACTTTACCTTGTTTATCTTCGAACCCTGCTTGTGGATAAATAAAATCGCGTGGGTTCGCTAAACCGTTCGCACCGATGGGGCCAAGTTGAGGTAGCTGAAACGGTGCTTCGGTATTCTCAACTAAATAACCGCGGGCATGTCGATCTAAACACTCAACTTGAAATTTTATACCGCGTGGGATAACGATGATTTCGTTTGCTGCAACCATTAATTTACCACATTCGGTTTTGAAGCAGAGTGCACCTTGTTCTGGGACGATTAGCAGCTCACCATCGGCATCATAAAAATAGTGATCCGTCATCGATTGATTGCAAGCGTACAGCATGATGTTGCCACAGGCGTTGCTGGCATAGGGGACCAGACCAGCGATGAAGTCAGTCGCTGCTATTGGTAACGGCAGAGCTGACCAACGCAGTTGTTGTGGTGTTGGTTTGCCACGATTCAATTCGCCATTTAGATAAGCATGTTGGCGTGGGGCAAAATCACTTTGCACAACTGAAGGTAAGATGCGATAAAACCAGCTTCTGAGGTTATTGGCGCGCGGTGCTGTGAATGCGCTACCGTTGATTTGTTCTGCATATAAGCCATGAGCAACCTGCTGCGGTGAGTTTTGACCTTGCGGCAAAGTGCCAGCCACTGCTTCAGTCTGGAACTGATTACCAAAACCGGTGAGAACGTTTTTACTCATGCTCGCATCCTCTTCTTGCTGATGATAGCAATTAGTTTACGCGTTGCACCTAGCAGAATAAAGTCACCTTGGTAGTTGTCCTCACCTAAAGGTTGGTCATACAGGTTGGTAAAACGCTAGCTATATGATTCTATGCTAAGCTAGAATCATATATTGCTAGCCGAATGAAGGTGTGGATTCAATGGTTGTCACTCAGCACAATATTTCTTCAGGTCTGCGCAAACCGCGCCGCCTAATCGCGTTGACTCATATCGTGTATGGTCTACAAGCACTTGGCTTGGTGTTTATCATTCCTTGGTTTGTTGCCATCGTTGCTAATACCATTAAGCGAGATGATGTTGCTGATACCTGGTTAGTCTCACACTTTGATTGGCAAATCACTACGTTTTGGATCGCGCTAGTGTTTTATTGCTTGGGGTTTGCCACACGCGGGTTCGGAATCGGTTATCCAATCTTAATCGGTATTAATTTGTGGGTGGTGTATCGTATCGTCCGTGGGTGGCTGCAGTTAGCTAGTGATCAACCGATGCAAACAGATTTAGAGTCCGTGCCAACTGAGGATGAGGCACTTTAATGTGGCCGTATATCTTCATCGATGAAGCTTACCTCTAGTAAATCAACATCGTATAGCGCAGCAGCTATAGTGAATTCATCCGCCAGTACCAGCTGTGTCAATGCTTGACTACCGGCCAGCACATTCTGAGCTTGTAAGCGTGCATTATTGGTGGCAACGTCTTTTTCTGTTGCAGCTTGTGCCAGCGCCGGAGAAATCTTATCAGTGATGCTCTGTAGGCACTGATGCGAGTTTTTGTCGCGCGCTGCTGCTATAGCTGCACAATCGGTATGGCCGAGAACCACCAGTAAGCTGGTTTTTGCCGCCACGTGACTGTATTCAATACTGGCGATGATATCCGCGTTGACCACGTTGCCAGCAACCCGCGCCACATCTAAGTCACCAAGCGCTTGATCGAAAATCACTTGTGGGGTCACTCTGGCATCCATGCAGCTCAAAACAAAGGCAAGTGGTTGTGTTGCTGGCCTTGCTTGCTCACTGTGCTGGCGCAATTGCTGTGTGGCAAAGCGTTGATTACCAGCTTTTAATGCCGCAAGTGCTTTGGTTGGGTCAGTGACAATCTTCTTCATAGTCGCTCCTACCCTACTGAGATTAGATGTAGGTCGCGAAAAAATAAAGTGACTGCCTGGGTTAGAATCCGATAGCGAGCCAAACAGTCTCTTTTTGTTTTGTTAGCTCTGAGTGCGATTGCTGCTTTCTGTCAATGACAGCGCTGGTTTCATGTCACCGTACTAGCTTTGCGCTACTGGTGATGTTGTAGCAGCCTGACCATTACCTTGCTCTGCGATTCCTTGCTCTGCGATTGCAGCTCGTTTGGCATCATTTGACATCTGTCTCCATGCTTTTTTTCCGATGTGTGGTGGTCGAGTTGAGAGGGGTTCACTAACAGCTGGATGAGGATGATGTGGGTTAACTGCAACAACGGTGACTTTAACTGTTGCCGCTTTTTCTCCCTCGTCACCACCAGAGCTAGGCCGCTCTTGGTCTCTTACCTCTTCCTCGCTGTCACCCTCTTTGGGAGCAGGTTTAGCAGGTGGGTGAGATTTTTGCGCTGCGGTAACTGCCTCATCCCCATCCTCTGCTTCAGGATCTGTCCCGCCGCCACTGAATTCACTACTACTCCGCTGTTTTTCACCTAGTCCGCCTACCTGAAATAAGTCAGGTTGATAGCTATAACTGTTGAGTACAGTTATCAGTTCAGCCAGGATCGGGCCTAAGCTGCCAGTGGTGAGACGCATGTTGCCATAACCGAATAGGCTTGCTGTTGTTTGCTGATTTGCATCGATGGCTTGCAGCGCGATCAGCTGAGTGCACAGTGTGTCGATGAGGAATTGAAATTCATCCATTGACAGGTCATTTATTTCTTGGTGCGGCGCTCTACGCAAAAAGCTTTGTTCACCAATCGCTGGGATGTCAAGGCCAGCGTTTGCAAGTTGTGTGGAGCTGATTATAAGTGCTTTTTCAAAGGCACTTGCTTTAGTCTGCGCTGTCATCGTTGTCGGTGTCACCGCGTTCATCAATGCCCGCCCAGTTGAAAAGTGTATTCTCAGTGTCTCAATAAATTTGCCCAAGTCATAACGAATTTTCGCTTCGCGCAGCGCGATAATTGGGTTACCGGGTAATGCGTGTAGCACTGGATAATGTGTTGTATCTGCTGTTTGGTAACCCGCTACTGCATAGTATGTGCAGAGTTGGGTGACGTGATCAATAACCGTATTAGCGTCAGTGACGAATTGCGCTAGTTTTGATGTGTTGTTCGTTTTACCGTAGGTGGTCAGCGCTTGTTTGACTTTAGCTATGTAACTGCCGGCATCTGTATCATTGAGATCATCATAAGCGCGTTTTAGTTCGGTGAATGCTGTTACCTCCTGCTCTTTTACTGGTATGGCAAAAGAGGTTAACTGTTGTAGGAAATAGGCAGTGAGTCGTTGTTCGATAAGCATAGGTCAGTGTCCCCCTGTTATGATTTGGGTCATCAGTTAGTACCTG
>CAWUKA010000147.1:0-3530 GCA_963922965.1 uncultured Gammaproteobacteria bacterium | reverse complement strand
GTTGTTGTTCTTGTTGTTGCTTGGTTTTTCAGCGCTGATGCACTTACGGCATGGCGGTCGACTCTCATTAACGTTATTTGTCGTGAGTTTATTAACCTTTGGTAACTATACCGCAACCGCCTTAGTCGAACCAATCAATCGGCGCTATGCGTGTTATACCGAAACCTTACTCGCCTGCGTGTTATTAATTAGTTTATTTATCTTATTGCAAGACACTGACTCGAAGGAATCCTAACCATGTGTGGCATCGCCGGTAGCGTCAGTTGGCAGCAGCAACCTAACCTAGAGACAGTCAAGAAGATGGTTGCCTCACTGCACCATCGTGGCCCAGATGCCGCCAACAGTATCCAACTCGGTCCTGCCGCCTTGGGCCATGCACGCCTTTCAATCATTGACATCAGTCATGCGGCCACTCAGCCAATGTTTGATGTAGAACGTAAATTTTGTATTGTTTTCAATGGTGAAATCTATAATTTCCAAGAATTGCGGACTCAACTCACTGCACTTGGCTCTAACTTTCGCACCCAGTCTGATACTGAAATTATTTTAGAAGCTTGGAAGCAATGGAATCACAATTGCATTCATCGCTTGGTGGGTATGTTTGCGTTTGCCTTGTTTGATATTCGACAACAAGCCATCTACCTGGTACGTGATCGAATGGGTGAAAAGCCGCTCTACTATTATGAACATAAAGATGGCGTGATTTTCGCGTCAGAATTAAAAGCCTTTTATCACTGCCCGGAAGTCGCTATGACGATCAATCCAACGGCCGTCAATGCTTTTTTTTCGCTAAACTATTTATTAACCCAGGACTGTATTGTTAAAGGTATTCATAAGTTACCTCCTGCGCATTATTTTAAATTTCAGTATGAGCGCACCACTCAAGCTATCTGTTACTGGGATCTGAGCCAACAGTTCCAACAAAAAATTCCACTGCACATGTTCGACGAGAGCGCCGAGCAATTAGACGACTTGATCAAGCAGAGTGTTCATGGCCAGCGCTATGCTGATGTACCACTGGGTGCCTTTTTAAGTGGCGGCATCGATTCTTCAACAATCGTCTCCAGCATGGTGAACGACCAACAAGCATCAGCATCGACACATACCTTTAGCATTGGTTTTCATGAAAACACTTACTCTGAGTTGGAAGCCAGTCAACAGCTTGCTGATCTACTAGCCGTTGATCACCACACGCAATTAATTGATGTTAACATGGCTGAGCAGTTGCCTGATATTGTCGCAGTGTTTGACGAACCATTTGCTGACACATCGATGTTGCCAACTTATTTTCTCTGCCAATACGCGAAACAAAATGTTAAGGTCAGCCTGGCAGGTGATGGCGGTGATGAGTTATTCGCTGGCTACACGACTTATAATGCTGATCGCTTACACCATTGGCTCAGCATGCTGCCGAAAGCCTCGTTTGCCTGGCTCGAGTTTGCCACTGAACGCTTACTACCGGTATCTTTTAATAAAGTTAGCTTTGGCTACAAACTCAAGCAATTTCTGCGTGGCTGTCAGCAGCCTTACCAACAGGCCCACTACAGTTGGCGTCAGATCATGACCGATGCTGAAAAAGCAACAATCCTATCTACTCATTTACCGTCCGCGAATCCTTTTTTGCAGTTTCTCAACTACTATGACGATGTCGCTAATTGCCATTACATCGATCAGTCTTGTTATGTTGACATGAAAACCTGGCTGGTTGACGATATCATCGTTAAAGTTGATCAAACTAGCATGGCGCATTCACTCGAAGTACGTGAACCTTTTCTTGATCATCGCATCGTTGAATTTGCTGCACACCTACCGGTGCAATGGAAGCTCGGCCGGGAAAATAAATACATTTTAAAGCAGTGCCAACGCCGTCATCTGCCAAACACTATTTTACAACGCGCAAAACAAGGTTTTAATGCACCGATTTCACACTGGTTAGCGAATGAGTTAGAGCCACTTGGCAAAAGCGTTACACTTGATCCAACAATGGCGGAGTGGTTTAATCTGGCTGCTGTAGAAAAACTCTGGCAGCAGCACAAAAAACACCGTGTTGACCACGGTTACAAATTATTTGGCCTGATTAATTTTTCACTCTGGCTTGCTAATCACCAAACTAAAATAGGTAACATCACATCATGATATCGGTTGTCATTCCTGCTTATAATGAACAAGACGCCATCGCTGGCACGGTTGCAGAAATCAAACAAATATTGACTGATATGGCCATCGCTAACTACGAAATTATTATTGTCAACGATGGCTCAGACGATGACACCGCTAGTATCGCTGAATCACTGACAACTCGCGTGATCAATCACCCACATCGGATTGGTTACGGACGTTCGTTAAAAGATGGTATTCGGCAGGCTCAATACGAAACCATCATCATCACAGATGCTGATTTGACTTATCCGTTCAACGAAGTACCAGCACTTTATGCAGACTACCAACAAGGGTTTGATATGGTGGTGGGTGCTCGCACTGGCAAGCATTTGAATGAATCCTGGATCAAAGCACCACTACGTAAAGTGTTACAATACATTGTCGAATTCTCAGCTGGCCGCGCCATTCCCGATATCAACTCAGGCCTACGCATTTTTAGTAAAACAACCGTCATGCAGTATCTCAACCATCTCTGCGACACATTTAGCTTTACCACATCGATGACTTTAGCTTACATGATGACTGGTAAATTCGTTCACTACCGCCCGATTCACTATCAAAAGCGCGAAGGGCATTCAAAGGTGCGTTTGTTTCGTGATTCACTTCGTACCATGCAGTATATTCTGCAGGCAATTAACTATTACAATCCAATCAAATTATTTATGTTATTCGCACTTCTGTGCATCGTGTTTGCGATGATAGGATTTTTTATGTCAGCTGTATTCGGCTTTCATAGTGGTTTTTTACTCGGGGTCGGTGGTTTACTGATTGCCTTGTTGGTGGTTTGCTTTGGCTTAATTGCTGACTTACTCAAGCAGATTATGGACAAGTAAAAACGCTACCTAAGCCGGTGTCAACGGTAATAAAAAAACAGTAGCATCATCAGGCTGCCAAGGTTGGTAATGCCGCATCACCGCTAAAAAGTATTCATGTACCAATAACCCGGCTAACCATTGACGCAACTTCGGATAGGGCCGGGTCGCAAACCATTCTTGATCAATGTGGACGAACTGACGCACAAAAGGAAATAGCGCAATATCCGCCAAACTGATCCGGTCGGCAAACAGAAATTGGCTTTGCGTAAGGCGCTGCTCAAGCTCAGCCAAAAATACTTCGCCATCACGACGGCTATCAGCTGGATCGCTGTCATAACGCTCAGGATATTTATAGCGAACTAAGGCTGCTTTAAAGCTGGTATCGTTACTTTCGATTAGTGCCAACATTGCCGGGAGCGTTTCAGCATCGAGCAGCCAACCGTCAACATCAGACCGATCTAACGCCCAGCGCATGATATCAAGGCTTTCAGCAATGATTTGCCCATCGGGTAACTGCAACACCGGTACAGTGCCTTTGGCAGATGCTTGCAGCAA
>CAWUKA010000146.1:0-3581 GCA_963922965.1 uncultured Gammaproteobacteria bacterium | reverse complement strand
AAGTTTGCATGATTACCGACTCCATCAAATTTTAATATCCAGTAATCATAATTTGCTGGTGCTTGAATTTGGCTTGAAATAACGTGTTTAGTTTCTTCATTTATCGCAATGATTGCTTTAGAGCATGCCCCACCGGCTGATGTGCTAACACGCAATACATGAATTAATACCTCAAATTTTTATTAACTATAATAGATGAGGCAATACAAACAACCATACGCCGCGCTTTTAAAGTTTTCACAAAACTTCTGTGTTACTTATACAGACAATTTTGAATAATTAATATTATCTTTCTCAGTTAATTCAGTCACATATCCCTTTTGATATAATTCTCTTTGAATGTTGTGACTGGTGATAGCAAATTTGGAACCATTTAAATATAGCCCCTTTTGAATTTGAAGACACTTCATCAAGCATAACTGCGCATTAACATAATCTTTTCGTTTTAAGTGCATCGCAGCCTTGCCTTGCATATTTTGACATAAATAAACTCTGGTATTTTGATATTCGGAGAAGCGAGAACATAACTCTTCAGCGGCTTTAAAATATTTTTCTCCTTTGTTATATTTTCTTTCTTTTAAACTTAATCTTGCAATGTTGTTATAAATTAGTGGTAAATCTTGTAGTTGATTATTTTCACTCATTAACTCTCCAGCTTCACGTAGAGTAATTAGTGATTTATCATTAGACTGCTTACATTTAAACACATTAGCAAGATTTAAAAGGGATAACATTTTCAATTGATGATCACGTTTAATGGTATAGCTGTCTAATATGGATCTAAATATTTTTTCTACCTTACTAAACTGATCAAGGCGAATTAGCACAACGCCATAATTAATCAAGGTTCTGAAGGTATCAAGTTTATTTTTTTGACGTAAGTTTTCTTATATCATATGCAGTTTTTAAACGCTGTTCATCAATCTGACTTACTGATTTAGTAAAAATTGAATTTATATAAGCATTTTCAAGAATATCAGCATAAAATTTCAAGTCGTCTTTGTTGTCTCTATTGTGCAGTTGATTGCTGTTGTAAAGTAATTATGAGCAGTAGCGAATTGCTTAGCTCTTCTATAAGTTAAGCCGAGAAAATATAATATTTTTGGCTTCTCAGGTCTGTATCCATCTATCGTCGCCACAATTTTTTCAGCCTTAATAACCACATCACTACTGATGTCATATTTAGCATCGTTTAACCCACTAAGATTCGATATCTGGTTTAATAAAGCGGTGGTTTCAAAATGACACCATTTAGAATGATCGATGCTTTGGTCGACTTGTTTTCTATTAACTTGATTTTTCATAGAATTCTCATTAAGTTCAGGGTTTAATTATTCTCCGTCTAGAGTCTAAAATTATTTAATCCTCACTCTCACGCATTACGCTCTCTTTTTGTGATAGGATGCCAAAAAATCGGTAAGGACTCCTTGCATATTCACCAGGCTGGTTTAAATGACTTTGAATTTTTTTGAGCAAAGCCTGGGACTGATCCTTAGTATAAGGATTACTTTTCGACATAGAGTAAATTTTCGCATTCGAATCTGAGTTTATTAAACTTTGCCTCGCTTCTTCATATCGTCCTAACTTGTATAAGATAGTTGCCTTAATATAATAAGTTTCAGTCAAGACATTATGGATGGCTATAACTTTATCTAAGTCACGCAACGCCGCTTCATACATATGAAGCTCTTTATATACAAGGCTTCTATTAACGAGCGTTTGTACTGAATTAGGTTCAATTTCCAAAGCTCGATCAAGGTATGATAGTGATAACTGATAATCAGGCTTTCCTACCAAAGGTTTACGTGTCATAAAGCCTAAATAATGCAAGGCCGCGAAATCATCTCTCACGTGATGTTTAGATTGCAACGCTCCGCGATGACACTGCATAGCATCGCCATAATGCTTATTCGCTTCCTTAGGGTCAGTTCGATGAACTCTCTTACCCATACCAGTATTAGATTTGGTGGTAATTTGTCGGTAAAGACTATAATGCACGCGCCTAAATTATTAAGTGTTGCAGGATTATCTATATTCATTTCTCTAGCTTTTTTAAATGATTCTAGTGCCAGCTCGTAGTATTTTTTGACCATGTATAGTATTCCCAGTAAGTTATACATGTTGGAAGTAACTTCATTGAGTTTAAATAAAGTGCTTGGCCCTGCAGGAAGGGGATCAATTAAAATTGAGCCCTAATTCTTTGTAACTTGATTATAGATCCTCTTATATTCTTGCTCCAATTCTTTAAATTTCCCACAGTATTTGATAGTCCGTTTAATTAACTGTATCTGGCTCTCAGTATCATTATCTCTTTTCCTAAAAGAGAGTTTGGTGTATATAATAGATAAACATAGTTCTAGAGCACCAAGTTGATATTCAAGATTTGCTAAAAGGTAATTTATATTATTCATATTGGAGTTAATATAAGCTTGAAATCCTCGGCTACTAACTTCGATAGGGTTATAAATTATTAAGGGTTTTTGCAACTTCCTTTTAGTCTTCGATTGGCATTGCGAATCTGTTGATGATTCTTTATTTTGAATATAATTCAAAACTGAATCTTTCGGGGGTTTTATTATGCGTCATAGCAAGATTAAGTTTGTTATAAATGATACGAACATTTTTTAGTTGTAATAAAATATTTTTCAAAAGTGCTTCAAGTTCATCAATATCATCCTTAACAGCATTTTTATTAACCGTCATGCTCAATTTGAAGGAGGCTGCGTAATATATTTATTTGATAGAGTGTGAATAAGTTGAGTGCTACTCTGAACTATGTTATCTGTCGCATCGCTTAGTAACAACTCTCTATCTTTCTGCATACCGTTTAGTATTGCCGTGACTACAGCGGTGGTTGCGATGGTTAATAGAGAGGCCAAAAGACTGGCGACACCAACAACCATATTCGAATATCTACTAATATTCTGATCTGATTGTTGGTGCGAAACCTTTTCACCAACTTCAAATCGATTTAATCTCTTAGATCGATTTAATCTTTTAGAATGACTCAAATTTAAGCTGCGGGAAAGAACCTCGCTACCTTTAAAGTAACTATATCTATTTTTACTAAATATACTTCTCATATTTGCAAGAACCGCAACATGAATTAGCTTAACTCTGATCGCCATAGTGCAAACCCTAATACACCTGAATTACAGCATATTACTTACTTCGTATGAATTTGACACTTTTTTTTGAAATAGTTTTGGTCTGTTATATCGCGGTGCGAAAGCGATTTTTAACGAGATTGTTCACGAATTACTGAGCTTTACAGCTACTGAGAACTTTTGAACCGGATAGTCAGCCTGGATCTAATACGCACTATCATACAGTGCTGATTGATGCACTAACATCAACCGATCCGTCGTGACAGCCCGGCCTGTGAAGTGCCTTATCTAGTTATGTGCTTAAAGACCGATTTTACTAGAGAAATCTTTGGCACTGGTATCTATAAATTAACGCAAGGCACATCAGCCAGTCGGCCAAGCGCAACAATCAGTGATCAATGTCGTTAAGGATAAAATTCTCTAAGGTTCTACGCGCTATTTACCGAAACCAGGGCAACACTCAACTCTACGGTT
>CAWUKA010000145.1:0-3588 GCA_963922965.1 uncultured Gammaproteobacteria bacterium | reverse complement strand
GCTGGCACCAATGGCAGATGCCGCTTGTAATAAACCGGAGCTATCGCTATCAGATAACTGACCAACACGATGACCGGTGATTAATAACGATAGAATATCGGCTTGATTAAACAACGCCGGGGCTGAAAAAAAAGAAATTTCAGGTGTATTTAGTGTACCTGTTACGTTTAAACCGAGTTTGATAATAGTGTTGTTAGCGTTACTAGTCAGAGTCGGGATCGCCGCATTAATATCGCTTGATTGTAGGTTGGCCGCTTTTGAATTCGAGTTGGATAATGCCAATATTTTAGTTGCAGTCAGGTTGATGCCAGGATTAGTTAAGCTCGAGTGAGCAAAGATCAGTGAGCCATTTTCGATGGTGAAGTTTTGATTTTGATAAGTTAATTTGGCGTCACTAATAGCAACTTCACCAGTCGCTGCAGTCGCTTGGCCCGGCTCACCGGTGATATTGAGTTTGCCGCTTAGCTGTCCAGTTAAGCCATAGGCTGACACAGAAATATTCTCACCAAGAGTAAGATTAAAATTGCTATGTAGTTGTAAAGCTGGGAGTCTGGTTGTTGTATTACTGCTAATGATCACTTCATCTGGTAAAGCGATACTATCATTCAACTGTTTGCCAGTGATAGACGCTGAAGGTATTATCATATTACCACTCAGGTAGAGATGATTGTTACGTGTTTTGACTTCAATGTCAGGTGTGATGCTGAGATTAAGTTTGTTGTTGCTGTAGATCGGAATATTATTACCAGTGATGTGAGCAAAGCTAGTGAGCATAGCAGGGGCTAAAGCTGCATGACCAGTAATGGCTAATTTGGCATTATTAACCATTGTTTCGCCAGCTATCGCTAGTTGTTCGCTGTTGTTAGCAGTTAAATGCAATTGGCCGTCATGAAGCTTAGTCTCGGCTGTAACAAGGTCAGTAGAAAAATCGGTAAAGTGTATGCCGCCAGAAAAAACTGGCTTTGTGTGGTTCCACTTAGGCGCAGGTTGCTTTTCACAGTACCGCTAGTGTTTTTAATCTCTGGTAGAAATAAAGGTAGAAAGTCGAGCTGATTGATGTTCAGCTGTAAGCTACCTTGCAGCGGTTGTGTTGCCATAAGTTGTTTGAAGCTGCCCAGCTTTGGTAGCGAAAACCAAATTGATAATGGAGGTTGATTATCAATGTTAAAGTCAAGCTTAGTATCAAGAGTATTTGATTTTAATACAGCGCTTAAGTTTCCACCCTTAAAGCCAAGCTTGCGAGTTTTATCTTGGTTGAGGTATGAAATTGTGCCTGAACTAACTTCGGCACTGAGCCCACCTTGCAGTGGTTGGCCAGGTTTTGCTTTTGCCCAACCATGAATGTTGACAGTGCCGCTAACATCAGATGCATTGCGAATAAAAGCTTGTAAGTGGTTGAGGGCAACATGTTGGCTGGTTAGTTTAGCACTCCAGTCATTGCGACTAGACCAATTTGCTTGCACGCAAATCGATTGATCCTTATGCGATAGCCAACATAATGGTTCAAGCAATGCGTCTTGAGGGCCTAACTTGATCAAGGTTGTTTGTTGTAGTTGCCAGTTACCAATATTGGCTGACTGTATGTTAAATTGCTCAAGTAAGCCTTGCCAGTATTCTGTGATAACGCTTCCGTCGAGTTGTAAATTTAGGCTGTTGTGGTTTGAGGCAAGCTTGATTTTAATTTTATGCGATTTCATCACGCCGTTTGCCTTAATGTCCACAGTTTTGATACCGAGTGGTGGCCAGTCAGTGATTTCGCTGGTTAAATTTGCCTGTATTTTTCCTTCGGGTTGTATGTCAACGTCAACGTCACTTGTGACATGTTTAACTGCTTTATCTCTAAACCGAAAGTTTGCTACAGCTAAGTCAGCTTTGATGCGAGGTTGTGTCAGTGGGCCATTGATACGACCACTCGATTTAATCTTGCCAGTTGCGTCAGGTAAAATTTCAGTTAAAGAGGGGATAGTTGTTTGCCAACGGACATCCCAGTGCTTGATGAGTGTTGCACTGATGGCTGCATGCGCTTGGCCAACCTTGAAATAAGTGTTTGCTATGCTGAGGTGATGCGGTGAGCTGATGTTTGCTTGGAGCTGGCCAGATACAGGTTGGCTTTGCAGTTCACCAGTTAGGTTAGTTAATTCAATGTGGTTGTTGAAGTTATTTTGGTTGGTGAAAAAACCAGTGTTTGTTATCGTAAAAGAGAGTTGGCCTGGCAATTCATGCCAGAGTTCTGTTAATTCTAATTGTTGCCATTTTGTCGTTACATTCCAGCGCATCTGTTGGCCCCAGTTTAGACTAACTGCGCCTGACAAAACATGGCGACCAGCTTGGTAGCCATTGATGCTGAACATTCCGTGTTGAAGATTGCTCTCACCATTAATATGGATGTGATGCAGCAAGATAGAAGGCGGCGCATTGAATGAGTCAATTTCATATTGTAACTGTGGAAATTTGCCAGTTATCTTAAAACTACCCTGAGCTTTGTTTAACTTAACCAAGTGTGAGTTACTAACACTGATATTGTTCCAGTCACCATCTACTAGCAAGCTTTCATTACCAAGCTTGATATTGGCTTTGATTTGTCCTGTTGCTGTTTGGCCGAGTTGACTAGTCAATTCCAACTGATTGATATTACCATCGATCTGCGCCGCTAAGCTAAGCCCATGTTGCTGTCGGTAGTTGCTTTTGAAGTTAAGTGTGTAGGGTGCTTGCGTATTAATACCACCACTCACATCCAAATTGTGTTTTTGACTCACGATGCTCAATTTAGGGATGGTAATTCGAGATCGACGTTTGCTTAGCTTAGTGTTCAAGTGTTGGATGCGGAGTTGTTGCTGATTATGGTCGATATTGATGTTATCAATCGTAAAATTATTCACACTCATGTTAAATAGTGAGTGGTTAATAGCTTTAAGAGACTGTTGGATTGTTTCCAGTAGCAAGGGGTTATTTTCACCCAACGTTGTTTGAGTGCTTAATTGAGCTATTGGTTTGTTTTCGCTTGTTGGTGATTCAACAGTGGGTAGTTCAATAGGATATGTTATTGCGCTGTCGTGTATTTTAATGCTGTCGACATACAACCGGTTAAGCTTGAATTCAGCTCTGAGCAACGCAAGTGGTTGCCAATTCAACTGTAGGAGATCGACCCGAATCGTTTGCTTTGCTGTTTTGTAGTGCAAGCGGTGAATTTCAATTCCGCTACTAAGGCTACCGCTGATCTTTTCCATGTTGAGTTTACCTGGTAGCAATGGTTTGAGTAGCGACACTGTCAGCTGTAAACCAAATTCGGTGGTAAAGAGCGCAATCAGTGCCAATATAATTAGTGCGAAGCTCAGTTTGCCCCAGTGTTGTTTCAGCCTTGATGTCATAAATCAGTTCCCATATAAAAATGAATTTTCCAATTTTTGTTAGCAACCGCGACCGGTTTGGCAAATGCAATGTTGATTGGCCCAATTGGTGATAAGTAGGCAATACCCCAGCCAAATGCGCGTTTATAATTCGATCGCTGATCAAATGAATCGGCACTGTTAAAGGTATTACCAATGTCGAAAAAAAACAAACTATTCCAGTCATCGCTGATGTTCAGTT
>CAWUKA010000144.1:0-3614 GCA_963922965.1 uncultured Gammaproteobacteria bacterium | reverse complement strand
TAGAGTGAGCGCCAAATTTTTTTAGTTATTGCTTACTTTTGCAGCCAGTGTGTTTAATTATTTCAAACATAATGGAGCAAAAGATCATGAACTGCTATCAAACATATCGCCAACATACGCACTATCTTATTGATTATATTAAATTAATGCCATTGTTGAGGCATTACGCTCAACCCAGGGTCAAAATTTCATCATGGCTATAAGCTGGTGACTCGATATGTATTAAAAAAGGCTTTTATTTATCCAACATATAGCAAATACCGCCTATTCAACTGAGTTGACTGCCAATATGGAATCTATTTAATCACTGAATTAGGCTGTTTTTTTATTTTGGTTCGTTTAATCTAGTTATTCGTTTTCATTCACTAGGAGACAAAATGTCTAGTAATAATACATCTGATGCAGGTAATACAGGATTAGGTGAAACTTTTGTTGATGGTATCTCAAGCATCGGTTTCATCGGTGGTATGGTGCGTTGTGAACTTGCGACTGCGCATCCGGTTGATAAAGATGAGCAAGGCAATCCTAGCTTGATTCCCTACCAACGCTTGATCATCAGTCCACAAGGCTTTTTGCAAATGTTTAATATGTTGCAAAACTTGGCTGACAAAATGGAAGAAGCTGGTGTTTTATCTCGTGTTAAGCAAGGTGAAGAAGATATTCAATAATCTAGCTGTTGCTATGCTTTGCTTTGGTTGTAGCTGATTGATATTCAATAAGGCTAGCTGTCTGTGCTGCCAGTTTGTTGTGATGAGGCCGCCCTAGCCGCTGGCAGTACTGCAGTTTGCTGCTGAAACTGGATACTGGTAACTTTTTTCGGTTCCGCTTCTCGAAGCATTGCTGGTTTGGCTGGTGCTACGTTGGTTGCTTGCTCTGCGATGCTACCTGATTGTGTCTCATAATCAGTACAACAGCGTTGCCAATTTGGTTTTGCTGGTTCACGCAGATAATTCAGCGCCGCGACAGTGATGCCAAGCATACCATAGGCTAAGTTGAGCTGCCCGCTTATCACGTTGGCGAGGGCAATACAGATGATTGGTAGGATCAGGAGCAACAGAGTGTTGATGACGGTGAAGGTTTCAAGCTTCTTCAAATAGTGTTGGTTATAATTGGTCAGTAGCGCTTGCTGTTGGCCGACAATCAATGCCAAGTTGTTGGCTAAGTCGGGTGTTGTGATTGCATTGTATTCAAGTGCAAACGGTTGCGCATCCTGATGTCTACAAGCTGTAATGAAGTCGAAGTCAGTATCATCTTTACGGTTAATATCAATACTATCAGTAACTCTAGTGCCGCGTTTGATGAAGAGCTGATTAAAGCGAAGTTGTAATGCTCTGCTGTCGCACTCTCTGATGCTCTGACTCAGTTTCAAAGTCGCTTGCTTGAGTTTTGCAAACCGAGCCTTGCCAAGCTTTTGCCGCAACGCTTGCAGCGCTGATTCAATTTCAGCTTGCTGGTCGAGTTTTTTTAGTGGGCTAATTGTGCCGCTAATGAGTTGGCCTGGATTAAGCTTGTGGCGCACTAACAACTCGAGTTGCTGATAGGCTGTAGTATCACTAGTGTCGTTCGGGATAGATGTGAGTTCGGTCTGGATGATTTGAGCGTTAGTGATCGCGCTGCGGAGTGCTTTAACAAAGCCAAGCTGCGTATAACAACGCAACAGCGTGGCATCCTCAAAACTCAGTTGTTCTTGAACCAGCAGCTTGGTAAAAAAGTATAGGCCATGGATTTCAGCTCTATCCGGATCTGAGTCATTGCTCCAATCGTGACGCGGGTCGAGTAAATCAAACAATAGTTCGATTTTGTCAACCAGCGAGTGGTTGCACCAAACACCGTCGAACTGATATACGATGGTATCGTTGAAGGATACCCGATCGCGCGCCCGAATCGGCATAGCGTCTTCCCTGAGCTCTTGTTAAACCTTTAAATCCTAGGCATCGCCGTCTAATTTTTGCTTCAGCAGAGCGTTGACTTGTTGCGGTTTGGCCTTGCCTTGGCTGGCTTGCATCACTTGACCAACAAAGAAGCCATATAATTTGTCTTTGCCAGCACGATAACTTGCTAACTGGACTGGATGTGCTGCCAGGACCTGATCAATGATGGCTTCGATCGCACCGCTATCAGTCACTTGCCTAAGGTTATGTTTTGTAATGATTTCATCGACACCATCAGCGCCTTGCCAGAGATGCTCAAATACTGTTTTGGCAATTTTGCCAGAAATCACCCCTTCACTGATGCGTGTTAACAGTATAGCAAACTGTGTTGCTACAATTGGGCTCTGCTCAAAATCGAGGTTGTTTTTATTCAATGCGGCGCTGAGTTCTCCATTGATCCAGTTGGCAACTAGTTTGGGCTCGACCTTGCTAGTGCTCACCACCGTCTCGAAGAAACTGGCGCAAGCCTTATTAGCGGTTAGTATGCTCGCATCATAGACGTTGAGTTTGTATTCACGCTGAAAGCGCTCACGTTTTGCCTTTGGCAATTCAGGTAGTTGTTCCCGAATCTCTGCAATAAATTCATCGCTTAATACAATGGGTAGCAGGTCAGGATCTGGAAAATAGCGATAATCATTGGCTTCTTCTTTGCGACGCATGGTTCGGGTTTCATCACGGTTGGCATCATATAAGCGGGTTTCTTGTATGATTTGACCGCCTGTTTCCAGTAAGCCAATTTGTCGCTCAGTTTCAAATAAAATTGCTTTTTCAACAAATCGAAATGAGTTTATGTTTTTTAATTCAACTCGGGTGCCAAGCGGATCAGTTTGTTTGCGTCGCACTGAGACATTCACATCGCATCGGAATGATCCTTCTTGCATATTGCCGTCGCAAATATCGAGATAACGTACCAGGCTGTGTAAGGTTTTTAAGTAGGCAACGGCTTCATCGGCATTAGCGAGCTCAGGTGCTGATACAACTTCTAATAATGGTGTGCCAGCACGGTTTAAATCGATACCCGAGCGATTTGGGTAGTTTGCATGTAGTGATTTACCTGCATCCTCTTCTAAGTGTGCTCTGATAATAGAAATTTGTTTCTCGCTATTGTTTGGTGTAATGATGTCAAGATGACCTTGGCCGACGATTGGCTGTTCATATTGGCTAATTTGATAGCCTTTCGGCAGGTCGGGATAAAAATAATTCTTGCGTGCAAAAACGCTGGTCTGACAAATTTCAGCTTGGATTGCCAAGCCAAATTTCACTGCCTTCTTAATCACGTCTTGATTGACAATTGGCAATACCCCGGGTAACCCGAGATCGATGGCACAGGCTTGACTGTTGGCAGTGGCACCATAGTTGGTTGCTGCGCCAGAAAAAATCTTCGCTGCTGTGTTGAGTTGCACATGCACTTCCAAACCGATCACAGTTTGCCAAGCGTTGTGTTGGTGTTGTTGTGTTTCACTCATATTTGATAGTCTGCTGCGATTTGTTGGTGCCAATCGGTAGCCTGCTGATAGCGGTGAGCGACATTTAATAGCTGTGCTTCGCTAAAATGGCGGCCAATCAATTGCATGCCGATCGGGTGTTGATATTGACTAAAGCCAACTGGCATCGAAAGCGCAGGTAAGCCAGCTAGACTAATTGGAATCGTGTAGATGTCGTTGCGATAGGTTGCGACGGTTT
>CAWUKA010000143.1:0-3632 GCA_963922965.1 uncultured Gammaproteobacteria bacterium | reverse complement strand
ATTGGTGAAATTAACCAACCACATGGTGCCGACAATGCTCAATAAAAACGGCATTTGCTCTTGCACTGCTTGTAGCGGTCCGGTGATGGTGTCAATCAGATTGCTGATATTCATCTTTAGTCTATACGTGATTCAAACTGCTGATTATTTTAACATGCTTGCTTGAAAAGAGAAGTGATGTCCTATTGTGCGGGTTTGATTAAATACAGTATTTTTTCAGTGATCAGACTGGATCAGGCGATAAAATTAAGTGCAATTACTCAAAGTCGATATCATATTTTTTTGCCAACGCTTCATCACCAGCTTTGAATTGATGAACGATACTATCAATCTGATCAGGGTGTGGCAGTATGCTGTGATTACTCGAGTGCGAATCAGTTTTTAGTTCCTGCTCATGAACCTTGTCAATGTTATCTGATCGATAATGTTCTTTTGCAACAGCATTGCTTGAAACGCTTATACTAAATACGAGGCTAATGATAACGAGCTTATGCATCACGATGTTGCCCATATTTTATAGTCATTATTCTGGGCTAATACGCTTTGACGAGCTCATACTAGCAGCGTTTGCTGAATGATCTTCATCAAGTGGATTTGGATGTGCTGCAGCACTTGCTAGCGTGGTGACTGGTGCAACCGAATCAACAAAATTTAAATCTTCTGGTAAGCGAGCATCAGTAGCTAACTCAGTCTCTGGCGTTGATCGGCTGAGTGGGTTTAATCGAGACAACAAGCTACGGCTTTTTGATGGTGGTGGATAAAAATCTTTGCCTAGCGTATTGCTGAATAATTCACACTGTACTTGCTCTTCATGTTTGATCAATCGTAACTGAAATTTATTCTCGTCAATTGCACGAACATGATAAATTGTGTGACTTAAAACAGCATGTTCAACCTCACTTGTTGTTGTTTCAGATTCTGCAAGATCTTCTACACTAAAGCGACCACTGTGAAAACTGACACCGATGTGTAGCTGATCAGAGCCATCATACTGCAGCGATATAACAGCTTGTTGATTATCAGCAAATCGTATTAGCTTATCTGTCGCCATGAGTTCAGTTTTTTTAGCTTCAAAATCATTTTGTAAGTCAAACGTGAGTGTTGGCAAGGCCTGGCTGGACTCCACATCAACCAAGTTACCGGCGATGCCTTGAGTGACTAATTGAAGTAAGCTTGGCTGGTCAGCAAACGTTGTTCGGAGGCTTTGTTGTACTGCTACTGTATCTGCACCAGCTTGATAGACTAATTTCCCGTTGAGATAGAGTTCAGCAAAGCGTAGATCGCGATCGCCAGCGTCCATTCGCACGCTGGCCATGAAGTTTGTGAGCTCAGCTAATAATGGCCTATGGTTTGCTAACCCTTCTCGGCTAAAGACATACTTTGTTGGCATAATTAGCTCTCCTCCTACCTATATTGATTAATTATAATACAAAATTATCAATATATGTATAAAAAAAGTTCATAATTAGCAATAAAATGAGAAATTTTCTAAGCCGCTGATTAGTTCAGCAAATGATTGCCTGAGCTACCCTGGCGATGGTGGTCCTTCGTAACCTGGATCCTGTTGACTTTGCTGGTCTGAATCGGGTTCTGACGGTTGATCGGTTGATGATAGTGAGCTGGCCTCATAACTACCGGGTCTATCAGTATCATGATCAGATCGATGCATCTCGCCAGTGCTGGGTATGCATGGTCGACTTGCTGCTGTTACTGGTGTTGTTGTTGGTTCAGGTTCTGCTGCTGGTTCAGGTTCTGCTGCTGCTGCAAGCCCAGCTTCTGACAATGCACCATAAGTAGAGCTGGCTGCAGCTGTGGTTATATGATAAGCTGCTCTGCGAGCAGCTGGATCCATCTGTTGCAACTCCACGAGTCGTTGCTGATCAGCTTGTTGTTTTTCTTCGAGAGCTTCGTATCGTACGAACTGATGGTCAGCAACCGGAGGAGGTAGGTTCGGAGTTTCTTCTGATTTAGATAACATTCGCTCACGAGAAAAGATGCTTTTTTTGCTCTCTGCATTGGCTTTTGGTAGAAAACCTCCACCTATTTTTTCAACAAGCAATTGATCGTGAACATACTCATTGTGCTCGAGAATTTGCACTTTAACTTGATCATTACCCATATAAGTTAGTGCATATAGTGTTTCACTCGATGCAGCATTTTCAATCTCACTCTTGGTTAGGTCATCTGCTAAAACATTAATCTTGTTTCCATAACTTAATCTTCCGGTATACGTCGACACTCGAAGGTACAATTGATCCGGTTGTTCTGGATTGTAGTGAAGCGCAAGGTTGTATTTTGCACCTTCATGATTATCAAATTTCATGAATGATGCTGAATCCTGAAATTTATAGAATAAATCTTCTTGAAAATCAGTTGCGAGAATTGGTGTGCGCCTCTCATCAACTTTAAATCCTTGTGTTAATCCTCGTGTGACTGCTTCACGTAATATTGGTCGAATACCTAACGCATCCTCCAAAATATTTTCTGAATAGCTTTGATCCCCATGATCACCGGCAATGACAGGCTCACCATTTAAACTCAGCGCAGAAACACGCAGATCAGTTTTGTTAGCACTTTCTTTTATGGTCAGCGTTGTATCTGATAATTCAGCTAAATGCGGCCGATACTTTCTAAGTTGGTGGTTAGAAAATGAATACTTGATGTCGCTTGGCATGGTCATTCTCATAAATTGAATTTAGTATAAGAATAGCACAAAAATGAACAAACAATAACCAAGAACAAAGTTTTCACGTATTCTAACTAACTGAAAGATAATACTTATTTATAAAAAACAACAATTTTTTATTGATTTAGAATCATGAAGTTATAAAAACGGTCATGGTTTCAGGGCATTAGGTGAGAGGAAACAAATAGGCGTACAGGTCAGCACAGGTGCTGACCGGATATGCCTTATCGTTTATTAAGCGGCTTGCTTGGGGTATTCCAACGCGTTGTCAGTGCTAATGAGGCAACAGCACAGATAGCGATCATGAGCATGATACTGCTGAGCGCAAATTTAAAATCAGCGACTTGATACTGACGAATACCGTTTGCAGTTAGCTGGCCGGACCAGTGCCAATCGAGTAAGTAACCGATTGCTTGTTGTAGCACAGCGCCGCCTAGCATATTGAGTAAATTCACCACGCCAATGGTGAGACCAGATTGCTTGCTGGTTGCAAACAACACCGCACCATTAAATGCCATGGTCACTGAACCCGCGCATAATCCGATGATCAACATCAATGCGGTTAGCATTGTTAAGGTGAGGTTTGGTACATAAATTAAAATTGCAAATAAGCCAAGCAACATAAATGTTGCCAGCTGCAAACCGCGATTAAGCCAACCGTTGCGCTCGCATAGCCAAGGGATGATTAAGCTACCGGTTGCTAACCCAATATAAAGTAATAAACTAGTTTGTGCCGCGACACCATGGCTCAAACCAAAACTCACTTGTAGGTAAGCAGTCCCCCACAGATCAGCAATTGCTGATAATGGCGTGTATAAACCCATGGTCATTAAACCATATAGTAAAATGTGAGGATTCTTTAACACGCTCACGGCCGATTTCAATACATCGATGAATTTGTCTTGTTGTTCCGGTGCGGCAGTGTCCGCTGGGATAACAAAAAACA
>CAWUKA010000142.1:0-3659 GCA_963922965.1 uncultured Gammaproteobacteria bacterium | reverse complement strand
GACTGATGTTGCTTAAACAAAGACAGGAGCAAATCCTTCATCGGATACTACACCCAGCACAAGAAGATGATGTTGACTCTGAAGCAGAGTTTAAACATTTTGAAGTCTACGCAGAAGGCTACTGTTGGCGTTTAGTTGAGTTGCTCTATAACGATTATCCAGTGCTGAGTGAGCTAGTTGGCAATGATCTGTTCTATCAAATGGCTAAAGCCTACATCTATAGTCATCCCTCTCGTCAAACTAATATCCATTATTTTGCTGTTGGCTTTGCGGATTACTTGCAAAAACATGCGGTGTATTGCGGGCAAACAGTTTGGGTAGAGCTGGCTAAATTGGAATGGGAAATGGCGATGTCAGCTGAGGTTGCTGACATTAAGCCAGTAGCGATGACTGATTTAGCAGTATTTTCACCTGAACAGTTTTCTAGTCTTTGCTTTCAACTTCATCCATCTGTACGGCTGTTAGAGTTCACAACCAATGCTGCTGAATTGCTACAAGCATTTAATACAGAAAAGCAACTTCCAGCTGTTTTGACTAATCAAAATCCTAGCACATGGCTGATATGGCGTGATGACTTGACGGTATATAATCGACCGCTTGGAAAACTCGAAACGGTTTTTTTAAGCTTGATCCGTGATAAATATTGCTTTGCTGAGATTTGTGAGTGTGCAGTTGAATATAGCGCTGAGAATCAAGCTGCTGAAGTATGTGCAGCGATGATGGCTGACTATATTCAAAATGGCATGTTATTGGAGCCGTGGCTAAAGTAATGTGAGTTGACCATCTAACAATGACTGGGATCTTGATTCCAACAAACAATATCCAGGCTATCTTCGTATAAATTAATTTGACAAAAATGGCCAGTTTTAACTTTGTATTCACTTAATCTGTTTTCTTCAATACTACTTTTCCATTTATCTCGAAGCAAAGATAAGAAAAATCGAATAGTGCCATTGCTAGTCACTGCAGCAACATGTTGGCCTGGTTGATATTGATGGCGCAAACTATTCAGCCACAGTGCTAATTGATTAATTTTTTCATCTGCTGAGCCAATAAAAATAGCCTCTGGCCACTGCGCTTGGTCAGTCCAGGCTTGATATTCTGCATGCCAATTTTGCTGGATTTCTTCAACTGTCAACCCTTCCCATTGGCCATAGTCAAGTTCAGATAATGCGCTTATCTTATCATGCACAGATAACTTGTTGTTGACAGCTGTTGCAATGATGTGTGCAGTTTCTTTTTGTCTAGCAAGATGGCTACAGTAGATATTAGCCAAATTAATATTGCGTTGACTGAAAAATTTAGCCATCGTAAGGGCTTGGGTGCGACCCTTTTCAGTCAGTGGCAAGTCGGTTTGAATACCAATTTGTCGAGCTGGTTCGTCAGCATTAAAGGTATTGCCGTGTCGGATTAGGTAGAGGTGTAGTGCTTCAGTTGTCATAGTACCAACTCTCCTTCCTGTTGAATAATTGCTTCAACTACTGCAATATCGCTCGGATTATCAACGGAACCGTGGGTTCGTCCTTGGTAATCAACCAACTCAACATAGATATCAATATCATTCTCTAGTGCACGCAGTTGTTCTAATTGTTCAGTTTGTTCAAGCGGCGTTTGCTCTAATGCAGTCAACTGTAACAAGCACTGCTTACGATAACCATACAAACCAATATGACGATAAATTGTTTGTTCGGCTTTACCGCGAGCATAGGGTAGTAGTGTCTTGGAAAAATATAGCGCGCGTTTACTCTTGCTGAACACAACTGAAGTACCTGAGCTGCTACCAGTTTTTTTTGTTGCTATAAAATCTAACTTTTGCTGACCCTGTAAAATAACTGCAGGTGTTGCTAATTGGTACAATGGGTTTGATTTTAGTAGCTTAATAACGCTGCCAATAATCCATGGTGGTGTGAGCACAGCGTCACCTTGTAAATTAAAAATAATAGAGTAGTCCTGCTCGAGCTGCTGTACTGCCTCCGCGACACGATCAGTCCCGGTTTTACACTGTTTGCTGGTCATAACCACATCTGCTGAAAATGACTGTGCATGTTGTCGAATTTCTTGATTATCAGTTGCTATTACTACCGCGTCAGCGCTGCCAACTGCTTTTGCAATTCGCCAAACACGTTCTAACAAACTGGTTCCGGCAATTTCAACCATCGGCTTACCTGGGAAACGGCTAGATGCCATTCTTGCTGGGATGACAATAACAGACAACTCTTTACTCATTGTTGTTCTTGTAGTAGTGGTTCGTTAGAATTAATTTGATCAATTTCGACTTGCTCGATTTTATTGAAGCGTGAAGTTATTTTCTTCGCTGAAGTAGTCACTTCTCTAACATCATTATTCGCTTGATCGATATGGCGTGCCAAGTTGTCAATACGTTTTTCAAAACGGCTAAAATCTTTTGCAAGTACTGCGAGATGTTCTTGAATGATATGGACTTGCTTACGTGTCGCTGCATCTTTTAGCACCGCCCTTGCTGTTGTCAGGATCGCCATCATTGTAGTTGGAGATACCAGCCACACGCGTTGTTGATGGGCGTACTCAACAAGCTCTGGGTAATGCGAATGAATTTCTGCAAACACTGCCTCTGCTGGTAGAAACATAACAGCTCCATCAGCTGTTTCATTAGTTATGATATATTTATTTGCAATGGATTGAATATGTTTACGAACATCGAGTTTAAACTGTTGTTCAGCTGCCTTACGTTCAGATACAGGTAATTCTATATTAATGCTGTTGCGGTAACTTTCGAGTGGGAATTTAGCGTCGACAGCAATATGGCCTGTTGGTGGTGGTAAAAATAGCATGCAGTCAACCCGTTTTAAATTGCTTAATGTGTGTTGCAATTTAAAATTTGATTCAGGCAACATATTGCGGATTAAACTCGCAAGCTGGACTTCACCAAAGGTCCCACGCGAATGTTTATCAGAAAGTATTTCTTGCAAGCTAACGACATTAGATGAGAGTTCAGTAATTTTCTTTTGTGCTTGATCAATCAACGCAAGTCGTTTGACAATATCAGTGAATGTTGCTGTGGTCTTTTCAAAACCTTCTGATAGACGCTTATCAACCTGGCCACTAATCTCTTTTAGCTGTCGGTTAGTCATTTCTGTTAATTTATCAACTCGTCCTGTCAAAGTATCAGTATTTTGTGTTAAATGCTGCACCACTTGCTGGCGTACTTGACTGACGCTCGCATTTAAAGTTTCTTGAATCATTTTTAAAGCTTGTAATTGATGCTTGTCAAACTGTGAGCGGTATTCGGCGAGTAGTTGTTGTTGGTGGGACTGGTTTACTTGAACTGTATCGTGCAACATTGTTTGAAATTTAAGTTGGACTTCGGCAATGGTTTGCTTTAGTTCGTGTGTGGTTGCAAGCCGAGTCTGTTGATGCTGATTTGAATTATCTTCACTCAAGGCAACAAATTTTTCATGTAATTGTCGGCACTCTTGTAGCATCATTTGCTGATATTCTTGGTCATGAACGCGTTGCTCAGTATGTTGCTTTCTGCGGTAAATAGAGTCAACCAAGTATAAAATAAGTAGTATTGAGCTCATTATTGCAAAAAATATCATCAATATTTGTCCATTTTGTCCAATTCTATCCATATTAGCTAAATTGACTGTAATCAGCCAGTCCAGATTGCTTTGATTTGG
>CAWUKA010000141.1:0-3712 GCA_963922965.1 uncultured Gammaproteobacteria bacterium | reverse complement strand
GGAAAAAGCAGGCTTAGGTTGGATTGGCAAGAATACTCTATTATTAAACGACAAGGCCGGCTCATGGTTCTTTCTTGGCGTTATCTACACTAACCTGCCACTACCTGTCGATAAGCAAATTGTAAATCAATGTGGTAACTGCCAAGCCTGCATTAGCATTTGCCCAACCCAAGCATTTGTTAAACCTTACCAACTGGATGCTAGACGCTGTATTTCATACCTTACCATCGAAAATCGTGCTAGCATTCCAGAACAGTTTCGCAGCGACATCGGTAATCGTGTTTTTGGCTGTGATGACTGCCAGCTAGTTTGCCCATGGAATCGCTACGCTCAACATAGTCACGAGCAAGATTTTAGCCCACGACATCAACTGGCAAGCAGTGACTTAGTCGATTTATTTAATTGGGATGAGGCAACTTTCCTCAGCAAAACTGCTGGCTCTGCCATCCGCCGAGCTGGCTATCACGGCTGGTTACGCAACATTGCAATTGGGCTAGGCAACGCGCCAAATAGCCCGCGCATCATCGCCGCACTGACCGCCAGGAAGCAACACCCATCAGCATTAGTACGAGAGCATGTCGCCTGGGCTCTAGAACGCCAGCACGCACAAATTGTCAAACCAAAGCCACATCAAGGCCTTATTAGCATAACTGAAAAAAATCATTGCTACTGATCTGGAAAATTAAAAAAATGTTCGCGATAGTATTTCAACTCATCGATGGAATCACGAATATCTTGCAATGCTAAGTGTTGTGGTTGCTTGCTGAAAGCTGCCAGCATACTTGGTGCCCATCGCTTCGCTAACTCCTTAATACTACTAACATCTAGATTGCGATAATGAAAAAACTTTTCTAACGCCGGCATACTGCGATGTAAAAACCGCCTGTCTTGACAGATACTATTACCAGCCATTGGCGAAACACCAGCTGCAACATGTTGTTGTAAAAACTCTATTGTCCTTTGCTCAGCCACCGCTTCAGTGATTTGGCTTTGCCGCACTCGCTCAATCAAGCCAGACTGGGTGTGTTGACGAGTATTCCAGCTATCCATTGTAGCCAATACCATCTCTGGCTGTTGAATTGCCATCACCGGACCTTCAGCAATGATTTCAAGCTTACCATCAGTCACAATCGTGGCAATCTCAATGATCCGATCATTATCCGAATCAAGCCCTGTCATCTCGAGGTCAATCCAGATAATTCTGTTCTCGTCACTATTCATCAGCCCGTCCTTCTCTTAAAATGCTTTATTCTAACTTGACAGCTTAGCAAGAACAAAATTAAATAGGGAACTTTATTAGACCCTGAATGATAGGGAGCATCAGCATGCTAACACTCACCATCGCACTAAGCCTACTCGGCTATTTGGTCGGCTCGATCGCGAGCGCTGTTATCATTTGCCGATTAATAGGATTAGGTGATCCGCGCCAACATGGCTCAGGCAATCCTGGTGCAACCAACGTGTTACGCCTTGCTGGCAAAAAAACCGGGGCTGCAGTTCTTTGCTGTGACATGCTAAAAGGGGCACTGCCTGTTCTAGTTGGACATTATTTTATGCTTAGCCTGCCAAACTTAAGCCTGGTCGTTGTAGCAACCATGCTTGGCCACCTCTATCCTGTCTTTTTTCAATTTAAAGGGGGCAAAGGTGTTGCTACTGCCGCTGGCGGTATCATCGCCCTATCGCCAATGCTTGGCTTGCTGCTACTGTTTACTTGGATCGGGTGCGCACTGATTTGGCGCTATAGTTCACTCGCATCGATCGTGACTGCCTTACTAGCACCGGTTTATGCCACCTGGCTACTGCCCGCCTACACCCATCCAGCACTACTGTTGGTAAGTTTACTGATTTTTTCAAGGCACTACGACAACATCAAGCGCTTACGTAGTGGCACGGAACACAAAATCAAACTGAGTGCTAAAATATCTTAATAACTCATCACTCAGGCCGGGCCAACGACCAGCGCGGTTTGATGGTAATTGAGTCTGACCCAGGTGCACCTGCTTGCAAGCGATAGTAACCAGCAACTGCAATCATTGCACCATTGTCAGTGCAATATTGCGGGCGAGGAAAAAATACCTCACCACTCTCAGCTTGCGCGACGCGTTTTAATTCAGCTCTTAATTGCTTGTTTGCACCAACACCACCGGCCACTACTAAACGCGTGAGACCGGTTTGTTGCATGGCACGCTGACACTTCACCACCAACGTCTCAACGACAGCTGCCTGGAAGGCACAAGCAATATCAGCGCGCAGCTGATCATCTTGTGCCTCGCTACTGTGCGCTTGCCAAGTTTGGCTAACTGCGGTTTTTAGACCACTAAAACTAAAATCTAAACCTGGCCTATCAAGCATGGGTCGTGGAAAACGAAAACGGCCTTCATCACCAGCTTCAGCTAGTGCCGCTAAGCGCGCACCACCTGGATAGCCGAGGCCGAGTAATTTTGCAGTTTTATCAAATGCTTCACCAACTGCATCATCAAGTGACTGACCAAGTACGGTGTAATTCGCATATCGTTGCACAGCAACCAGCAAGGTATGGCCACCTGAGACCAATAACGCAAGGAAAGGATATTCTGGCTTATTATCCTCTAACATTGGCGCCAACAGATGACCCTCCATATGATGCACTGGGATAGCAGGCACCTGTAATGCCCAAGCCAGTGTACAAGCAAACACGCTACCAACCAGCAGCGCCCCTGCTAAGCCCGGACCTTGGGTGTAAGCTATTGCTGATAATTGATTTTTTTCCAACTTTGCTTGCTGACAGACTTGTAGCACTAATGGTAACAATTTACGAATGTGATCGCGCGACGCAAGCTCAGGAACAACACCACCGAACTCTTCATGCAATAATTGGCTATACACCTGATCAGCAAGTAGGCCGCGCTCGTCGTTGTAAATCGCGACGCCAGTTTCATCACACGATGTTTCGATACCAAGAATATTCATCACCCACCGTCCCAAGACAAAAACTGTATTTTACGTGCAAGCATCTGCAAGCGCAATTTGTTCACTATACCTGATGCAGCAGGATCGATCTTGGATGATGCTGTCAACCTGAAGTGTTAGTGTAGGGATACTATCAGCCGGACAGGTGCTCATTGGTGAGTCCAGTGCTATACTTGTTGCTAATTTTGAGCATTGAAGGATTAAGCACATGCAAGTGCCGATTGGGGTTTCGAATTTCAGAGAGCTGATTGAGTATCGCTCCAAAAAAAATCAGCGTTACCTGTTCGTTGATAAGTCCCTCTTGATAGACGAAATCATGGATGATGGCGCCAAAATCATTGTCCTCACTCGCCCGCGGCGCTTCGGTAAAACCATGAACTTGTCCATGCTACAACACTTTTTGAGTGCTGAGGTCGATGGCAAGCCGACAAAGGCGCTGTTTGATAACTTGAAAATCGCTGATCATCCGCAAACCATCCAAACTCATCAAGGTCAACACCCGGTCATCTCTGTGAGCTTGAAAGACGTTAAGCGAGACAGCTTTGCTAAATGCATCGCAAAACTCAGCTCAGTAATGTCAAAATTATATCAGCAGTTTCGGCAACAGCTCTATTCAGGGCAAATCGATACCGACAAACAACGCTTTGCGCAGAAAATTATTGCCCAAGAAGGCTCTGAAACTGATCTTGCTGATGCGCTGGTTAATCTAACCGAATACCTTAACCTCTACTACGGCAAACCGGTGGTGCTGCTGATTGACGAG
>CAWUKA010000140.1:0-3764 GCA_963922965.1 uncultured Gammaproteobacteria bacterium | reverse complement strand
TTGTCAGTATCGATTTGCTCTGAATAGAGCTGCTGCCGAAACTGCTGATATAATTTTGACATTACTGAGCTGAGTTTTGCAACGCATTTAGCAAAAGTGTCCGGCTCAACATCTTTTAAGCTGATCGAAATCACCGGGTGTTGACCTTGATGGGTTTAAATGATTTGTGGATGATGTTGGATGTTGAGGCCATCAAACAGCGCCTCGGTCGGTTTGCCATTAACCTCAGCACTCAAAAAATGCTTGAGCATGGAGAGGTTCATGGTTTTACCAAAGCGGCATCGAATATGTAGTTCTGCTTGAGCTCATTAGGAGCAACCCAGTTGGGGGCTGCTGCGTATTTCAGTCCATTCGATGAGTGATAGCAAGTACGATAGGTAGGTGCCTCTCAGTTCACTGTCATCGCTTGCACCTGTCTAGGATGCACACCAGGTATTAACAAAGTAAATTTTCAGGCCGCCGCGTTCACAGTGAACCTTAGGTTTGGATTAAGCTACTGCCTGGCAGTAACACGTTGCATTCAGCACTAAAATAATACATTTTGTGCTAATTAAGATCATATCAAGATTTTTTTTAACTTTAGGCACATTGATTTTTTGCGAAGCACGCAAAACCTTTCATACTTAAGTAGTGCACCAAAAGTAGATTAAATGAGCAATACTGTCTCGATACTGTAACGAATGAGCAATTCAAACCGAACGTTGGCAAAGGTTGAGTGATACTGCTTAGTTTGGTGCTAAAGTTAAATCTAACTAAATGATTTATATGGAATTTATCTCTAAGCAAGTAAGCTTGGTACAGGGCAATAGGTGAGACATGGCTGAAGAAGACGAACAGCAGGCTGACGGTGCTGCCGAAGCTCCAGCAGCAGGCGATGATTTAGATCTCGATGTTGATGGTGACAAGCAGACAAAACCAAAAGCAAGTTTAAGTAAGCTTATGGCTGGCAAACTGAAATATGTGGTAATTGCTTTAGCTGCATCGGCATTGGTTGGCGTTGGGGTTGGGATTTCATATTTTATCTTTGTCAAAAGTCCTACTAGTGCAGCAGTGGTTGATCCCGAAGCAGGTTCTGATGGGGATAGCTATGACGATGAGATCGGTAAAGATGGTGTCATTCAAGGTGTGATGGAGGGTGAAGCATTGTATGTCGACTTCGTCCCCACCTTCATGGTTCATATTAAGGATACCACTGGTTATGTCACATACTTGCAGCTCGAAATTAGTGTCTTGATGCGCGATAAACGTGTGCAAAAAGCAGTCCGCGATCACAACTCACTAATCAAGAACAACGTGCTGACGATGCTAAACCAAAAGTCTTATCGTGAATTACAACCGATAGAAGCACGAGAAAAATTACGTCGTGAAATTTTAGAAGAAGTTCGTAATGTTGTTAAAGAGCAAGAAAATATTGTTGGGGTAGAAGACGTGCTAATAACTAACTTTGTGATGCAGTGACATGTCAGACGAAGATATACTTTCACAAGATGAAATTGATGCACTACTTGATGGTGTTGATTGCGGGGATATTGGTGAGCCAGAAGAAATTGATGATGCTGGTAGTTTAGATGGTCCGCGCAAATTCGATTTTGCTGCACAAAACGCTATTGTCGCTGGACGCATGCCAGCGATTGATCGTATCAACGAAGAGTTTGCGCGTAATTTACGTGATAGCATCATGAGTATGATCAGACGTACCACTGAAATTAAAGTACGTGAAATCAGCTTGATTAAATTTTCTGAGTATCGACCAAGTATAGTGCAGCCATGCTGCCTGAACTTAGTTCGAATTAGGCCATTGCGTGGTACCGCGATGTTTGTCATGAATGAAGACCTGGGTTATTCATTAGTCGAGCATTTTTATGGTGGTGTTGGCCGTGCTAAGCCTGGGCTAGCTGAGCGTAAACTTGCACCAACTGAATTGCGAGTACTTGATTTACTACTAAAGTTAGTAATCCGTGACTTAGAAACAGCATGGCGACACGTACTTGCCATTACTATTGAGCATATCGGTACAGAAACCAATCCACAGATGATTAATATTGTCGGGCAAACTGATATTGTACTATTAAATGTATTTGAGTTTGATATCGAAGGCTGTTCGGGTGAGTTACATTTTTGTATGCCTTACACGATGATTGAACCTGTTCGACAACAACTTGACGCGGGTGGTGATTCAGCTGAGCTTGATGAAATTGATGAGCAATGGAGTTCAGAACTAAAAGCTGGCATGTTGTATTGTCCACTTGAAATAAACGCCAGCATGCTGACGTTTGAATTGTCATTAGAAGAAGTCATGAATTTAAAAACTGGTGATATCATTCCAGTTGAGATGCCGGAAACTGGACGTTTATTTATTGAGTCAGTACCAAGCTATCATGTTAAGACTGGAGTTAGTGGCGATAATTTTGCTGTGCAATTATTAGATAGAATTACTTATTAATATGGAGTAGACCATGAGTGATGATGATCAAAATCAAGATGATGCTACTGCTAGCGATAAGCCAGTACAGCCGGGTAGTGATGCAGCTAGCGGCGATGATGGATTTGCTGATGATATGGTTGAAAAAGCCGAACAGGTTGAATTAGTTGATGCTGGCGGTGACCGCGATGATGCTGATTTAGATAGTGGCGTAGTTAGTGATGCGCGACTTGACGTCATTCTCAATATTCCAATAACCTTTCAAATCGAGGTTGGGCGTGCCAAATTAACCATTCGTGATTTATTAAAATTAAATCATGGTTCCGTGGTTGAGTTGGATCGATTGGCTGGTGAGCCACTAGATGTATTGGTCAACGGTACACTGATTGCGCATGGCGAAATCGTGGTTGTGAATGATAAATTTGGTATTCGTTTGACTGATGTCATTAGTCAAGCTGATAGGATTAAAAAGTTAGTATGATAAAGTTTTTGATACAATTTTTTTTTCTAATTGTAAGCAGTACTGCATTTGCAGCGGCAGAGACAGCTACTCCTGGTTTAGCTCTACCTGCGGCGCCAAGTATCTGGTCACTGTTGATTTCATCGCTGGTTATTATCGTATTTATTCTATTGATTGCCTATATAATTAATCGCATCGGCTTCACCAGTCGTACAATGACATCACATATAAAAATTATTTCAAGTTATTCTATTGGTATAAAAGAAAAATTAGTTTTAGTTGAAGTTGCCGATCAACAGTTATTAATCGGTATTACTGCCAATCAAATAACACCATTGCTTAGCGTAGATGCTGAAAATAAAGTTAATAGTATCTCTTCAGAGCAGAGCTTTGCTCGGCGCTTGCAAAGCTGTTTAGTCAAAGAAGTAGAATAATGAAGCTAAAATTACTACGGCTACTACTACTTTCTTGTTTGCTTATGCCGATGATGAGTTATGCGGCGAACAGTGATTTGCAAGCTATCAAGCTAGTGACTGATAGTGACGGTAGTCAAACTTACAGTATAAGTTTACAGATTTTATTCATCATGACCATCTTAAGCCTGTTACCAGGTTTATTGATGTTGATGACGTCATTTACTCGAATTATTATCGTGCTATCTATTTTGCGTCAGGCACTTGGTTTACAGTCGACGCCAACCAATCAAGTTTTAATTTCAGTCGCTTTGTTTTTAACTTTTTTTATTATGGGTCCAGTGTTTAGTGAGGCTTATGAAAAAGCGGTTAGTCCTTATATGAATGAACAGATCCAAGCTGGCCAGGCTTTGACACTAGCTCAAAAACCTTTTAAACGTTTTATGTTGTCACAAACTAGAAAAAGTGA
>CAWUKA010000139.1:0-3944 GCA_963922965.1 uncultured Gammaproteobacteria bacterium | reverse complement strand
CAGTGGGTTGCACCGTCACCGCCAACGATGCCAGCGCGGTCGATAGCAAACACCACTGGTAGTTTTTGTAGCGCTACATCGTGAATCAGTTGATCATAACCCCGCTGTAAAAAGGTCGAATAGATGGCAACCACTGGTTTCATGCCCTGGCAAGCAAGTCCAGCAGCGAAAGTGACACAGTGCTGTTCGGCAATGGCGACATCAAAATAGCGTTCGGGATATTGCTCGGCAAAAGTTTGCATGCCAGAGCCTTCGCGCATTGCTGGTGTGATACCGACGAGACGATTATCTTTGGCAGCCATATCGCAGAGCCAATCGCCAAACACAGCGGAGTAGCTCATGCTGCGTGCATTAGTTTTTTTATCATTAGTATTACTAAGATATCCAGCTTTCACCGCATGGTACTTCACTGGGTCGTGTTCAGCTGGGGCGAAACCTTTACCTTTTGTTGTTACTAAGTGCAGCAATCGTGGTCCAGACAACTGAGCGATGTTTTTTAGGGTTGAGAGTACCGTTTCTAAGTTGTGGCCATCAACCGGACCGAAATAATGAATCCCAAAATCTTCAAATAGTGCCCCCGCTGCTAACATGCTTTTAACATGCATTTCAGTACGTTTAGCAAAGCGCTTAATCGGTGGTAATAACGCCAAGGCTTTTTTGCTATTTTCACGCAAGCTCGCATAGGTTGGGCTCGATAAGACTCGGGTCAGATAATTTGATAGTGCGCCGACATTCGGTGAAATCGACATATTATTATCATTCAGAATGATAATGAGATCAGTGTCGAGGACACCAGCATGATTGAGCGCTTCAAAGGCAATGCCACCAGTTAAACCACCGTCACCGATAACGGCGATAGTTTGTTGGCGCTTGCCTTGTTGCTTGGCGGCGATAGCCATACCGAGTGCGGCGCTAATTGAAGTGCTGGAGTGGCCGACACCGAAGTTGTCGTATTCACTCTCTTCTCGACACGGGAATGGTGCTAAGCCATCCAGTTGACGTATGCTAGCAATTTGGTCGCGTCGTCCGGTTAAGATTTTGTGTGGGTAGGCTTGGTGGCCGACATCCCATATGATCGGATCGTTGGGTGTATTAAAGAGATAGTGCAATGCTACAGTGAGTTCGATAGTCCCTAGATTCGCGCCAAGGTGGCCGCCACAGGTGTCGAGCACTTCCATCAAGTAAGCACGTAGCTCTATTGTTAGCGCATGGAGTTGATTGGATTTAAGCCGGCGCAAGTCACGTGGGCAGTCAATTTGACTCAGTAATGGGTAGTTATCTTGGGTTGACATTTTCTGTGCATCATTCGTCCTAATATGCCAAGTATGATGCCTTTTTCATCAATCGGTTGCAAGTTAGCTGTTACGATCGACCATCACGTGGGCGAGGGCGCGCAGGTATGAGGTATCGCCAGGGAGGGCATCAAGTATCGCTACTGCTTCTTCTAGCAGATCTGTTGAGTGTTGTTTCGCTGGCTCTAGCCCGATCAGGCTCGGGTAAGTGGTGCGGTTATTCCTGATATCAGTACCATTTGGCTTACCCAAAGTTACACTATCACCCTCAATATCAAGGATGTCATCCTTAATTTGGAAGGCAAGACCAATACACTGGCCGAAAGCTTGTAGCGATTCGAGTACGTTATGATCGGTTTGGCCGCTTGCAATTGCGCCAAGCTCAAGGCTTGCGCTGATCAGAGCAGCGGTTTTTTGCCGATGTAATTGCTTAAGCTCGATTAAGCTAAGTCCACTACCACTAGCCTGTAAATCCAAGTATTGACCACCAACCATACCGTTTGCACCACTTGCTTGGGCAAGTGTCTGAATCATATTAACTTTTTGCATAGGGTTGAGTTGATCAGCTGTGCTTAACATGCTGTAGGCCATGCTTTGCAGGCAGTCGCCAACTAAAATGGCAGTGGCTTCGTCAAATGCCTTATGGCAAGTAGCGCGACCACGACGCATGTCATCATCATCCATCGCCGGTAAGTCATCATGGACCAGTGAGTAAATATGGATTGCTTCGATCGCATTCGCAGGGGTGCCTAGCCAGTCTTTCGGTGTCTCAAACAGCGCACCTGCAGCGTAAACTAAGGCAGGTCGTAGGCATTTGCCGGGTTGGAGTAGGACGTAGCTTAGCGCTTCGCATAAGCGTGCAGGAATGCTTGATTGCTGCTCCAATAGCTGTTGAAACTGCTGTGTGGTTCGCTGTTGGCAATCCTGAAGGAAGCGCGTAGTTCTGGCGTCCATTTATTCAGTATCTTGATAGGGCTCAAGTGTTGCCTGATCGTGTTGCTGAAGTAGAATGCTAACCTTTTGTTCAACTTTTTTTAGTGCTTGCTGACAACTCTTGATTAACTTCATGCCTTGTTCAAACTGCTCAAGAGATTGTTCTAAGCTAAGCTGCCCGCTCTCAACCTGTTCAATGATTTGATCGAGCTGCTCGAGCTTGGTTTCAAAGTTAACTGTTGTTGATTTGGTCAAGATGTTTTACCCCGAATGCTCGCCGTTGAGTGTTGTCAATTTAGCCAAGTTTAATCTCCGAGTCAATGCTGTGTTTTGCTGAAACTACCTGGCTGGATGACTAATTATGGCTAATACTTAAATGTAAATTAAAAGCAAGAGAATCAAATTTTAAACGGTATGACTGTTTATAGTATGAACGTTATGCTACGGAGTATGCTGTGGATATCGCAACCCTATTCGGACTGATCGGTGCTTTTGCCATTGTCTTGACGGCAATGATCTTGGGCGGATCGCCTGAGGTGTTTGTTAATATTCCATCAATGCTAATCGTGATCGGCGGTAGTTTGATGGTAGTGTTGATGAAGTTCTCGCTAGCACAATTCTTTGGTGCAATCAAAGTTGCCATCAAAGCTTTTACTCTCAAAGTTCAAGATACTGAAAAACTGATTAAGAGTGCGCTTGAATTAGCAGACATGGCGCGCAAAGGTGGTCTGTTGTCACTAGAGGAATCAAAGTCAGGAGTTGAGTTCCTAGATAAAGGTATTCAGCATTTGGTTGATGGCTTAGAACCAGAGGTGGTACGCGAAACTTTGATGCGAGAAATTAATCAAACCGTAGAGCGGCATGAGCTTGGTCAGAAAATTTTTAAGTCATTGTCTGATGTGGCACCGGCGATGGGTATGATTGGTACCTTGATTGGTTTGGTACAAATGCTTTCCGCAATGGATGATCCAAAGTCGATTGGTCCGGCGATGGCGGTGGCGCTGCTAACGACATTATATGGTGCGATGATCGCAAATATGATTGCGGCGCCTATCGCTGATAAGCTTGCTATGCGTAGTGATGAAGAGCGGCGTACCAAGATGTTAATCATCGATGCTTTGAATGGTATTCAAAGTGGGCAAAATCCACGTGTGATTGAGCAGTTACTTATGGCTTACATGCCAGCCGGTACTGCTAATCAAGATGGCGATAATCACGAGGATTAATCGATGGATGAAGGCCAACCCAAGAAACAAGAAGCGAGTGGCGCTCCCGCCTGGGTTATGACCTTTGCTGATTTAATGTCGTTGTTGCTATGCTTTTTTGTGCTGTTGCTTACTTTTTCAGAAATGGATGCGCTGAAGTTTAAGCAACTTGCTGGCTCAATGCAGTATGCGTTTGGTGTGCAACGCGATATGGTTGCAAGAGATATACCGAAAGGTACCACCTTGCTCAATCAAGAGTTTAGTCCCGGTCGGCCACAACCAACCTTGGTCAATCAGATTAGACAGAAAACTACTGATCGTGAGCGTAAACACTTGGCGCGTGACGATGCTGAAATCACTGGTAGTGATATTGAAAAGCGTGATTTTCGTAAGCTCGCAACTGCGTTAAAGGATGATCTCAAGGAAGAGTCAATTGAGCTGAAGAATAATTCTGAAGGTATCGTTATTCGACTGCTTGATCATGGTTCATTGAAGCCAGGTTCCGCAGAGCTAG
>CAWUKA010000138.1:0-4035 GCA_963922965.1 uncultured Gammaproteobacteria bacterium | reverse complement strand
AATCAATCAGCGTTAACAAAGTGTGTTTACGGAAATGAAGGCATTGCGACAACAGCTACAAGCGAACTTTGATGCATTGTATCGACAAAATGCAGTGTTATACGACACGGTGGTCGATAGTTTTCACCGCTTGTCGTGTCAGTTACAGCAAGGTATCGATGATGTACTAGCAACTCAACAGCAAGAGTTTGATGACTTACGTGCCGGTATCAGTGATTTGTTACAGCATCAGCAGCGGTTAAGTGCGGTTATGCAATGGAATAAATATCACGAACTTACTGGGCGTGTGGCTGATTGGCATCGACAAGCCAGTCCAACTATCTCTCCTGCTCAGTTGGATGAAACTCGCTTACAGTTGAAACAGCGCTTGGTTGCTGAGCTTGCGCTGTCGGAGGAGAATGGTAATACATTATATCCATCAAATAGCCGACAGCAAGTCGCTAAAATATTGCATCACTCAACTATTGCAAAACAATTACCCTGGTTGCTTGGCTATCTTGCACCATTGTTGCGGGTGTATCTAAGCGAGCAATCAATCGCCGTACCTGATTGTTTAGCAGTGAATGACGCAGACTGGATTAACCCATTACTCTGGCAGCAAGCAGTAACGCACTATATGCAGTTATTACCTCTTTCACAAGTTGCCAAACAAGATGTTGAAGCGCTAACTCAAATGCTAACACTCGGTCATCAGACTCAAGCTTTGATTCATTTTATCCAGCAGCAGCCAGTCGTGCTAACACAACTTTTTAATGATGTAAAAATCAGCTGGCAGCAACTCAATAAAGCAATAGATGCTGCAGTCATGCAGCGTTATCAAGGCATTCAGCAATCACGACAGCAAGCAACTGCTGAAGCAGATGCTCGATTAATCCAAGCGATGGATTTTGAACAGCATGCAGAAGATTTCAAGGGCAGGGAAGCCACTCGTCATGATCCATCAGCTGGTTGTTATCAGCACTGGCAGCAACAATTAGCTGATGCAACAGCCACTGTAGTTGCTGGTTTGCCAACACTGATTGCGATTGAGTTTGATCATGGTGCGGTGGCTGTGCCGATCAAACCAATCGCTACACTGCTTCAACAAAAAATTCCAGCTGCTTACACTAAAGCAGTACAGCTTGGCCTCGGCAACATCGAGCTGCGTGGTTGTTGGCAATCTGAGGAGTACGCGATAGAGTTACATGCTGATTACCACCCAGTGCAAGCAAATAAAAGTAGACATGAACAGCAAACACTAGCGCCGATACCGCTGATTCATTGCTCATTAGGCGTTAGTAGTGAAGTCAAGCTTGTATTAGAGCGAATCAGCCGAGCTTTTGGCAAAGGCTCAGGTAGTTGTCTGTCAGTACAAATTGAAAGTCAAGTCACAAGGTTATGTCAGTCACTCACTCTAACACAGCAACAATTATTAGCATTTGTCGCACTGGGTCATATGTATTGGCATCAAGCACAGTACCAGAATTCAAGTTCAGCAACATCGAATCCTGCAGCAAAATATGCTTATGTTGAAAAAGTGCCAGCTTGGCAGCAAGAAACCGCAATCTGGATTGCATGGCAGTTAGAGATGGGTATCACCGATTTGCTTGTAGCAGAAGCTTCGGCAAGTATAACTACCAATGACTATTTGCCGCTCTTAACACAGCAGCTACAACAAAAGCCGCATGCTGATATCGTAACGGCGATTTCAGAACTCACACTCGAGCCACCAAAGAGTGATAGCTGGGCTACAGAGCGTCGCAACATCAAACTAGCTTGTGCTGACTTACAATTTAATTGGAATCGCTGGCACGCATTCGCGGTGCTGGCAGGATTCCCCGCAGTGACTACACAGCCTGACTATGCTGGTTTTGTTCATGCACTATTTGAAACTAGCACAGCTGCTGTTAGCGCTATCTTAGAACCCTGGGCATTTCAGCCAGCGGCTGATCAGCCTACAACTCCTACAACTGAGCAGCTTGAAAGTTGGCTGAATGGTGAGTCTAAGCGGATTCCACACGATGCGATTGCTCGAACACTACAGAGTTACGAAGAGCAACTGAGCGCTTGGCAAGCGCATGCTGATCTGCAGCCACCCGGTCAAAGTCAGTTGCTAGCACTAACGAATGACGGGTTATGTGCGATTCTCTCTGAGTGCGAGCAATTAATACCTGCTGCGCCAGATTATCAATCACTTGACCCGCACATGCCACATCCTGGTTTGCAATTTCAAGCCATACCAGGTGACGGTAATTGTTTTTATCAAGCGATTGCCTTACAAGTAAATCAGTCACATGAAGCTTTACGGCATGAGGTTGCTGATTATATTGAACAACACCCTGGGGAATTTGAACAATTCCTTGCGCGAGGTACTGGTGAAAGTATTGAGCACTGTGTTATGACTATTCGTCAAGGTGTTTGGGGTGGGGATATTGAGCGATGCGCGATACAAAAAATACTAAACTGCTCTATCTTGCTTATTCAGTCAAGCGGTGCTGGTCAAGCGATCGTTCAGCAAGCACTGAATGTCGATCAACAACCACCCATCTTTATCGCTTATAACGGTATCAATCACTACGATTGTTTTCTCACTAAGGATGGCTATGATGCCAAGACTATTTTTGCTGAATTAGTACAGCAAATTGAACGTGGTGAAACTATTTATTACCAGTCACCAGTACCCGTAGCAAGGCCAGCAGCTGAAACCAGAGCAGCGCAGCATGCGCCAGCTGATACAAGTTCTACATACTATCAGCGTTTTATACATGGGTTTCAACTTGAAGCTGACCCACTGCGGCGTAAGGCTCGCACCGCTGAGGCCAAACTTGATCCGACATTAGCGCCGAACCCAGAACCACCACCACTTACGCCGCGCGGTAAGCAGCAGCAAGCATCCAAGGTGTCTGTCAAGCACAGCAGTGGTGTAGAATCAGTTGATAAAGGCACCAGTGATCAGTTAGTCGTTGGTATGCTCAAATGTAGTCTCCAGGCGGCTGGTGTGCCGCAAGCTGTAACTGAGGTTGCCTCACCGGTTTTACAAGTATTTGGTGGAGTCATTACAAGTTCTGTTGGTCGCTTTGCAGATTTTTGTTCTTCTACCAGCAATCGCTTGTTGTACGGTAATGCACATACAATGGAAGCATTACAACAACATGTTAGCTCGGATGGGCGGCTTGAGCTTTACCTAGAGCAGCCTGTTGCTGATATTACCTTTGATCGTTTAAAGCAGGTTATTTGCGCACTGCCGACTGCCGGTCAACCTGCCGTTGTCAGTGTTGATATCAGTATGAACCACAGTACTGAGGGTCAATTGCTTACACTGCTAAATATAATTGCTATTAGCCAAGTCACCAGCTTTGGTTTGAGCAATACAAAATTGCCAACAAAAGCCGGCAAAAAACTTATCGAAGCACAGCGGGAGACAGCAAAAACAGCTAACAAGCGCTCATTAGTCCTAAGTTACACCAACGTTGGTTTATCTCATCACCATCTCGCTCTATTTGATGCCACCACTTTAGAACATATCCGTGCATTGAATTTGTCAGATAACTTACTTGGGATCGCTACCTTCAGTGAATTGACCTATCGTCTAAAACTTCATGCTAAGGTGCTCGATAGTCTTAGTCTAAGCGGCATCATCGATTGCGGTAGTTTGCGTGGTCGCGGTGAACAAGTAGAGCTCGAAAGAAGTTTAACGAACTTGCTCAATATAGCTTGCTATGGAGTATTGTGTCATCTTGATTTTTCTAACAATCAGCTTGGCGAACAGACTAAATTTGGTGTCGAAGTTATAGCTAAACATCCAGGTCTCGTTGCTTTACATAGTTTGAAGCTAGCCAATAATGAGTTAATAACTCAGCATCTCGAGCAGCTCTTCAGTCTTTATTTACCTAAACTAAGGCTACTCGAATTAGCCGGTAATCCATGTTCGCTTGCCGGTATCGCTTGCTTAGTGCAAGCGGTCTGTGATAACCGTTTACCAAGTCTAGGTTACTTAGACCTTTCGGACTGGTCTATGCCACCAACCGATACAGTAACACTGACTGGTGCTCATGT
>CAWUKA010000137.1:0-4036 GCA_963922965.1 uncultured Gammaproteobacteria bacterium | reverse complement strand
CTAAAATCGCTAATCCAACACCACCCGAATACAATGTCGCTAAGCGCCAACCACTGTGCTCGAGTAAAAATACCAATGGTTCACCAGCAACTAAGGCGCCACAAACACCACAAGTGAGTGTTGCACCCATCAATAGAGCCTTACGATTAGGTGCATGTTGATCAGCAATTACTTTAAACGCACCAATAAGTGCGGCGCCTGAGCTTAAGCCAATCAAAAACCGGCTAGCAATGGCAAGTGAATAAAAATGGGTTTGGCTCAATAATGCAGTGCTGAGAATACAAATCAATAGAGACAACATTGAAGTTTTGCGCACACCAATGTAATCAACAATGAAGCCAAGCGGTACTTGCGAAATTGAGTAAGCCAGCAAGTAAAACGAACCAAGCAAAGAAAATTGTTCAGCAGTGACATTAAAGTCAGCACGCAATTCATCAACCATCACCCCTGGGGTAACGCGGAGCATATATTGATAAAAATAAAATAAAACGATAGTTGCCCAAGTCAAGTAGGCGGCTTTGTAATGATAATTTTGAGTCGACATGGTTACCTCTAATGTGTGTTAACGGATTTTTTCTTCTTCAGCTTCTTCAGTCAGAGTCAGTGATGATTGTTCCACAGGTACAGGCTGAAAGGTATGGCCGTGTAAATCAGTAAAAGTCTTACGACGCCCACATAATGGGCAGTTTAAGTAGGTGGTTAAGGCAAGCTCTTTGAAGGCAGAGCTGTTGCTATCAAATGCTTGTGCAGAGCTGATAATAACTCGCTCGTCAGTGTTGAGTTGTAGCGCTCGCAACACTTGGTTAGCGGCGTACCCCCCCATGATGGTCGGTGTGGTGCCGAGCGATATTGGGTTGGTTTGCTGCGCTAAGCTGAGTGGATTTGGGTGAACACAGCGTAAACATGGCCGCCCCATGCCATTGAAGGTGAGACACTCAGCTTTTTCCTCTGAACCGTGTAACATGACGACAGTCTTTGCTTGGCTGACGCAGGCATCGTTGATTAGGTAATGTTCAGCCAATTGTTGGCTATGGCAAACGATAACATCAAACGGTTTGATAACATCTTGTATGGAATTTGGGCTGATTGTTGTTGCTAGCGGAGCAATATCAATATGCGGATTGAGCTGTTGCAGTGCTTGGGCTACTGCTTGGGCTGCTGATCGACCCATGTCAGACGGGCATAGCAAGGCATGGTCAATATGCTTACTGGATAATGTGGTCTTATCAATGATGCGTATGGTGCCAATGCCTGCGATCGCAATTTGTTGTAACACAATCGCCGCGATATTAATTGCGCCAACAACTAACACTTGGCTACACTTAAGCCGCTGCTGCTTAATTAAGTTAGCGTCACTGCTATTTGAGAGAAGTCGATAATACTCCTGCTCCGCTGCTGTAAACTCGTAAATCATTGCGCTTTTTATTATTTCGGTGCTGGCAATTCGCATACTCGCACGTTTTTTACCATCAGAAAAGCCAAAATTCTTGTTTTAATGCCACTGTTTAAGCCAACTTATTAATATCAGGCATCAGGTGATTGAGAAAATTAACAAAACTTAGTATAGTGCCGTGCTTAATGGTCCATGGCGCAACAAAAGCCATCACCCAGTTACTTTATGACCAGTATGACCACTTTGATTGAATCAGCGGTCGGTGCGGACCAAACAAAATTTTAGGTGAAAGCGGTTGCTTTTTAATATGTTTGCTTGTTCCCCACTATCGGGTTGAGTAAGCCTTAATGGAATTTACCAATGAAAAGAATGTTAATAAATGCCACGCAGCAAGAAGAGCTGCGTGTTGCTCTTGTCGACGGGCAATTTTTGTATGATTTTGATGTAGAGAAGCCAGGTCAGCAACAGAAAAAAGCTAATATCTATGTCGGCGAGATCACCCGGGTTGAACAGAGTCTAGAAGCAGCTTTTGTTAATTTTGGCTCCAATCGTCAAGGCTTTTTGCCTTGGAAAGAAATTTCCCCTGACTATCACCAGACCACCACTGAAGCTGGATCCAGTGGTGAACAACGTCAGTCAAATATCAAAGACTTGATTAAAGTCGGACAAAAGATATTAGTACAGGTAGATAAGGATGAGCGCGGTACCAAGGGTGCTGCTCTTACCACTTACATCAGTCTCGCTGGTAGCTTTTTGGTATTGATGCCGAATAATCCACGTGCCGGTGGTATCTCACGCCGTATAGATGGTGATGACCGCAGCGAGCTGCGCGCGGCCTTAAGCGAGCTGGCGATACCAGAAGATATGGGTGTAATTGTCCGCACTGCTGGTGTTGGTCGTTCAGTCGAAGAGTTGCAATGGGATCTCGCCGTTTTACTCAAGCATTGGTCTGCCATCAAGCAAGTGTACCAAGACAAGCAAGCCCCGCTGCTAATCTATCAAGAGAGCGATATCACCATCAGGGCTGTGCGTGATCACTTGCGACGCGATACTAGTGAAATCTTAATAGATGACGAGTCAATTTATCAGCGCTTGCTAAAGCACATTGAAATTGTTCGTCCAGATTACGCCAAGCGGGTCAAGCTTTACAAAGACAGCGTACCGCTCTTCAACCGCTTTCAAATTGAGCGTCAGATCGAAACTGCCTATCAGCGTGAAGTTCGATTAAGTTCTGGTGGTGCTATTGTCATCGATCACACTGAAGCCTTGACTTCAATTGATATCAACTCAGCTAAAGCTACCCGTGGTGGCGATATTGAAGAAACAGCGTTACATACCAATCTCGAAGCTGCAGATGAAATCGCTCGCCAATTACGCTTGCGTGACTTAGGTGGTTTAGTTGTGATTGACTTCATTGATATGGGGCAAAACCGAAATCAGCGCGAAGTCGAAAATCGCCTACGTGATGCTTTGCAGTATGATCGTGCGCGGGTGCAAGTTAGTCGTATCTCGCGTTTTGGATTACTCGAAATGTCGCGCCAACGTTTGCGTTCTTCGCTCGGTGAATCTAGCCAAGTGATTTGTCCGCGCTGCAGTGGGCAAGGTACCATCCGAAATATTGAATCGTTAGCATTATCGGTCTTGCGTTTGATCGAAGAAGACGCCATGAAAGAAAAAACTGGTCAAATCCAAGCGCAGCTACCGGTTGAAGTTGCAACCTTTTTGTTGAATGAAAAGCGTGGCGTACTGACTTCGATTGAGCAGGATTACCAAGTTGAAGTGTTGCTGATTCCAAATCAATTTTTAGAAACACCACACTACTACCTTAAACGCATGCGCACTGATGAAGTCGCATCCGCTTCCAGCAAACCAGCTAGTTATGCATTAGCGACGTTGAGTAGCGAAGAAATCGTTGAGGAAGCCTCAAAAGATACTTACCTATCATTTGAGCAGCCAGCGATTCAATCAGTACATCTAACACCTGGCAGCAAAGCACCGCAGCAAAAACAGCTATTGCTACGTTTATACGAGTGGCTAGTTAGTAAATTTCAAAAACCTACTAAAAAACCACAGCAGCGTAGCCAACGGCGCCGCTCAGGCCAGCGTAACCAGCAGCGTAAACCTCAACAACAGCGCCAAGGCCAGCGTCGCTCGCAACAACATAACAATCAACACAAATCGCGCAATAATCAAGGTCGGTCGTCACAAGGCCAACAACAAGCTGACTTAAATGTCAATAAACTCGAACGTGCAATTGAAAGTTTGCAGCAAGGTGATGTGGTTCAGGATCTAGAGGCTAAATCGACAGCAGCGAATGAACATACTGCCAAAAGCCGAGACAATAACAGTAACAATAATCGTCGTAAACGCTCACGCCGGAAAAACCGCAATAACAACGGTCATCGTGACCAAAACTGTGAACACCAGGCTGGCGACCGTGGTGCACAGAAGCAAGCTAACCAGCAACAGCGCGAATCGAATAATCAAACCACCACTGGTTCTACTGTAACCTCGGTTGCTGTCAACGAAGATCGTGAATCATAGGTTATAACCGCATGAATTGATTACCAGCTGTTACAAGATTGTCACAGCCCACTGCGAGCCGCATTAGCGGCGTGGCAGCTGGGCTGATCAGATTGAACT
>CAWUKA010000136.1:0-4074 GCA_963922965.1 uncultured Gammaproteobacteria bacterium | reverse complement strand
CGCAACAATTCAAATACTTGACCTTGAACCGTCGTCAAGACTTGATAATTAGACCAACCATAACGCACCATCACCTCATCAACCAGCTGCTTAGCAACGACGATATGGGTTAGTGACTTTGGACTATCGGGGCAGGCCACCACCACATACTCGACTCCAGCACCCAGCGCAACCGCTTGGTTGGCTGGCAAGGTCCATGGCGTGGTAGTCCAAATTGGAAAAGCAATTTGCTGAGCTTCAGCAACACCTGTCAAAGCCTGAAAAGCAGTTGGGTCTTTTACATGGAAGGCAACGTCGATGGCAAACGAGGTTTTATCCTGATACTCAACTTCCGCTTCAGCCAATGCCGAACCACAGTCACAACACCAGTACACCGGTTTATAACCACGTTGTAAATGACCATTTTCAACCACACGGGCCAAGGCGCGGATGATGTTTGCCTCGTATTGATAATCCATAGTAATGTATGGGTTATGCCAATCGCCAAGCACACCAAGGCGCTTAAAGCCTTCGCGTTGTAACTCAATTTGACTCGCTGCATACTCACGGCAATGCTGACGAAACGCGGTTGCTGAAACTTTATCTCCCGCTTTACCGACCTTTTGTTCGACTTTAATTTCAATTGGCAGGCCATGACAATCCCAACCTGGCACATACGGCACATCATAGCCGCTCAGTGATTTGGATTTGATGATCATATCTTTCAATACTTTATTTAAGCAGTGACCGATATGAATACGGCCATTCGCATAAGGCGGGCCATCATGCATGATAAATTTGTCGCGGCCCTGACGCTGCTGACGCAACTGTTGATAGATATCTTGTTCGGCCCATTGTTGTAAGCGCTCTGGCTCGCGCTGTGCCAGTGCTGCCTTCATTGGAAAAGCAGTACTCGGTAAATTCAGTGTCGATTTGTAATCAATCATGGTTTATCTCTTGCAAATAAGCTTGCGCTTGTTTGATATCGGCAAAAATTTGTTGCGTGAGAGCAGTAAGTGAGACAAAACGCTGTTCAGGTCGGATTTTCTTCAAAAAAACGACTTGCAGTCGCTTGCCGTATAGATCGCCATCAAAATCAAATAAGTGGACTTCTAGCAAGCGGCGCTTACCATCGACTGTTGGCCGCACACCCAAATTAGCCACACCATACCCGAAATCAGCAACTTGCACCAGAAAAACACCGCTCAGTGGGTTCGGGTGACCTAGCTTGATATTAGCCGTTGGCACACCAAGCTGGCGACCACCACGCTGATCCCCTCGAATCACCTTGCCACAGACCGCGTAAGGTCGACCGAGTAGTTGAGCAGCCAAGTTAAAATCACTCTCGACCAACGCTTGCCTTACCCGGGTACTACTGACTCGTTCACCACCTAATAAATAACTAGGGACCCGGCTGGCGGTAAATCCATATTGAGTGGCATAGACTTGCAAGGCGTTAAAATCACCTTGACGCTGTTGACCAAAGCGAAAATCATCACCAACTACCACTGCTTGCACCCGCAGCGCTTGGTGCAGAACACTGTCAGCAAATGCAGTAGCGGAGAGTGCAGCAAAGCTAGCATTAAAGCGCATGCAAATCACGAAATCTAATCCAAAATCAGCAAGCAATGCAATTTTATTGGTTAAACTAGTCAAGCGTGCGGCAGCTTGCTGGGGCCGAAAAAAAGCTTGTGGCTGAGGCTCAAAGATCATCGCACCAGCATAGGTGTTGTTAGCACGTGCGATTGCCATCACTGTTTGTAAGATTGACTGATGACCGAGATGCACACCATCGTAATTACCGATGGTTACCACTGCTTGCTGATGCTGAGGCTTGACGTTATGTAGGCCACGAACGATATCGGTCATTTGAAATCCTGCCAACGCAAACCAAGTAACGCTGCAGCACTGACATAACATAGTTTTGCAACCACAATAGTCAGCAGCAAACGTCCTATGCGCTCCAGCATACTAGCAGCCAACCAAACTGACAGCGGTGCTGATATCAGTTCAATCAACACAACCATCACGCAGGTTGCTAACACCACGCGAGTTATAAAAAAACTATTGCATTGCTGAAACTGGATGCCGCGACGTCGCACCAACACAAAACCTAACAACAGCGCATTTAACCAAGCTGAAAGCGTTGTTGCAATCGCCAGACCAAGGTGAGCAAGCGGTAGCAACAATATCAAACTCGTGATCGTATTCATCAACATCGCTAACAAACCGATTTTCACCGGTGTTTTGACATCCTGGTTAGAATAAAATGCTGAAGCAAATACTTTAATCAACATCATCGCTGGCAAGCCAAGCGCAAACGCTTTTAAACTACGACTCGCAAGCACAACATCAACATTGGTAAATTGCCCACTTTGAAACAGGCTCGCCAACAATGGACCGGCCAAAGTAAATAGACCCGCTGCTGCTGGTAGCGCGATCAGTGACACCAAGCGCAAGCCCCAATCGAGCGCATTACCAAACGCAGCATCGTCTTGTGCAGCTTTGTGTTGTGATAGATTTGGTAGAATCACTGTGGCAATCGCCACCCCAAAAATGCTGAGCGGAAACCAAGTTAACCGATCAGAATAATACAACCATGACACACTGCCTATCGGCAAAAACGATGCTAATAAGGTATCGATAAGTAAATTCACCTGCGCCACTGAAGCACCAAACAAAGCCGGCAACATCAAAGCAACGACGCGGCGTACACCTTGGTCACGCCAAACCGGTTGCAACCGTGGCCGCAAACCTAGCTGATTCACGGCAGGAATTAGCACCAGCAACTGAATGATACCCGCAACAAAGACCGCAAACCCAAGTGCAAGCACTGGCTGCTGCAGCCTCGGCGCCACCAGCAGCGCCCCTGCGATCAAACACAAGTTTAAAAAAATCGGGTTTAACGCCGCTAGCGCAAACCGACCGTAGGCATTTAAAATCGCTGCCAAGTAAGCGACCAATGAAATAAACAATAAATACGGCAAGGTATAATGCACAATTTGCACTGCCAATGAGAACCGCACTGCATCGATCCGGAAACCAGGCGCAAACAGCCGAATCAATTGTGGTGCAAAACATTCGGTGAATAAGATCAGCACTAACAACGAGAGTGCTAAGCAACTGCCAATACGGCTGATAAACACATGCAACTCAGCCTCAGTATTATTGGCCTTATACTCTGCTAACACCGGCACAAAGGCTTGCGAGAATGCACCCTCGGCAGTAATGCGACGCATAAAGTTCGGTATTTTGAAGGCGATAATAAAAGCATCCATACTCGCCATAGCACCAAACACGTGAGCGAGCACCACATCACGACTAAAACCTAAAATACGTGACAATAGTGTCATGACTGAGACGGTTAGGGTTGATTTTAATAAAGATTTACTCATACTCTGGTGGGCATTGGTTGCGGTTCCCGGTGCAATAAAGGCAAAAACTTAACAAAATTTATTCCTGATTGCTACTATCAATTTCATTCAACCATCGTGCTAACCTCATCACAGCAGGTATGTCCTTAGAAAGAAACAGTGACTTTTGCTAAAAACGACCTATAATTGTCAACTTTAAATGAGAAGAGGTAAACTAATGCCAGTTCGAGACAGAGAAACAGTCAGCACCGCAGAGATGATTCGTTTACTAGATGCGATCCTACCGTTACCACGTCATGCTATCAGAATCACCACTATTAAGCAGGGTCTGGTAGGGGTTGGCTGGCCGCCTCACGCATGCGCAGAACTCGAAGCTGAAATCGAACAGCACCCAAACAGCTGGCGATATATTTGTTACTGTTCGGATTCAGACTTCCGAGCAGTGCTGAGCTGGCTGATAAATGAAGCTAGATTCGCAACTAGCGCATCAGACTTAGCCAACCACCTGCACTACGCAATTGCCGATTGGCAAAACCAACAACTCGCAGCGGTAACACTTGTCCCCACCCCTACGAATAGCCAAGCACCTGTCGAAGAGCATCTCAGCCTTGCTCCCGGAGCCATTCACAGACCAATGGTAGCTGATCATGCCCCTGATCGAGCTAGCGTGGTTATTGATGATGGAGATAATCCAACGATAGTTAGCGATGACGAGAGTGGA
>CAWUKA010000135.1:0-4093 GCA_963922965.1 uncultured Gammaproteobacteria bacterium | reverse complement strand
TGTCGAAGAGTTTTTTAACGCAAGCATTAATAGTATTTTTCAGCTTGATTCCATTGATGTGCCAAGTATTTATGATGGTGAGCAGAATCTGATTTATGGTTTAAGCTGTGTTGCTGATTTGTTTGATGATTATGAAGTAGCCAGTGATCCTGATATCAGTCGGTATGCATTGAGCCTGATTCACTTAGAGCGCAAATTAACAAAAAAACATGCAGTTTTACAAAATTTGCGCACACGGATTCAACATACCGAAAAAAAAGCAAAGTTTTTTACTGACAATAATAACAGTCTCTATACTAATCTCGCTGATATTTACACTGAAAATATTGCATCACTTGGTTTTCGTATCCACGTAACCGGCAAGCAGCTTTATCTTGAGCGCGATGAAAATATAAATAAAATAAGAAGTTTACTACTTGCGGGAATTCGTTCGGCTGTGCTGTGGCGACAGGTTGGCGGCACGCGTTGGCAATTATTTTTTTCCCGAAATAAGATTGCCCAAATCGCTAAATCAATTGTACAAAGCTATTAATTCAACTCTGCGCGTGCTACATCCACTCGTGACTTATCAACAGTTTCTGTGGAAAACGCTGTGAATGAAGGCTTAAAATAGTATGTATTACTTCAGAAATGAATTGAAAAATAACGCTTGCAAATTCAAATCTAGCTTTATTTCAGTATTAAACCGTACTGACTGAGCAACACAACGCTGTGAACATTATTCAAAATTAATTTTTTTGTAAAAGGAAATGAAATGAACGGCGTGCTTATACTTTTTCTAGGAATATCGGGGAGGCCGGATTTGAACCGACGACCTCTTGCGCCCCATGCAAGCGCGCTACCAGGCTGCGCTACACCCCGAACGATCTAGTTAAAATTACTCACCAAGAAGTAGTTGCTGAATTGATTTTAATTCAGCGATGCATTCTTTAATAATGTGAGAAGTTTCGATTTTGGTTTGTTTTTTCTCTCTATTGTTTTGCAGTTCTTTTCTTGCACCCTGAATCGTGAAGCCTTTTTCATAGAGTAGCTCACGTATTTTCCGGATCATAATCACGTCTTTGTACTGATAGTAACGACGATTACCGCGGCGCTTGTTTGGCTTAAGCTGCGGAAATTCCTGTTCCCAGTAACGCAGCACGTGGGTTTTAAGAATACAGAGTGTACTCACTTCGCCGATGGTAAAATAACGCTTATTGGGGATGTTAGGTAAGTTTAACTTACTCTTCTTCTTGGTACTGCTCGTTGTTGTCGTTGTTTGATTCTGCATATTTTTCAACCCGCGCACGCAACTTTTGTCCAGCACGGAATGTTACCACACGGCGAGCAGAAATGGGAATCTCTTTACCGGTTTTCGGATTTCTACCGGGGCGCTCACGCTTATCTCTTAGATCAAAATTACCGAAACCAGATATTTTCACTGAATCGCCATTTTCTAAGGAAATTCGAATTTCTTCAAAAAACTGCTCGACCAGCTCCTTTGCCTCACGTTTATTGAAACCGAGATCTTCGAATAAGCTTTCCGCCATATCTGCTTTGGTTAAGGTTGTCATACTATCATCCCTATTGTCGCAAAGTTGCACCATATTGCTGTCTGATACGAGCTACAACTTTATCAATTAGTTCATTGACCTCCTGGTCAACCAATGTCCGCTGATCATGTTGTAAGATTAGTGAACAAGCCAAACTCATTTTACCTGACTCTATCCCTTTGCCGTCGTAGCGATCGAAGACCATAACTTGCTTCAACAAAGAACCTGCAATGTCTTGCATGGCACTGATTATGGCTTCTGCGGTTATTGATTTGTCAAGAATCAAGGCTAAATCGCGCCGAATACTTGGATACCTTGAAAGTATAGCAAACTCAGGTCGTGGTCTGGGTTGTAAGTGCCCTATTTGAAGCGAAAAAATGAAATTTGGCTGGTTGATTTGAAACTCTTGCAAGACAGTTGGATGAACAGCACCAAATTCACCTACCAATTCGCCAGCGATGCTGATCGTTGCTTGTTGGCCGGGATGGAGATACTGTAACTGGCTTTGTGAAAATTCATAACGCTGTTTGAGACCAAGTGTTTGCAGGACAGCTTCAACGTCAGCTTTGCAAGCAAAGAAATCATAGGGTCTAGCAGGGTGATTCCACTGCTGTGTTTGAAAATCACCAGTGGCTATACCTCCTAGCATTAATTCTTGTTTTAAATCTGATGATTGCGTATCGATATTAAAGCAAAGTCCAGTTTCAAATAAGCGTAGATTGCTGTGCTGACGATTCAAATTGTATTGCAAAGTGCGCAACAATCCGACGGCCATGTGACTACGCATAGTGGCAAACTCCTCTGAAATTGGATTCAGTAAGCTTAACTGGGCAGAAGTTTTAGAAAATAGCTCTAAACGATTTGTTGGTTGAAAGCTATAACTAATGATCTCATTATAACCACGGTTGATTAATGTTTGTTGGATTTGATTAAGGGTTTGTCGATTGGTATTGACTATGCTAGTCAACACCAGCTTTGGTTGCCTTATTGGTAGCTTATCATAGCCGTACAGTCTTGCTAACTCTTCAATCAAATCAACATCACGCTCAATATCAAATCGATGGGTCGGTGGATTGACAGACCAGCCCTGCGCAGTAGGTGTTACCTGCATCCCTAATTTAGTTAATTTCTCCCCAATCCAAGCTGAGTCAAAGCTCTGTCCGAGTATCTTTTCAATTTTTGCCGTGCGTAACTGAATGGTGTCAACCTTTGGTAGTTGTGCCCGATCAGTCTGTTCAGCAATAGGTCCAAAACGACCACCACAAATGTCAATGATTAATTGAGTGGCGCGAGCGATTGCTTTTGCTGGTAAGGTTGGATCGACGCCGCGTTCAAAACGAAAACAGGCATCAGATGATAGATTATACTGCCTAGCTTTACCCGCAATGCTTTCTGGTGTAAAAAATGCACTCTCAAGCAAAATCGATGTAGTATTTGCTTGAACTGCTGATTCTGCACTACCCATAACACCCGCCAGTGCAATCGGGCCATCGGTATCTGCGATAACAACTGTATCATTGTTACAATAAGTCTCTTGACCATTGATCAAATTAATTTTCTCATTTTCTTTTGCATATCTGACTGTAATATCACCTGCTAACGCATCGTAATCAAAGCTATGTAACGGTTGGCCAAGTTCCAACATGACATAATTTGCGATATCAACAATTGCAGAATTTGGTCGCACACTGCTACGTCGTAGACGTTCCCGCAACCACAGCGGCGTTGTAACTTTATTGTCAACATTATGAATAATTTGACCAAGATAACGTGGACACGCTGTTGATGCTTGAACTGTAATTTCAGCAACCTCATTGTGGTGTGGTTCGGGCGATTGCTGGTATTGAGGCTCGAAGGTCTGATCTAAAATGGCCGACAACTCCCGTGCGATACCGATAAGACTTAAGCAGTCACCGCGATTAGGTGTCAGATCCACATCAATCACGCAGTCATTGAGTTGTAGATAAGCAATACCATCTTTGCCAACCGGGGCATTAGATGGCAACTCCATGATCGAGCCACCAGAATCTTCCTCTAAGCCTAATTCAGCTGCAGAACAAATCATGCCATTTGATTCTTCACCGCGAATTTTTGATTTTTTGATTTTAAAATTTTCGGGTAAGGTTGCGCCAACTTTAGCTAAGATGACCTTTATACCACTGCGAACATTGGTGCCACCGCATACAACTTGAACCAGATTAGCCTCACCAATGCTGACTTGGCAACACTTTAACCGATCAGCATTGGGATGCTGCGTGGCGGTAATCACTTCAGCAACCACCAAATTTTTGATACCTTCATCAAGTCGAGTCAGGCTATCAACTTCTAATCCAGCATCAGTTAGCTTCTGGACTAACTGCTCACTGGTGATCGTGTAAGTGATAAATTCTTTTAACCAAGATTCGCTAAATTTCATTTTTTTTCATCAAGTTAACTGGCACAATTTATGTATAGTTTAATTAGTTTCACATTAAACAGCTTGGTTAAAATTGTTGTAGAAAATTGATATCATTTTCAAATAACAACCTTAAGTCATTGATTTTAAATAATAACATAGCCAG
>CAWUKA010000134.1:0-4231 GCA_963922965.1 uncultured Gammaproteobacteria bacterium | reverse complement strand
CCGACAAAGGCGGTGACCCGGAAGCATTTAAACGCGTGAGTAACGCTTATGAATTCTTATCGAACTCGAGCAATCGAAGCGCAACCGATGATGGCGAGCCCGAGCAACCGCCAAGCTCGGCAGAGCACGAAGACGCGGCGGCAGCAGCTGCGCCACCCCCACCCTCCAATTTAGTCTTTGCACCCGGCAATGCGACCCTTGCCACCCATGAAACACAGCTTGTGCATTTTGATCCTGCCAACAGCCTCAGTCACGGCCAGCGGGCGGAAGACATGACGCCAGAGGCGCTTGCTGAGCTTGCACAAAAGCATGCTTATATCGCCATGGCAATCAGCCGTGAAGCCTCACTACTTAGCAAACTCAGTGCAAAGCAGCTGTGGTCGATTGCACTAGCTCACCCTACTTTCGCGTACGCGATGCTTGCCGATCAGGGTAAGCGACAATATTTATTAAACCACGAATACATGTGGTTTGTCGTCGATAAAAAAACAATAAAGACAGTATTAATGAATGACTATGAACTCTTAGTACTTATCATCACAAGCCCAACCCTACTAGACATTTTTTTCAAAAATCAACAGCTGACTCTAGCGATGCTCGATGGCAGTGACTTAGTTGAAATCTACCAGCATCACTGTGCTAAACGCGGTAGCTGTCCTGTGTTTGATTTGCTACTCGAACAAGATGACGACTTAAAAGCATTATTTGGAGCGGTAGCAACTGCCCAGCAATTAATAGACGGTCAACTCGAACTCAAGGATATTTCCAATGAAAAGTTAACAAAATTACTATGTGTACTTGATAAAAAAACGCTGTTGAAACTTGCGGAAAAAAACCAACTCATTGCAGTACTGATTGTGGGCACGAACCTACGTATGAAATACTACAAATCTGTCGATGTCAGTGGTGTATCATATGACTTCGATTTCGAAAAAATAGTCTGCGCTAACCCCGATGCCACTAAAACTTATTTTGCAAATCGAGCCAGTGAACGCATTTCTTCCAGCGGATTTATCACTGTCTGTTGCTTTGATACCACTTTCTTGCAGCATGTTTTGACAGTAGAACCATCTAGCAATTCGTGCTCAGCACTGAGTTCACATCAACCACAACTAAATACTCTCCCGGAATGGCAGCGTCTATCAGCATCAGATTTAGCAACGATTTTGCGGATACTGAAGGATAAAAAATCTGAAGCACTCATACGACAGAATCCAATACTGAGGGACCGTTTAGAGGCACTCGCAGCACTCAAGCGAACATGGACAACAGCAACGATTGATGAAGCAAGCTGGCTTCAGTGGCTAGAAGCGCTTGGTGTAGAGCAACCTTGCCACTCTTATGCAGCTTACGATCTGATTACAGCGTTAACCAAAGTGTTTTCGACTCGTACTACTGTAAAACTCGAGCCAACCGCTGTGACAAATACTTTGTCGTTATTCGAAATCTGTAGCTCGCTTGAGTCCCGCATTTTTTATGAGCGTAATATCATAGAAATGTGCACTCTTTCAGTGGAGTTTTTTAGCGCCTGTTGGCAAAATCCTAGAGCACAAGCAAGCTTTCTTATCACCGAGGACAACATGCATAGAGTGCGACGCGAAGCAGAAACCTACTCCATCAAAAGAAGGATTGTCAAACTTTGCAAAACCCGTTTTATCGCATTTGCCACGATAGCACGCCATCCACAACACTTACTAAACGATGCTGATATTTACCAATTACAACGATACTGGATCAGCACCAAGCGTAATGAAACCTTAAACTTATTCCGGAGCAGTCCAGCACTACAAGAACAATGGCAGCGCCAGCATGACCTCAACCAACTTGCAAACAATCCCATCGCGGGCCAGTATCAAGCCACCTTGTCAGGTGAATCTGAACAAGTCATCCAAGTAAAAGCAGCTCTTGCAAACCTTACAACCGAATTAACTTTTCAAAATTTACCAATCGCTGAGTCATTAACCGCATTTAAAAAAATAGTGATCGAGGATGATAACTGCTTTGCAGCCTTAGTGGAATTAACAACCAAACTAGCATTATTGCCGGCATCATTTTGGTATCTTGTCTTAACCGCTCGGCCATTGGCTTGGCCAGAAACATGGCCTCTAATACAGATCAAAGATCAACTAGATAGCTTAACTGGGCAAATTCGGTCTGGCGAAGATATCAGAAACCTTGACTTAGTTCGAGCGACTGATCAGCATTGGCTTGGTATCCTTCTCGCGAGCCAGCAAAGCGCCGAAGCACGCCAATTGATTTGCGATCAATTTCTCAGCGAAGCTGAATTCGCTAACCGCTTATTTTCACAACAGTCAGTAAGACCGATCATTGGCTTGGACTGGGAAGTGAAACAAGAATGGCTAGCGCAGTTAACACCGGTAGCTAAACTCAATTTTTTGCTCGGCGCACTTCGACATTACACTAATGAGACAATTCAGCAGACAGCTATAGCATTGGTCGCTAAACATCACTTAGCCGAGATACATACTGGGTTTAGTGAGAGACTAAACGAGTTGAAGGTTCCTTTTTATGGAAATGATTTATATTTGATGAGAGCTAGTGCTGTACGGCTGTCTGAAGAAATTTTAGGTATTTTCAATCTGCTTCAAAGTCACATGGAGCCAACATGCTTTCATTATATTTTTTGTGGATACGATAACTACGATAACTCATGGCTTCTAATCAGTCACACTTTGAACACTTTACTAAACGATACGGCATTTAGTGAACACTTACTTACCGTGCCACTATTACAGCCACCAGGCCTCTTTACTGCACAAAGATCGTTAGCAGAGTTTCTTGCAGCACTCTCATCGCGAGCCCGTATTAACTATATCACCAGCTTCGCAGTTTATGATTACGTCACAAAAGAACAGGCGACTGTTTATCTGACTTATCCAGACGCTATTGTCGCAGCAGCTCAAGTAGCACGTTCTCGTGGTCACCTCTACTATATAGGATCGTTTTGGGAAGTAGTGCTATCACAGGCTAGTGACGAACTGATTAATCGACTCTACGCTGAGCCACGCCAGCTACGCGGTTTATATCATTTCGATTATGATCCAAACTTATCACTATTTGCCAAGTGGCCAGATCGATTAAACCCCGCAGGTTGTGCCAACTTTTTGCTTGATATCGCCTACCATCGTCGTGGCAGTAGGGAAGGTTGCTTATTAATCCAACGTTATAAAACAAAATACCTGACTCAATTACTCGAGCAAGTTGTTACACTGTATGGCAATGGCACTGATGAAGCAGCAGCAAAACGTGCGGTGTTATTATTTTCGATACTCCTACTCAAAGGAGAAAGCCAATACTCGGACTGGATTTCTCAAACTGAATTTGAACAACAAGTAACGGAAGACAAAGATGCATTGATGTACTGCACCAAGCGCCCTGACTACAAGCACGAGTGGTCTGACCGCGCTATCATCGCGCTCGGTAGTGCTTGCGTGGTTGCCGCTATAGCTGCAATAGAATTTAACCTCACAGTTGGTAGTCCGCCGCTGATACTCCTTTGGCTTGGTTTAGCGATTGTCGGCTATGGGATTCACGTACGTCACCAGCATCGCCAACATGCAGAAGCCAACCCTGTTGGCATAATAACCTATGCGCAGGCCATATCATCTGGCAACCTGGGGACGTTTTTTCAAGCAAGCGAGGTAGATAAAGCGGCGAGCACTCCGGCAACACCCTCACCCCTACCAACTGCTTGAATCAGTCAACCGTTTAAGAAAAACGATGAGTGATTTTGTCATGAAGTGCTGCTCAGTCTAGTGGTGGGCTTGCGCGTTCGCTATAACATCAAATCAAATCGCGAATCTGGCAAAGGCTTATTTGATACGAGGTTAATTCGAAATGATGAAACTGAAAATAGCATTGTGTTTGAATTTAAAGTGGTGGGGAGTGAAGCCAAGTTAGAGGTAACTGCCAAGCAAGCCTTATAGCAAGTATGCACTTATACATGTCAATCATGACTATTAAACAGAAATACAATAGTGAGATTAACTTTTAGGGCCTGGAGCTGGAGAGCTACCACCTTGACGCCGTTCAGCGGCAGCTACACGTGTTGCGCGAAGCTGTTCCTTTGTTGGTACTGTCTGCGCTGGATGATAAGGTGGACACAAACCTGGAGACGGTGCCGGTTGCTCAGAGAAAAAACCTGTAACCCCACCAAAAACAGCACCAAAACCCTTGCCGATCACAGTAAAGAAATCCCTCTCAATCCCCT
>CAWUKA010000133.1:0-4310 GCA_963922965.1 uncultured Gammaproteobacteria bacterium | reverse complement strand
CCCCATTTGTGATCATACGCGCTCGTTACATAGTTGAATGAAAACACTTCCGAACGGGAATAACGAGAAGACCCGTCCAAAAAAACTGTGGTATCCATCAGCGCATTGATCGGCGGTGGGGCTGGGTTTTTAATTGTGGCAAAAAACAAAGGCACTCATACTGCAATGAAATCTGGCATGTTGGCGGCAGAGCAAGTGTTTGCTGATTTTAGTGCGCATAAGCACAACACTGAACTGGTCGAATATGAGTATCAGTTAAAACAATCTTGGCTCTGGCAAGAATTAGCAATGGTTAGAAATATTCGACCGGCATTTAAATATGGTCTCTGGCCTGGCCTGGTTTATTCAGCAATCGATTATATTTTACTGCGTGGCAAAGCACCTTGGACGTTATCCCATCACCATGATCACAAACAGTTGCGCGCTAGCAAACATTATCAATTGATCGATTACCCCAAGCCAGATGGCAAAATTACCTTTGACCGATTATCTTCAGTTTATATTTCAAATACTCATCACGAAGAAAATCAACCTTGCCATCTGAAATTAAATGATCCGGCAGTGCCAATTGACTTTAACCTAGCAATGCATGCCGCACCAGAGCAACGTTACTGTCCAGCTGGGGTCTACGAAATCACGACTGAAGCTGATGGCAAGCAAACATTGAGGATCAACGCGCAAAACTGCCTACATTGTAAAACTTGTGACATCAAAGATTACCAACAAAACATTCGCTGGCTAACGCCGGAAGGTGGTGGCGGACCAAACTATACCAGTATGTAACAACTTAGGTTCGCAAGCCCTGACCATAGAGCATAGTGATATTGATACGGCGCGAGCAATACTCATCTCGAAACTGAAATTGATCAGTCTCATGAAATAATGCTGAGTCAAACAACAACGCACGATTTTGACGGTGCGGTACTCGTATTGGTTGCGCGTGCTGACTGTTAAGAAATTGCCGACACTTTTCTTCATTGCGGTTGTAATCAGCAAAATCCCAGTTCGTTGGTGGCGGGACATCCCATACCACCAAGCCACCGCTATCGTGATCTAGATTAGCAGTATCCGGTGTAATCCAAAAGTTCACGTTCACCGCAGCAAAATCAGCATGCAAATTAATACCGTGTAACTGACTATCATATTTAAACGCCCAACATTGAAATAAACGGTGCTGCTGGAACACTCGTGGCATACTTTGCCGTAAATCCTCTGATATTTTCAATAGCAATGGATTAGCAAACCCGGTATCCATCATAGCCCCAACATAGCCTCGCATCCAGCTTTGCTTCCAAACTGTTGATGCCAAACAAAACTCACGTAGCTCAGCCAATACGTCTGCTCTAAGCAGAGCATCGATCACCACAGCCTGTGGTGATGATGTCAAATACTGATGTTCGAGCTCAGCAAAATCAAGTGCTGAATTTAACGTTGAGTCACTGATGGCTGCGATTGGATATCGATAAAGAATTTGATTGAAAGATGGTACCAACTGTTTTGCGCGCTGATTTTTTAATTGCACAACTGAGTATTTTGATTCAACGGTCTGGCTCAATTCATGAATCTCACTAAGCGCAGCAAAGTAATCATCGTAGCCGAATACAAGCTTATTACTTTGTTTTAAATAATGTAGTTGCTGATAATCATGTAGTAAACGATGCAAATCAGTATTGATCACTGCCATAGCCTGATGCTGATCATACTGTAAATTTGCAGCTTGATTAAATGCAGCATACGCAGCATCAATTTGTTCAGCATGCAATTCAACCCAACCGAGCACTGTATACAGCTTTGCACTCGGTTCGCACTGGATCGCATCACTCAGTAACGCCCGCGCTACAGTGAGCTCACCAGCAATATCAAAGCAAATTGCTAACTGTAGTTGAATATTGATTGAATTAGGTTGCCGTTCATATGCTTCTTGTAACACCACTGTCGCCGCATCATTCTGCCCATGCTGACGCAATAAAGTAGCAAGCTGAATCGAAACAGTATGATCAGTTGGCTGTTGCACCAAAAACGCCTGGTAATACGCGATCGCCGCATCAGTTTGTGCTGTCTGAGCGAATAGTCGTGCTTGCCGTTGCAACAAAATTAACGAGTTTGGGTAACACGCTACTGCTTGCTCTGCGAGTGTCAAGCCAAGCTCAAACAGTTGTAAGTGAATCAGTAACAGTAATAATTGCTCGGTTTCATATTCACTGAGTGGTGTTAATTCAGCTAACTGCAAACTATATTGCTTGGCTTTGAGTTTATCGCCACGACTGTAAGCTGATTTAGCTAACAATAGCGTTGCAGCAACGTGACTGCTATCGATGGTCAAAATCGCGAGACAACTTTGCTCGGCAGCCGCATAATCAGCTACTGTGAACGCAGCAGCTGCTTGCTGATAGGATTTGTTAATTTTCTCGATCTGCTTTCGCTTGAGTTTCTTGACTAACATAGTATATTATCTACTCATCTAGATTAGATTCAATGCATTTTCTCGCTATTAAGCATAGTGCATTGCCAATAACACGGTATCAGCAGGAACAAATCGATTGACAAAAAAGTTAGACTTTTTCTTCTTCAACAACCAAATCATATTTTTTATTAATCGCTTCAGTGGGTTATATATTTATCTATAACAACGTTACCCAACGTTTTTTAAAAGATTTCTCCAACACAAAAGTTGTAAGCACACATACATATAAAACCCTAATGAGCACTAGGAAAATTTATCATGGATAAGCATGCATCCGAACGTCGAGCAGAAATTGGTAATAAGGCAGCAAATTTAGAAGTGTTGACCGAGCTCTGCGCGGTGCCAGGCCAAGATCCTGATTCCAAGTTTTACAGCACTGACTGATGAATTGATTCAAGCACACCTCAGACAACATGCACCGAGCCTGCACGAGTATCTTGATACTTTTATACAAGCACAAGGCATGACAAATACTGAACTCACCCCTGACGCCAAACAAATTCTTGCAACGATTAGAGCTGAAATTCAGCAATGTTTTATCGAACAGGTATTCGAAACTGATGAACTTACTGAGTTTGCTAGTAAAGTTAAGTGCACTGATTCAACCTTGATGGTTCGTAGTAGCGGAGAGGAAGATTCAGTTGAACTTGCTAACCTAGGTCGAAACGAGAGTATTGCAGCAGTTGAGCCAGACCCAAAAAATATTTCAGCGGCGATAGGTAAAGTGGGTGCGTCATATTTTAGTGAGAAATCACTCGCACAGCGTTTACTCAGCAGAAGGAGTGATATTACTAAGCCTGATTTCATCCCAGTACTATTACAACGAATGGTGGTTGAGCCGATTCATGGCTTTGCTGATGATGAAGCGATCATAAGCTCAGATGTGATGTATACAAGCGATGGATTTACTAGGTGGATAAACAACGACTGGTAATCCTCGAACTGTCTCGAGGCTTTAGCAGCGAAGATGAGCTTGAGGAAACTTTAGAGGCAATAGGAAACAGTGTTACATTTCCAGAAGCTAATACAGCGAAACTGTTATCAATAGATGAACATGAAGCAATAGCAAGCGCGTTAAATTTCAGCTTTATAAAAACAAATACTTCTATGCTAACTATGTCCGATCCTTTCGATAGTAAACAAGCACTGCAAGACTTAAAAACAAGATTTGGATACGTTCAATCAGATAGTCAATTATATTTTCTTGATAAAACAACTGGAATCTGTCGGCAAAGTATGATTTCTACTGATTGCAGACAGGTAAAAGAGTCATTCTGCACTGCCAAACCAAGAAATCGGTTGACCGATACACAAATACATAGTGACTGCCCACTATCGACAACACCATTGTCGCCATTAGCTCAAGAAGTCATCTGCGCTAACGCCATCAGATTGACCGACTTGATGGATAGTGTCATTAAGACCACGAAAGGTAGTCCAAGCTATATTGATAGAAAACAGTTACTTGCAACACGATTTATTCAATCACTAAAACCTTATCGCAACCTAATGAGAGAATGAGTAAGCATAGTGTCAAATAAAATATTTTCTGATTGGTCTCGTAGTTTAGCCGAAAAAGAAGCCGAGCATGCCACAAAAGAATATATTCTTGGCACTATCAACATTTATTTGAACAGCGCGAATTCAACACCCGATCAATTAGAACCTTCCGGTAGAATGAATGTGAGTGCAGCCAAAATTAGCTCAGGTGTTGCTTTCGGTCGACAGTTTAACGCACCAAGCCTAGAAAGTTTATTTTCATTACTATATCAAAATATCCTAACAGCAATTTCAAGCCTAGATAACTCAAGCAAAATAATAACTGAAGCTCTACCTGAAGCAATCA
>CAWUKA010000132.1:0-4475 GCA_963922965.1 uncultured Gammaproteobacteria bacterium | reverse complement strand
ATGTGTTGCGTTCGATCGGTTTACCGCAAGCAACAGCGCACAGTGCAATTCGGTTTTCAATTGGCCGTTATACCACAGCAGCTGAAATCGAGCAGGCGATTGGTATCATTCATCATGCCGTTAAGCGGTTACGGCAAACTTCATTAGTCTGGGAGCAACGATGCGCTACAGCGACATTTGTTTGAGTTATTTTCGCAATCAATCGGCGGTCGGTCGGTTAGAGGGCGATAGCGTTACTACAGTGACCCGAGGCCATGTTGGTGTGACTGATGCTGTGCGCTTACAGCTTGAATATCAAGACGGTATAGTGGCGCGCGCCTGTTTTAAAGCTGATGGCAGTGTTGCTGTGCTAGCAGCCGCAGCCTATGTCTGTGAACAACTGTTAGGCCGAACTCAAGCTGAGTTTGATGCGCTCGATGCGAATCACATCGCTAACGCCTTGCAATTACCGCAGCAACGCTTTTCAGCAGCAATGTTAGTGGCAGATGCCGTGGCTGACCTAATGAATATTAGCCAGCGCTAATCGATAACGACCGAAGTGTAATTACTTAGCGGTCGGTTTGCTAGCCGATACTTGGTCAGCCTCAGTGTTAAAGTCAGCCATCTGACTTAATGGCGATCTTACGCCTGGGCCTAATGAGGTGGGCTGGACTTTATCTTCTCTAGTGACTAGGCCTGAATGAAAATTACCATTTGCAATACAGCGCGTAAGTGAAGTTAGTTTACCTAGCTGTTGCTGCGCAACCGCTGTTTGATGCTGAAGACTGTCTTCTTTGAGTACAGCTATGGTTCTGCGGTTAAAATCAGTAAGCTCATTACCACTAATCAGACAGTGCGGGTCGGGCCAACCCCAAACCTAATGAGCTTGAAGATACTAGTGGTGAATGAAGATATTTAAATTGAGTTGGCTTCGGAATCGATTGACAACGACGTCAATCACTGCTTGCTTGAAGGCATCAAAACCCGCTTCGCTCAGTCGCATTAACCAATTTTCTGCAAACAGGTTTTTTGACTCATAGCTCATTTTCTTCAGGCAAAGGATTTGTTTTCTCAAAGCTTTTCTTTAGTTGCTTGTATAAATCAGCAGTCGCAAATACTCTTGCACTAGCGAGCGCTAAGCGATCTTCGAGTTGCTGTTCAGTGAGTTGAGTAAAGGCAATGGATCTAATGTCAGCTTGCGAGGCGCGCATTTGCTAGCTGGCACCTATTTATCTTCATTGACGTGTTCTCAGCAGCGTTCTGGCATAATGATGTACTTCAATCAAAACCAGGGGCCACAGATAATCTTTAGCAAGACTCGTTAACTACTGGCTTGCTGGTTTGAGACCTTCAGTGCCAACTGAATCGGGTTGCTGATTACTAGTCTCTTGCACTAATAACCTGTTTACTTTTGCTCGTAGCCGAGCTGATCGACGTGGATGTACTGCACCTGTCGGCCCTGAGTACCAGTTACCATCAGCAACTGAAGCAGGTGAGGGTGGAGTTGTCCGCTCTGGTTGTGCAGTGTGCTGTGTCTGCTCCAGTGCTACCTTCATTTTTACAAGCAGGAAGTTTCTAGTATCGGTCGTTATGATGTCAAAAGTGTCGCCACGATACCATGCGTCAGCAGCGTGCAAGTAAAACGCGCATTCGAAGGCTGAAAAATTAAATTGGACCTGCCTTGCGCAATTTTCAACAACTTTTAACACTGACTGTTGAAATTGTGCAAAAGCTTGACGACTTAGACAGACAAGCCACCCTCTACCCAGAAGTGCTTTTAGTTGTGTTAAATCATCTTTAGAGCATTTTCCCTTGAGTTCAGCTTTGAAAGTATTGTAAATGGTTTGCAGACCCATTGCCTTGTCTGTAACCATGGCTTGCCTTGCTCGGATTTGCTCCGGGGTTAGATCAACACGGGGAGTTGGTTCGATAACTTGCACAGCTCGGCGCTTAGCAGTAGTTGAAAAACTTGATGTAAAGTCTATACCTTTAAAACCTGCCTCTCTGCCGCGTTTTCCCATTTTTTGCCTTCTTTTTTATACTGACTAGGTAATTTTTTAGTTGTGGTATAGTTACACATTTTTTGTTAGAAGTCACTAGAAATCTGTTTTAATTGTCGGGCCAACGCTCATTTCGGCATTCAAATTCGTAATTTGGTGTTGAATAATAAATTTCTTCCAGTGGGTAGTGTTCTTACAGGCCACTTCCAGGGGGAGTGGCTGCCGCAGAAGAAGAAGTTTCGGACTGGCTGGGATCTTCCTCTGGCACCGGCTCTAACGCCTCCCGTAAATTCGTGTCAGCAGCTGAATCGCAAGAAACAGGCGTGTCTTCTTTTTCTTCCGCAAGTTGTTTTCTTTTCCTTGGCCTGTGCCGCCGTTCCTCCAGCATCTTTCTTGCTTGAGCATCTGCCGCGGCAGCTTCACCCTGACGTTTATTTACTTCGGTTTTTTCAGCTATATAACCCACAATTTTTTGTTTGAGGTAATCTAATTGCTCAGCAGCTGGTTTGATATTGTCACCAAACAATTCATCCTCTATGTATGTTTCGAGCGCTAACATTTCATTGAGTTGGAGCTTAGAGATATCAAGCAGTTGCATTATTTCAGTCTTGATACGTCGACCTAAGTCGTTCTCTGCTTGGCCTTGTGTACTACCGCTTACGCTGAAATGTTTACGAATATTTCTTTCAATTTGTTTTTGAATATGTTCTAACGCTCGAAGTCTATCGGTTTCTTCAAGCATCGCTGCGCCGAAACCTTCGTTATCACTTTGACCACTACTTAGCTCTAGGTCACCTTCAAAAGCTATAGGTTTTTTGCTTATTACAGTTTGTACGAACTGAGAGAGTTGTTCTACTGTTCGTACTTGTTGCTTGATTGCTTTCTTGCTAGATGATGCTTCAGCCAGGCTATTTTTTGTTGCTTTGACTGATGCTTGGTGTTTTTTAAGAGCTTCAAATACTCTCTCTCGCTCTTCAGCTTTTACCCATTTTCTGATGAAATCGCCTAAACCAGTGCTAGATACCTCTCCGTGCAGATAGACTGTTCGTGTGCCTATTGTCAGATTAGGCACTGTTCCACCAATAATTCGGTTGATCAGTATTCCGTTTTGTAATCCCCCTTCCTGTTTGATAGCTTCTATCAGCCGCTCACCTAAAAATATAGCGTGTAGACGATTTTTATTGAACGCAGTTAGTTTAGTATCGTCGCTTTTAGCTTGATTACAACTCTGACATAACACCCAGGCATTGGCCTCGTTATTATACATCACTTCACTCAGGTAGCGTTTTGCTTTGATCTGACCGTCGCTTTTGTCCCTAACAAAGTAGTATCTTATTGTTTCGGATCGAAGAAAAGCATTGGCGATTTCAAGGTGTTTATTTAAGTACTCAAGGAAAGCACTTAAATTTTTTAGTGCTTCGGCGATCGGATAGACATGATCAACGCATGTGGCGTTTGGTTTGTAAAACCCGCAGCAACCAAAGCAAAAGTAGTTGCCATCCACATCCGTGCCGCTTGTTTGCAAGAATTTTTTTAATCTCGGTTCTCTGCTGCCGCCAGTCGTCGCTACAACGAAGCTAAGTTGGTCGCGCCTTGGCACAACTGCATCAAGTGCAGCCCGTTGCTGTGTCATCTTTAGCGGTTCGAGGATTAGAACTATTTCAGCGGTGATAGTTTTCACCAAGAGCTCAGCGATTTGCTCAGGGTTTAAACTAATAGTTGTGGCTCCACCACCGCTCGCTGGGCCAGCGTCAAACGCTGTTGCAGCTGCGAGCGGACCTGTGGTAGTAACTAAAGGACTTGCTACAGTTGCTGACGAACCGGTGGCGACACCGGTTGATATTTTTGCCATCGGCTGGCTGGATGAACTTGCTGCTTCCACACTAATCCCTATCAAGGCTACCGGTGTTGTCTGTGGCGTATTTACATAACAACTTACCTTGTTCAAACCACAACTTAGACGATCTAGCTCTCATTATTTACCTATCAATTTCTCAGTTTGACCCTGCACCAATTTTGGCTGCTGGTTACTCGTGTCTTGCAGTGGTGACTCATTTGCCTTTGCTCGCAGTTGAGGTGAGCGGCGTGGTCGTACTGCACTTGTTGGTCCTGAGTACCAATTACCTTCAGCAACTGAATTGGATAAAGCTGGAATTATTTGCTCTTGTCATTGAGCTTGCCCCGCGCGCAACCTCACTGACTCTGTTCTAAATGCTGCTATTTTGTTTAGATGAAACTGACTCAGGCTTTCAGAGTCAAGCAGTACTGTAGCGCCGCTACGTTCCCAAACAATATTGGCCGCGACATACCACTGATTGCGAAATTGTGCCAAATTAAATTCGGTATCAGCCCTGAATACTACTTCACTCATTTTTGCCAACGAGTCATCAAATACTGCATTGCTAATGCACAGCAACCGTGCCTCGTTGAGTAACTTTCTGAGATTAGCTTTATCTTGTTGGTTGACTTGTTTAGCATATAGAAATTTTGTAGTCC
>CAWUKA010000131.1:0-4492 GCA_963922965.1 uncultured Gammaproteobacteria bacterium | reverse complement strand
TGATGCGGCTCGCAGTGGGCTAAAGAGGGAAGATAATCTGAACAGCCCAACTACCACGCCGCTGATGCGGCTCGCAGTGGGCTGTAGGGGGGAGATAGCCCAATTTGATCGCTTAGTTCTTACCCGGCTACTGTATTTTAGATTACGTTGGTTTGGTTTTTGTTGAGGCCATAAACTCCTGCCATTCAGCTTCTTCTTGTGCTAATTGTGCCTCAGTTTTTGCTTCTGGCTGATAGTCTGGCTGGAACCACTGCGGTGTAGGCCCACTGTTTACGGTTGGTCTATGCGTATCAGGAGTGCTTGATGCTACCGCTAGTCGTTGTACACATGCTTTCGCATCTTTATTTTTTTGAGTGAAGGCATCACTATATACAATTATTTCTGAATGCTGCCTATCACGTGCTGCTGTGGTGTAGGCACGGTAGAGATAATAACTTGCCGTTAGCGTTGCACAGGTGCCGATGACTAGGCCGCTGATGAGTAAACCAGTACCAGTGATGGGTAAACTACCCAGTGCAATTGAGAGTTTGAGATGAGCACCAGCGTAATAACTTACGCCCAGACTCCCGACTGTGACCATGCTGGCAGCCAGAGTTTTTTGTTTGTAACTATTGGCTAGAAGGGTGAGCTGGCTGGCGGTAGCTGTTATTGCTTTGCTTGTTGTCTCTTCTATTAAGCGCTGAGGGTCACTACTATAGGTGGCCATTACACGCCTCATCTCTATAAGATCAGCTTGAGTCGCACCTTCTACTCGTCGCTCTTCAATCAAAGTTTCATCAGCAAGCCATGCTGGCACAACACTGTATCCCGGTGCTGTGAAATAAACCCCTCTAACTGGTTGTCGATTGGCATTTTCGCTCGGCATAGCTATCTCCACATCTGTTAAATCATGAGGTTAGCGTCAGCGCTACCTCGGTTGGCCTTATACTTATCAACAATTATACTTGTTCAATATTAAGACAACTTTAAGGCAAACAAAAATTGGGGAAGATGCTGTTAAAACTTCGGAAAGCCACCACCAGGTGGCATCATGCGTTGGAATTGTTGCAGCATTTTATTCATGCCGCCTTTCGACATTTTCTTCATGGTCTTTTGCATGTCATTGAAACGTTTGATCATGCGGTTAACTTCAGGCACTTCAGTGCCAGAACCTTTGGCGATACGCCGCTTACGCGAGCCATTGATAACGGCAGGATAGCGTCGCTCTTGCACGGTCATCGAGTTAATGATGGCTTCGTACTGCTTAAATTGCTGATCAGTGATGATTTGCTGTTTGAGTTGCGGTGGCAATTGGTTGGCGCCAGGTAGCTTGTCGAGCAAGCCAGCGATACCGCCCATCTGCTTCATTTGTTGGATTTGTTCGTGAAAATCTTCAAAGTCAAAGCCCTTGCCTTTTTGAAATTTTTGCGCGAGTTTTTCTGCTTTTTTCTTATCGAGCTTTTCTTCAGCCTCTTCGATCAGGGTTAGCACATCACCCATACCGAGAATGCGTGAAGCGATGCGTTCAGGGTGAAACGGTTGTAGCGCATCGAGCTTTTCACCCATGCCGATGAACTTAATCGGTTTGCCGGTAATCGCCCGAATCGATAAGGCTGCACCACCGCGGGCATCACCATCGAGCTTAGTCAGAATCACCCCGGTCAGTGGTAAGCGGTCATGAAAGGCTTTAGCAGTGTTTGCAGCATCTTGCCCAGTCATGCTATCGACAACGAATAAAGTTTCGGTCGGTTGACTCTCCGCATGGATGGCTTGAATTTCTTGCATGAGTGCATCATCGATGTGGAGTCGGCCCGCGGTATCGATGATTAAGACCTCAATCCCTTGTTTACGGGCTGTAGCAATGGCTTGCTTAGCGATGGTTGCTGGCTTTTCATTAGCATCAGTAGCAAAGCAGCTGACATCAAGCTGTTTGGCAAGGGTTTGCAGTTGATCGATCGCCGCTGGTCGATACACGTCGGTACTCACTACCATCACTGCTTTCTTTTGTTGTTTGAGTAACTTGGCTAATTTACCGGTACTGGTGGTTTTACCCGAACCCTGTAAACCCGCCATCAGGATCACAACCGGTGCCGGTGCGTTGAGGTTGATTTCGGCAGTGGCAGTACCCATCATCTGTACCAATTCATCATGCACGATTTTAATCAGCGCTTGGCCGGGTTCGAGGTTTTCAATGACTTTTTGGCCGATGGCTTTGATTTGAATATCGGTGATGAATTGCTTTACCACCGGTAGCGCAACGTCAGCCTCGAGCAGGGCAAGGCGGACTTCAGCTAGACTGTCTTTAATATTGGCGTCGCTGAGCTTGCCTTTACCAGAGAGGTTTCTGAAGGTGGTGGATAGTCGTTCGGTTAGATTGTCAAACATGGAATTTGCCTTAATAGCTCACAAAATTGTTGCTTATATTGGCACATTTAGCCAGTTTGTGCCAGCCTGTGGGCAGCCTAGCACTATGCGAGGTGGAGCTAACTACATGATAAATCAACCCTTGTGATGTGATACAACTGCTTAAGTTATCAATCTGTTATTAATTATGTACAAAATAGATCCATTTTGTTACCATAGCGGCCCTATTGACCAGGTTCATTGATAATGTCGCAACAACAGCCCTCAACTGACCAAGCGGTGTCTTTGCTAAGCTACGCCGAACTTGTGGCTGCTTATAATCGTCAGCACCCTTGGCAACAAATTCGAAGCTTGCCCCAGCATCAGCGCGACTTCGTAAGCACGGGTAACGTCTTTACGCGTTGTTGGCGCCGGCTTTGTTGTTGGATTGGTCGCTTGATTGTGCCGTGCCACACCGCTGAGGAAGTAACTGCACAGCGACGCGAAAACCGCTCGGCGTTTTACGCACAGGTGATAGAGCAGCACTGGGGTAATAATTATGCGGTTGCAACAGCAGATGGTGCTGGCCTTGAAACTTTTGTTTGTTATCCTGTACGACAGCAAGCAAATTGTTTGCCAAACTATGAGGATAGGCGCTACATCATTAATGTGCCGGATGAGACTGGAGTTGCTGAAGCAAACTTGAGTTTCAGTCATCAGTTAGCAAAGGACTCAGCTTGCTTTGTAATTGATTTTAATTATCGTGGTGTCAGTCAAGCTGGGCGTTACCCACACAGTGCTGATGAATTAGTGCTAGATATTCAAGCGCAAGTACGTGACTTGGTCGTGAAAGGGGTAAAGCCAGAGCAGATTACCGTTCGGGGTTATTCATTTGCCGCGGCACTTGCAACCGTTGCGGTAGCTGGTTTGTATCGTGAAACAGCTGCTGATTCCAATAATCAATCATTTGCTGGCTTAAAGCTATTTGCTGATCGCACCTTTGCTCGTTTCAGTACTGCGCTTGCAAGCCGTGTTGGTTCTGTATTGAGTTGGCCAATCCAGTTCATCTTAGCGTTAACCGGTTGGGAGCTTGATGTTGCACGTGCCTACGCTGAGATTCCAACACAGAATGGCGATCACATTAATATTGGTCCATTTGCTGCAGCACCGGATCAGGTTGTGCCGTATCAGGTTTCACTGACAGCAGCGGTTGCTGATCAAGCTGAGCCTTTTCAGCATTGGGCGTTTATATCAGAGCAACTTGCAGGCCAACATAGTCATCACGCAGCCTTACCATCACTCAGTCTCATCAATAGTTATCTTCCGCACTCAGCAGCTTCGCAGCGATTGCTCCAGTTCGCACTGCATGCCGGTACCAAGACCGCAGCTGATACTATCTACCCGACTCAGTCTAGCACTGCATTATTTCGATAGCGTTTGCACATGCGTAATTTCACTACCTCCTGATTATTACGGTCATTTTTCTTATTCGAAAAAATTATTTAGCAGCAACGGCATAGCGATTGTTACCAAGCTGAATTATTGATTTTAAGTGATTAAGTAAATCTACAATATTTGTTTAGTTGATTTTACATGCTAACAATTGAATTAATCTCATAAAATTTTCAAGCGAAAAATAATTCATTTTCAGCTCACAAAATCACTGTAGTTAATATTGTGTTAATTTTTGCAGAGTATGCAGCAAGCGCTTGCACGCCAGTTATCTTGTTCGCTGGCAATAGGTGCAAGCAATACCGCTTTGCTTTAAACTCTGATGCCTGGGTTAGTTATGACCTTAATCAGCCAAGTTGTCATGTTCTACTTTTTTTTAGCACAGTTTTCATTGCAGCGTTTACGGCTTTATGTTTCTTATTGCCATCATCTAGTATTGTCTTCAGTCTTATTGCACTTGGTTTACTAACCCTGGGTTGCATCGGCACCGTGTTTGCTGCCCGTCAGTATCATTCAGCGCAAACTATCAATTGCAGCAGCCCGGGTTTCAATGCTCAGCTAGACCTGCATCCACAGACTGCAACGCCGGTTGATGAGCAAATAAGCAGTGGTATTTTTGCTGAGGTTGTTGCTCAGCCAGCAGCTAGTGCTGTCGATGACACTGAAGTGGCAGTGGTGGCTCAATCCAGTGTGTTTGCTTCTGTGTTTGCTTCACCTA
>CAWUKA010000130.1:0-4520 GCA_963922965.1 uncultured Gammaproteobacteria bacterium | reverse complement strand
GCTGAAAAACAGCGCCTACTGCAGGCCATCCACGCTGATCGTCGCGAGCAAGCGGAACAGCAAGCCGCCTTCCAGCGCTTGCTGCAACAAGGGCTCAACGATCTCGGCCGCGCTCTCGCTGAACAGCATGGGCGCGGCGAGCACGCGGCTACAGCTAGACCAGCCGCTGCACCCGCCAGCGGCTTTGATGCCGGAACCATCCTGCTCAGTGAACTCGCACTACAAGCTCTCATCAAGCAAAGTGAACGGACTGAAATCTATCAGGGTCAGTGGTTTGAACAACCGGTCGCGGTCAAGCGTTTAAACAATGACTTCCATTCACGCTACCAAGCACTGGCGCGCTTGCGCCACGAGGCGACGGTGTGTGCTGGCTTGCGTCACCCACACCTGACCACCTTTTATGGGGTTGCCATCACTGAACAAGATATTTGCTTGGTCATGGAGTGGGTCAAACACGGTAGCGTGGACCATTACCTCGAGCGCAATACGCTCAGTTTCGAGCGCAAGTGCCAAATCGCGCTTGATATCGCTGCTGGACTCGGTTACTTGCATCAACGCCACTACCTTTATCGCCAACTCAGTTGTCGCCATGTGTTACTCGATGACAATCTACGCGGCAAATTAGTTGATTTTGCGCGTACCAAAACCGATGGTGCCGACATGCGCTCCATCTTAGAGACCTTGTCGCCGCGGCAACAGCAAATCATGCTCGCGCCGGAGTACCACCAGCGCGAGGCCGCGGTCACGACAGCGGCTGATATTTACAGCTTCGGTGCACTGCTGTGGCAACTGTTTACCGGTATCGAGCTGCATGAACCCCGGCTCAATCGTGGCGACTTGACGGACGGTGACGATGCCTTATTTCATTTGATTGAGCGCTGCTTACACTTAACACCGAGTCAGCGCCCGACCCTCAGCGCCATCAGGCAACACTTCCTGCAGGCACTGGAAGTGACACCCGAAGCCAGCAATGAAGCAATCTACAATCAAGCGAAAGCCCTCGGGCGGGCAGCCGCTAGTTGCGAAAGTGCGGCTGAGCAAGCGCAACAGTATCGCAGCGCCTTTGATTTATTCACCCGCGCGGCGGCGAGTGGTCACCGAAAAGCATGGACGTATCTGGGTGATTTCCATCGCAAAGGGTACGGCACACAGACCTCGGTCAGTGCAGCCTTTCGTTGCTACCTAGAGGCGGCGCAACTGGACGTGGTAGCCGGCATGCACAATGTCTCGGTGATGATGGAGTCAGGGGATCACAGCGCTGATGGTGTGCCTGATTTACAACAGGCGCATTATTGGGCTGAGAAGGCGGCGCAACGGGGTGACGCGCAATCACAGCGCCGTGTGCTGACGCTGACGACGCAGTTAAGTGCGCTGTCGGCAGCCTCGGCGCACACCGACCGCGAAGCAGAGGATCAGGAAGCGACAGCAGCAACGCCAAGTGCTGCCAGGTAAACGGCGCTAAAGCCAATAAGCCGTTGTGGTCATTAATACTTTAGAGGATTTAAATTATTGATTTGCACCGGTGGTTAGCAGAGATAAAATTACTATGTAATACATAGTAATTGCTCTAATGTTGGCAACGGATTATTTTGACTTCCTACCATAGATTTCTTACGTCTTAAAAATTTTAAGGCATGATACCCAGCCACCCTACCACTCAGCGTACAAAAATAAACGCCTGGTTCGTAGACACTGCTACCAGCCAAGTATAGACCTCGGATCATGGTCTTAGTACCAAACTGCCGCTGCCACAATGGGCCAACGCAGGACATCGATCCCCAAACGCCACCTGCTCTCGCTCGAACGAAAGAGAAATTAGTTAGAGGTGTAGATACTTCCTTCACGCTAATCGCTTGTCGCAAACCAGGCACATAATCTCGCTCGGCCTTCTCAATCATGCGATCAGCAATATCATTTTTGAATTTAATATAATCATCACCACGCTTATAAGGATTAAGCCCTTGCCAGCGTATAAATGGCTGCATTGGCGCCAAAGTCATTAAGCCAAGCGTATGCTGGCAACCTTGATCCTTCAATAAAGGATCTTTTAGGCTAGATGAAGACAAACCAAAAGCCAGTGGAAATTCGCCTTGCTTTATTTCAGTTACTGTTTGTTCAATATCAGTTGCTGGATAACGGATAATATTGGCATCAGTCATGTTAGACTTTCTCAAATCACAGTTTAAACCAAGATAAACACAAACGTTACCAAGCGAAGGCGGGATTTGCTGGATACGATGCTTTGTCAATTGAGGATACCATTTAGATTGCACCATCGAATAAGTTTCAACGGCATCTATCGTACTAATGACAACCCGACTTAAGTATCGTGCTTGCTGCTTTGTGTCAAGAGCAAAAAAGCTAGTTTTTAACTTTTCGATTTTATAAACTTCATGTTTTCTGAGAATATCAACATCATATTGACGAAGCAGTTTTAGATACTGTTCACGATAATGCTTTGATCCTCCTACGGGATAATATAAACCACTACGAATCATTTGTGATAATAAACCAACTCCTTTGATTGCTTGAGTAGAACGAGGACTGGTTCCCAAATTAAATAGGATCGGAGCGCTGATAATATTTTTCAAAGCTTGATCTTTAAAATAATAATCTAATAATGTTGAAAACGGCATATAAAAAAACTGTACTAATGTAAAAGGATATTTAAAAACACACGTCCACTGTTTTAGATTAAGTGGCGTTAAGTATCCCCAGAAGATAATGTCAACGATTTGAAATAGCGTAACAAACCGACGAATATTATCTTTCTCTTTTGGAAATTTATCAGTCAATTGTTTCATCCATGCTTCATAGCCCTGACAGCATATACCTTCATAACCAGGAAAAATATATCGATCAAAACATTGTGGAGCTATAGCCCGAAATTTAATGTCTGTAAGCTCTAGTGAATCCAACAATAAGCGAAGATTTTCATTTTGACCAACTTCGGAAACGTAATGCAAGCCAATATCAAAACAAAATTTTTTTCGCTGGAAAGGATTTAACATACCACCAACTGATTTTGCAGCCTCTAAGATCAAAACGGAATGGCCCTGTTGAGCTAACGTTAATGCGGCTGTTAAGCCACTCACACCACTACCAATAACTACAGCATCATAAATCTTTGCTTGGCATAAACGCTTAAATCTGGTTTTTTCTAGTGACATTATGAACACAATACTAAAGATTTGGAATCTATCATAGTACAAGCATCAATGATAAATTTATATATAATTTTCGAGCATTTTGTTAACAATAATAACGCATGAACTAGAATCTACATCATCTATAGAAGTAAGTGCTCAACTATTTTAGAAACTTTATCCGATAACGTATCAATTGCTGAATCGGCATGTAGAGCAAATTGCTTATGTGGTTCTTGCTCGGAATCAACGAGATCAGTAATTACTTTAACAGCAAACATGTCGATATCAGCTAACTCAGCAACTTCTGCAATAGCCGCAGACTCCATATCCTTACAGCAAACATTTTTATTATTAATTTTTTTCATTTGCTCTGCTGAGGTGTAAACCGCATTACCTGTAGATATAGCGCCTGACTTCAATTCAAACTCATTGGCTAGAGAAGCAAATTTATGCGTTTTGTAGTTACCAACTAAATATCGATTAATCGATTTAACAGGTGAATTCGAGTCATGAAAACTAATTGATGTGCTAATATAAACATCATTAATCCGTGCACCACGTGCTTTAAATCCACCTGCTGTACCAATATTAATAATTAAAGTAGGTGATAGTTGTTTTATTGATTCCCATGTTGATATAGCACTAGCCCGAATCCCTATCCGATCACATCGGTGCTGTGTACATTTGCCGTTTAACACCAGCCAAAGATGAGGATAGTCACGCGCTCTAAATGCTAACATTGGCAAACGAGCATCAAAAATATTGGAACAAAGTTCCATATTAAAATAATGAATAATTTTTTTAGCCTCTCTCTCCATTGCAGCAATTAGCAAAATTGGATTAATCATCTAAGCAAGTCCCGCAATAGCAATATAAGGTTGGCATTTTTTTAAGGAGCGGCAGTAGATTGATAATTAAGAGTCGTATTATAATCGATTAAGAAGCTGGAATATAGCTGCAGTGTGTAAAGAATCAAGAGTTTATAGCAAGGTTAATCATTTAATTAGTTTTTAATATTTATCAATTTGATCAAGAATATATTTATGATCACTGCTAGAGATCACATAGTCCCAATCCTGTTGATTAGTGAACCCTTGACTAATACTGTTTTCAATAAACGCTATAAAACTATCAAAATAGCCATTAATATTTAATAAGGCCAGTGGTTTCTCATGCTCATTTAGTTTAGCCATATTCCATATTTCAAAAAACTCTTCTAAAGTACCCACCCCACCAGGCAAAGCCACATATCCATCACATAGCTCAAAAAAGAGTTTTTTTCGTTCATTCTCACTCTTAGTAATACGCAGTTCATTTAAGTCCAATACCTGATCACCTTGATCTGCGAGCTCTTGAGTAACAACGCCGATA
>CAWUKA010000129.1:0-4609 GCA_963922965.1 uncultured Gammaproteobacteria bacterium | reverse complement strand
AAACCAGCTGCGAAGAAAGCAACAACTGCTAAGCGTAAACCAGCTGCGAAGAAAGCAGCAACTGCTAAGCGTAAACCAGTCGCTAAGCGGGCACAGCAGAGCGTAAAATAGCAGTTAAACCCCGGGTTAAGAAATAATTTCAGTTGTTTTTTAGCTAAAAAAAACTGCCATGTTTATTCATGGCGGTTTTTTTATGTGCTTTAGGTATTCGCCGTTAGCACAAGCTCAGTCAAGACTTTTGCATGGTCAGCACTATCATTTAAAGCAGGTATATAGGTAAACTGCTTACCACCATTTTCAAGAAAGACTTCTTTATTTTGAATAGCAAGTTCTTCAAGGGTTTCCAAACAATCGACTGCAAAACCCGGACTAATAATGGTAACTGACTCGACACCGCCTTTCGCCCACTCTTCAAGGATTTTATCAGTGTAGGGTTGCAACCATGGTGCTAACCCGAGGCGCGATTGGTAGGAAATACCCCACTCACTGGCCGTTAAACCCAATTGGTCGGCAAGTAAGTGAGCGGTCTCCATGCAGTGCTCAGGATAGACTTCACCACGCAACACATTCTTCATCGGAATGCCATGAAAGGACATCAGTAGCCGCTGAGGTTTACCATAATCACGAAACGAGGCACGCACACTAGCTGCCAGCGCTTCAATGTAAAGCGGGTGATCGTAATAATCGTCGATGGTTTTAAGCGGTACCGACTCGGTAAGGCGTTCAACCCCGGCAAATACAGCGCCGGTTGAGGATTCTGAATATTGTGGAAATAGTGGTAACACCAACAATTGCTCGACCCCGTGTTCAGCCAATTCAGCCCAAGCAGCCTCAATTGAAGGTTGACCATAAGTCATCGCCAACTTAACCACCACTTTATCTGGATCTAATGCTTGCTGCATTTGCTGCACTAAGCGTTGGCTGTATACAGCCAGCGGTGAGCCATCAGCAAGCCAAATGGTTCGATACAGCTTGGCAACACGCTTAGGACGAAACGGTAAAATATAGCCGTACAAAAGTGGCAACCAAAACCAACGCGGCAACTTCACCACACATGGATCACTTAAAAAATCCGCTAAAAACGCTCGCACCCCTTTACTATCTGGTGTCGCAGGGGTACCGAGGTTCGCCAACATGACGCCTAATTTAGCCACTTCGACCGACCTCCCGTAAAATAGTCTCACGCACTGCCTCAACATCACCGACACCTTGCACCCGAATATAACGCGGCGTGTTATCTTCAGCTGCCATGGATTGATAGAATACAATCAGTGGCTTAGTTTGTTGATCGTATACTTGCAAGCGCTTGAGCACCGTCACCTCAGTGTCGTCATCACGCTGCACCAATGGCTCACCGGTTTCATCATCAACATCTGCCATCTGCGGTGGCTGATAAACAATATGATAGACCCGACCTGAGCCTGGATGCACCCGGCGGCCAGTCAAGCGGGTGATAATTTCAGCATCAGGTACCTCAATTTCTATCACATAATCTAGGCCAATTTGCTCAGTCAGCATCGCCTCAGCTTGATTGAGAGTGCGTGGAAAACCATCCAGTAAGTATCCGCCAGCGCAGTCCGGCTGCTGCACTCGTTCTTTAATGAGATTAATCATGATATCGTCTGACATCAAACTACCCGAATCCATGATTGATTTAGCTTGTTGACCAAGTGGTGTACCCGCAGCAACTGCCGCCCGTAACATATCACCGGTCGAAATTTGTGGAATCGAGTAGTACGCCATTAGATGAGCAGCTTGCGTGCCCTTGCCTGAACCAGGCTTACCCAGCAATAAAATACGCATGCAGCATTCCTCTCTATACATAAACCTGGCAAACATTGTAACATTGTTCCTCTATAAAAGAAGAAAAATCCAAATCATGAATTGTTTAGTTTTTGATATAGAAACCATTCCCGACCTCGAAGCTGGGCGCAAGATATACAATTTAACCCATGATGACGACAACGCCGCTGCCGCTGCTTTGCAATTGATTCGGCGTGAGGAAACCGGCGGTAGTGATTTTTTACGACTACCATTGCAGCGCATCGTTGCCATCTCGGTGGTACTCCACAACCATGAGCAATGCAAAGTATGGAGCCTAGGTGATGTTGACAGCAGTGAGCGCGACATACTCGAGCGCTTTTTCGCTGGGCTTGAGCGTTATCGACCAACCCTGGTGTCGTGGAATGGCAGTGGTTTTGACTTACCGGTGATCCACTATCGAGCGCTGCGCCACCAAATTTCAGCACCCAGTTATTGGGATACCGGCAATCACGATCAAAGTTTTCGTTGGAATAATTACCTCAACCGCTATCACGAACGCCATCTTGATTTAATGGATGTACTCTCCGGCTACCAAGCACGTGCAACTGCGCCACTCGATCAAGTTGCTACCCTACTCGGCTTTCCCGGCAAACTTGGCATGGATGGCAGTCAAGTTTGGCGTGCTTATCAAGCTGGAGATATCACGGGGATCCGCAACTATTGCGAAACCGATGTGCTGAATACTTATTTAGTCTATCTACGGTTTGAACTCATGCGTGGGCATTTAACCGAAAGCCGTTACCAAGGCGCTTGTAATCAGTTACGCGCTTACCTTGCTGAGCAACAGCAAGCACACTTCGATGGTTTTTTAGCTGCCTGGCCTCAAGCCGATGTCTGCTAGACGTCGGCGCCGCACCCGACAAGCGGCACAAGAGTCGATTGTGGCACAGATCGAAAGCTTATCGCACGACGGTCGTGGCATTTGCCGCATCGACGGCAAAGCCGTATTTGTTACTGGCGCCTTGCCTGGCGAGCAAGTTGAGTTGGTTTATCAAAAGCAACACAATCAGTACGCTGATGCGATTGCCACCACTATCCTCACACCAGCCGCTGAACGCCAAACACCGGCTTGCGAATTCTTTTCCCGTTGCGGTGGCTGCAGCTTGCAACACCTGTCGAGTCAACAGCAAATTGCTATCAAGCAACAAGCGCTGATCGAGCAATTTAAACATTTTGGTGATTCGACACTGGATCAACTCGCTGCACCGATCACAGGCCCAACCTTAAAATACCGCACCAAAGCCCGCCTCGGTGTTAAGTATGTGGAAAAAAAACAAACCGTGTTGGTCGGCTTTCGTGAAATTAACGGTCGTTACATCACTGATATGAACCGCTGTGAAATTTTAGCCGAGCCATTGCCAGACCTAATTCAGCCCTTGCGTGAGCTACTTGGGCAACTCAGTATTAAGCAGGCTATCCCACAAATTGAAGTTGCTATCAGTGCTGGCGACACCTTGCTGATTTTGCGTCACTTACAACAGTTCAGCGCTACAGACTTAAGCTTACTCAGCGCTTTTGCTCGCGAGAGGCAACTTATTCTTTACTTACAGCCACAAGGACCAAATTCGATTCATCCATTGTACCCCCCTGATCACGACGGTAATTTGCACTATTCCCTCAGCGAATTTGATCTGAATTTTAGTTTTAGCGCCAATGACTTTACCCAAGTCAATCAACCGATCAATCGGCAAATGGTCGCACAAGCGGTACGCTGGTTAGCATTAAAGCCAACTGATCAAGTACTGGATTTATTTTGTGGGCTTGGCAATTTTAGTCTTGCCATTGCCCGCCACGCAGGCCAGGTGATTGGCATTGAAGCCGATGCGGCGCTGATCCAGCGTGCGCAACACAATGCAAGCGCCAATGGCATCAGCAATGCTGACTTTTATAGCGCTGACCTTTATCAAGCATTGCCAGCAACAGGCTGGACCCAAGCTCACTACGATAAAGTGCTACTGGATCCACCACGCTCGGGCGCACTTGACTGCGTCCACTGGATCAGCCAACAACAGATTGCGCGCGTGGTGTATGTTTCCTGTAATCCAGCAACGCTGGCACGCGACGCGCAAGTCTTCAAGCACGCTGGTTACAGCATTGAGGAGGCTGGCATCATGGATATGTTTCCGCACACCAAACACACTGAATCGATGGTATGTTTTCAATTACCAGCTTGACGCGCTAAATTGGTTGCTAAACCTCAACTGATAAGCGTCTGAAAAACAATGCCTTTCTCATTTAAAAAGGATAATAATTGACCTAAATGGTCAATTATTATATACTTAGCAATAAGCGAGCAAATGGTTCGGAGGCAGCAAATGGTTCGGAGGCAAAATGGCTAATTGGTTTTCAAGCTTTTGGCAGCGCCCGTCTAGCAAAGGCCATGCCAGTCCACAGGTACAAACGCATGTGCTTACAGCTGATCAGATTAGGCTATTTCGTAGCTCGCAACCTGATCTACGCGCATACATCGACGGTGGTAAAACAGTAGCCGTAGATACATCGTTAAGCGTTCCCACTCGGGTTCGTGATATCCATCGCTATCCCGTCGTTAAGCTTGGTGGCCGAGCTATTCATGCCGACGGTGAGGGTGTGCACTATCGAGCTGATGTTGATGTTAGCGAAAGCGACCATCAACGTAAGGTTGCAAACGCTATAGAGTCAAAAATAACAAATCCAAAACTCAAAGCTTTCCTTTTGTATGGTATGGGAGGTCAGAATGGTCCGTGTCACGCTATTGTTACTGAGCTGATTCATTGCATTGGCAACCAAGATGTCGCACTAGGAA
>CAWUKA010000128.1:0-4622 GCA_963922965.1 uncultured Gammaproteobacteria bacterium | reverse complement strand
ACCATCACCCTTGATCCAGCACGAAGTGGAGAATTCAGTCACGACATACCTCGTTTGCCCCAGCTGCATGTCGGTACTGAAACATACACTAGGCAAAATACTGAGGCCTTCTTAACTGCCTTACAAAACTTGTGTGGTAGCACAAGCCACCTCTACCAGGCTGCTAGCCAACAGCTCTACCAAAATTCAATTTTTAGCAGCGCAAGCTGGACTGAAGAGGCACCCAGCTGGGTTAAGCAAGATGAAAATAAAACAGGCCAATCGGTAGTCGCATCTAACCCCCCGACATGGGCTTCATTCAGCGATTACCAAGCACAGCTTAATAGTAAGGATTATCTTACCAAGAACCCCAATACAACCGATGTATTTTTCTTCAAAACAGGTACTGATGATAACAACACGATTAACGTGCGCGTGATTACGAATTTACATAACTTCTTCAAAATTGCTAACCCAGAGCAGATGACAAGGAGTGATAAGGGTAGTCATGTGATTTCTGATACCGTTTACCAGCTTAGTGCGAGCGACAATCAGCAAGTTACACTCAGCATTAAAAGCCACCAAGAACATGTGTTTTCAGATGAGATAACACAAGTGGTCGGCGCAGACTTTTATCCCAAACCTCGAGGCTTGCAGTTGCTACTAGCCATTGGCTTTGGCTGCTTGCTTGGCTTATTCCCACCACTGACACTGATTGCTGGATTAAAATTTTTACTTGGTTTGGTGCTTGGGTATTGCGTATGCCAATTGTTTCAAAAACCATTGCTGGTTGCAGATCCGTTTGACCCTGCAACTGATCGACATGCACTGCCTTGTGATGTCAGTGAAATTGCAGCGCAGCAAGCACGCGCTCAAAGCAAAGCTGGAGCCACTGTGACTACCACCACAGGATTGAATCAAAGTGGCAGCAGTCCAACCGTAACAGCAACTGCTGAGCATGGAGCTGGTCTATTTTCACCTGCCACAATCATACTAGATCACGCTGCGTCTAACGCACCAGCTGGCTCTATGCTACACTGATCCGTATTATAATTTATCCTGCGGTAGAGGCGCATGGTCAAAGCCCGCAACATCAGTAGCTTACTGCCAGATGACAACATCGATAAAGAGGCCTGGCTTGCTGCGTTTTGCAACCAACGTGGCGAACCCACTACTAAACTAGTACGCCACGCATTTACTTTAGCAACGCTGACTAGCGCAGAAACCCCAAGCTTTGCCAATCAATCCTGCCTTCAACAAAGCTTAGTCATGGCGGATACCCTTAATCTATTACAACTCGATGCCATCAGTATTGCTGCCGCCATTCTCTACCCTTGCGTGCAATACGCGGATTTACCAACTGAAGAAATTGCTGACAACATTGATCCGACGGTTGCTAAACTGATCAGCGGTGTGCAGCAAATGCAATTAATCCGCACGCTACAACAAAGCACACCGACTGATCCGACTCGGCCACGACAGGAAAACATCCGCAAAATGCTCCTCGCCATGGTTGGTGATGTCCGAGTGGTTTTGATCAAGCTAGCTGAGCAAGTCTATCAACTGCGAGTGGCAAAGTTACTCGGCACTGACACTGCACAACAGTTAGCGCAAGAAACCCGTGATATTTACGCACCTCTTGCCAATCGCTTGGGCGTTAACCAAATCAAATGGGAGTTGGAAGACTTAACTTTTCGCTACCTTGAACCCGCAACCTATAAACAAATTGCGACTTTACTGCGTGAGAAACGTATTGACCGTGAGCGCTACATCGAGCTGGTGATTGCAGAGCTGACCAAGCGCTTAAAAACAAGCGCTATCAAGTCATTTCAGATTAAGGGTCGTGCCAAACATATTTTTAGTATTTATCGCAAAATACAGCAAAAAAATATCCCATTTGAGCAACTGTATGATATCAGTGCCATACGCATATTAGTTGATTCAGTTGCTGATTGTTATCAAGTATTGAGTGATGTTCATGCTACCTGGCTCGCGATCAGTGACGAATTTGATGATTACATCAGCCAACCAAAACCAAATGGCTATCAATCGCTGCACACAGCAGTGATTGGCCCACAAGGTAAGAACATCGAAATTCAAATTCGCACCTTTAAGATGCATCAAGAAGCAGAACTAGGTGTTGCTGCACATTGGGTTTATAAAGAAGGTGATCAACTTAACCAAGAACGTGCTGGCAAAACCGCGTGGCTACGTCAATTATTAGAATGGCAAGCTGAACTATCAAAAACTGGTGAACCACTCGAACAGGTGCCGACTGATCTCATGAGTGAGCGAGTTTACGTGTTCACTCCACGCGGTGACATCATTGATTTACCAGATGGCGCAACACCACTTGATTTTGCCTACAGCATTCATACTGATATTGGCCATCGCTGCCGTGGCGCCAAAATCAATGGCAAGATCGCACCGCTCACTCATGTATTACAAACCGGCGAGCAAATTGACATCATCACCAGTAAACAAGCTGCACCTAGTCGCGATTGGCTCAATCAGCACGCCGGTTACTTAAAAACGTCGCGTGCTAAAGCAAAAGTCTTACACTGGTTTAAACAACAAGACTTTAACACTCACCTAGCGGCTGGCAAACAAATGTTAGAGAAAGAGTTAAAGCGACTCGCTATTGATGAGCGCGTCGATTTACAAGTAGTAGCGGACAAGCATCATTATCAATCCAGTGACAACGTGCTCGCCGCACTTGGCTGTGGTGACTTGAGCATCGGCCAGCTACTGTCGCAAATTGAGCGACAAACTACACCATCAACAACAAAGATTAGTCGCAGCAGCTGTGACAGAATACCTCGTGGCAAGATCATGATTAACGGTGTTGGTGATCTGTTAACAACGATGGCACGCTGCTGCAAGCCACTACCTGGCGATAACATTATCGGCTACGTCACCCAAGGCCGCGGTGTCGCGATACATCGGCAAGATTGCCAAAATATCCTACATACACCCACTGCTAAGCAACAACGCTTGATTGAGGTCAGTTGGGGCAAAGTCGCAAGTGAGCGCTACCCGGTAGACTTCAGTATCGAAGCTTATGATCGGGCTGGTTTGTTACGCGACATTACCACCGTGATCTGTAATGAGGATGCCAATGTGATCACCATCCAAAGCCAGCTCGACCGCGGCAATAACATTTCACAGTTTCAAATGACTATTGAGATCGAGTCGTTAGATCGCCTGGCTCGCTTGTTTGACCGCATACAGCAAATCCCTAATTTGATTCAAGTGCAGCGCCGCCGTCAATGATCACTCAGTTAGCTCGATCGGCATTACCACCCAGCTAATGAATTCTTGACCAAATCAAGCAGTTAGAGCCATATTGGCACGCAGCAATCATACAATCTGTATAATAACTTGACAAAAAAGATTATTTTATGTACAATGGTTCTCAAGTTGAGAGATTGGGATGAGGATACACAGATGAGTAAAGAGATCACACGGCATCACAGCAACGACATTCAGTGCCCCAGCAGCCAGGAAGTCAATGCTGAACAAGTGACAATCTTACGCATTGCTGACTTTCGTAACCACGAGTTGAATGCCATGCAAGCCTATGGCAACATCACTGACCTCACCTGCCAACAACGTGCGAATACACAACAATTGTTTGCTGTCAGTGTCAAAATCTAACGATACTCTCAAGGTAAAGTCACATCCTGCTGACGAGCAGGATTTTTTTTGGATTTATTAAGGTTTTCCCACGCTGCTGGCGTAGCAGCCAATAAATTCGTTAGCACTGGTTTAGTGATCGCGGACAAACAACTGGCGTGATTGCAGTGGTCGATGGCCAAGCAGTGGCGTCAGTACACAGCGCATAAGTAGCTTCATTTCTTTTAACTGATTAGGCTCAGAAAAATCATCATTAAATAGTGCTTTTAAGCTAGCGCCTGAAAAGCACAGTTGTGACGTTGTTTGTTCACCTAGACAAACAAAACCACGCTGATTGTCATACCGATAAAATAAATGATCGACAATCGGTTGATTTTTTTCAGCATGCTCTAGTTGTAAGCCATAACCCAGCTCAAGCAACAAACGTTTTTCAAATAGGCGCAAGATTGGCTGTGCTGAGTCGGAGCTACTGAGCTGCTGCAACGCTTGGCAATAATAGTCATACAAGACTGTATAAGCTTCACCCTGCTGTACTAAGCGCTGAATCAGCTCGTTCAAATATAGCCCACTCAACAAAATTTGCTTTTGCAAATAAAATGCTGGTGCGGCAGCCTCAACACTAGTGAGGGTGACAAGCTCAGAGCGACCACTCCAACCAATCAATAACGGTGCAAATGGTTGTAGTAATGCCTTACGTTTACTTTTACCATTGTTAATGCCTTTTGCGACTGCACCAACACGACCAAAATCTGCAGTAAAAAAATCAATAATAGCACTGGTTTCGCCAAAAGCACGTCGATGTATGACATAAGCTGGTTGTAATACAATACGCTTAATCATAACCAAATCGTTTCAACAATAACTCATCATTCATCCAGTCTTTTTTAACTTTAACCCAAAGCTGTAAGAATACTTTCTTTTGCCAACGTTGCTCTAATTCAGCACGGGCCCGCTGGCCAACAGGATTTAAGTTTTCACCTTTGTGACCAATCACAATTCGTTTATGA
>CAWUKA010000127.1:0-4733 GCA_963922965.1 uncultured Gammaproteobacteria bacterium | reverse complement strand
TTATTTCCCCAGATTTTAGGAAACGGATAAAGCTTGGTGAATTTGCCATTTGTACGAGTTGTTGTGAAAGTATAGACTCAAATAATTGTGTGGTTGATCTAATTTCTTGATAAATAAGACGATGATTTTGGCGAGCGAGATCAGTGAGCGTCATCATCCATATGATAAAAATGATAAGCAGTATAATACCTAATGAAAGTGTAATAATCCGATTTAAGTAACGTGTCATTGCTCTCAAGTTATGGAATTTTATCATTATGCTGTGCTTGTTTAAACTTGATATAACGCCAGTGTGATTTAATCCTAGGATATTCTTCAGCTGGTATTGTTGGTACCTAGCGCCAATGAGTTGCATCAAGTAGGTAGTGTGTATAAATAGCTTAGAAGGTTGGATTTTTTATTGTATTTTCTGGCAAATAAGGTGAGAAATAATAAAAAGAATGTTTTAGATACTAGTAAGCTCAATTTATAGGTTAGAAATTATTTTATCAAAAATAATATAATGATGTTAAACTATTTTAGATTTCATAACGATATATACCTAAGACTACCTGTCGTTAATCCTAATCTTGATAAAAGTAGCATAGATAAGATAATTACAGAACTAGTTCTGACGCGAGAAAAATTTTTTGGTCATGAAACTACAAGATGATATTTTATGAGCAAGATTTATTTTAGAGAGGCATCATTAACTAATTGTAATAAAATAAACTATTTAGTTAGATCCTCAAAAGCAACATGGAAATATTCAGCCTACTTTCTTTCTGAGTTCATGTCTCTGTATGCCATATCAGAAGAGCAAATTCATGAAGATATTGTTGTAGTCCTTATGGTCGATTCCACTATTGCTGGCGTATTGAGTTTAAAAGAAATTAGCAGAACAAAAGCGGAACTATTTCATTTTTTTACAGGCCGTAAATTCCAAAGACTAGGTTATGGTAAATTGATGTGGGATAAATGTATCTCAATAGCACAAGAAAACGGATATGAAGAAATTGAACTGATTAGTGATCCAAATGCCACAGACTTTTATCTTAAACAAGGCTGTCATCATCTCTATTCATCCCCGTCCCCATTGGATCCAGATAGAGAATTACCAGTATTAAGCTTCAATATGTCATGATCCTACTAAAATATATTTTATTCAGAATTTGTTTTATCCAATCGCAGTATAGATAATTAAAAGTCTTGGAACTTAAATTAACTTTTATTTATTCATATTTATTTTTTTTAGGCTAGTCTTATTACCCGATTTGATCAACAATGATATGCCGTCTTCGAATATGTAAAAACTTTTTTGCAAAGAAGGTCAAATATTGCATCTATTTACATACTTTAGGAATCGTACCTGCATCGACCGACTATGCAGATAAACCATCAGTTTCAAGGTAAAAGTTAAATCGACTGAAGTCTCAATCGATGAGATTACGCACACTATTAAGTAAGAAAAGTTTTAGTGTGGCAGGATGTGATTTTTGCTACAAGCTCAACACGATCGCTAAAGTTATTCGAGAGAATCATTGACATTCACCAATCTGCCAAACACTGAAATAGATCAAAATATCAGCAGAGCCATGTGATGCTTTATTTGATGAATTACATGAATTATATGGGCGTGCTATGCATTGGAAACGCTTGATGACCTATTGCATTGAAAGTTTACTGACATTAACAAGTATCTAAGCTTCGCCTTTAGCTGTCGCTAACCAACGATCCCAGATGCAACGCTCACTCAGTCCGTCTGATCTGACTGTTGGGGGGCCGGTCAGTCTCAGAGACAACAAGTACCTCCATCACTAAAACAATCATTGGATGACATGAGTCAAAATCATCAGAATATCAAAGCTGCTCTAGAAGAGGCTCAGTCGGCTATAGATGGATACTATTTTTTTGATGGTGCACTAGAAGTCGTCTCCTTCATGTCAAATCCCAAGCTTTACGTACTTGGTGAGCTTGGCGAATATATTTGGGGCGAATGGATTTCAGAAGAGATTACTGAGCCAGTTGAAGCTTTCTTCAATGAGATGAAAAATAAAACTGCTGATGTCATCGAGCCAGTCAGTGGAGAGGCAGCTCGTATTGTGCGAGCTTCTAGTCCAACTGAATTTCAAGATATACTGCTAAAGCCTGATCACTTAGCACAAAAGGCAATCAGAAACGAGCTGATCAATCTAGCGCCAGAAGAGCACCGTTCATCATTTAATAGCGTAACAAACGTAATGCTTGCTAAAACAAATCAACAAACGACGGTTGCTTTAACAGAAATAGCTGCACATAGACCCGAGCTTCAACCTTTTATTCGAACATGGCAACGTAGTGATGGTAACTTGGAAGACTTTGCACGCCGTGTTGTAGAGGATCAGGCACGAAATCAAATTCAGACGCGCATGACTTTATTTCAGCCGCAATCAGGCCGGTTACTACCACCGCACAGGATTTACAGCTACAATTTGATCAGCTTGCCCAGCCACAGCAAGCATTATTGCGCAACACTGATACCGCTCTTGAACAACCAAGCCGCACAATATTATCTCAAGCTGAAATATTATCACCATTATCACCGATTCCGACTACTCAGCCAACAGCACCTTCTTGGTGGGCTTCACTTTCTACTGGTCAATCAACAGTAGATTCGCCTTTTTCATTCTTCTCAACATCATTGGGAGCTAGTAGCGGAAATCCTAATATGGTGGCCGATCAGGAAACAGGGAGTTTAGCCTAAACTTTCCCTTTTTTTAGAGGAACCTCACTTTAAGTTGGTCATTCAATCTAAACTCTTCTTAGCTAATTAATCTATATTAGCTTTTCTATTTTAAGTTGCTATATTTCAAAAGAATTTATTACAACGATTGCATAGGTGACAGTAAATAAAAAAGTTAACATAGCTAGAAATTGAATCAAGTGGGGTGTCGGAAAGCTGATGTATAAAAGACAGAAAAATGGAATAAGAATAGTCCCACAAACTTTATAGATACTCTACCAAGCCTGAAGAATATTCTCTGTCTTTACCTATCCTCACAAAAACTTTGCGACTTGGTTAGATTGTATAGGCAATATTATCTCAACATCAGCACTACTGACTATTGAAGTAATCTAGCTCTTTCAAGAAAGAACCTAAAGATCCTATACTACCAATAATAAAAAACTTTATAGATGTTATTTTAATGCCGTACCAAAAATTTAAACCTAATAGCTACGCAATCTTTTGTGGTTTCGTATGGTAGCGTTCACAAACCTAGTATGTTGTGGTGGGTTAATAATTAAAGTATCAATGATCAGCACATTCACTAACGATTTTAAAAGATGATTGTATGGATTTAACAGAAGTAAAATCAATAGTAGATAAATTTGGCGAATCCGACATGGTGGAACTGAAAAAGTCCACCGCCAGTTTAAAAGCAGCTGCACAGACACTGTGCGCCTTTTTAAATGGGCGAGGTGGGACAGTTTTTATTGGCGTCAGCGATAATAGGAAATTAATTGGTTAAAACATTATGGATAAGACAAAAATTGATATATCAAATATGCTGAAAAAATTCGAGCCCACAGCAAATATAGAAGTTAAATACGTTGATGTTGATGGCGAGTATCAAATCATAGCAATGACTGCTTATCCAGATAAGCTCTGTGTTTCATATAGTTTTTTTGGAACACCCTATGAAAGACAGCAAGCTGATACACATATTATGCAACAATCAAGATATGAGCAGCTTCTCATCTCAAGAAGTGTAACGCCTGTATCATGGGAGTTGTTAGTTGCTGAAGGGTTAACGATAGATGATCTGGACCAAGCAGAAATTGTCAATACAGTTAAAGAGGGTGTTGATCAAGGTCAGTTGAAACCAATAATTCAAGAGCAAGACGTTAAATACATTCTTACTAAATTTAATTTACTCGAACAAGATCGGCTAAGGAAAGCAGCTGTTGTCTTGTTTGGTAATAACGTTGCTGAGAGCTATATCCAATGTACTATTCGAATGGCAAGATTTAAAGGTATAAAGAAAGGGGTATTCATTGATAAGAAGCAAGTGACAGCAAATGCTTTTACAATGCTGAGAGAAGCTGAAAACTTTATTGCAAGAAACACGGCTATTTCAGCCAAAGTTATTGATGGGAAAATGCAGCGTGTTGAAAAAAGTGAGTATCCTTATAAGGCTATACGCGAAGCACTAATTAATGCTTTGTGCCATAGAGACTATTCATCTCCCGGAGGGTCAATCACATTAGTAATTTATGATGATAGATTAGAGCTTATCAACACAGGCTTGTTGCCAAATGGAATTACACTTGAGCAACTGAAAGAAGAGCACTCTTCGTACCCAAGAAATCCTTACATAACTAACGTATTTAATCGACGTGGCTATATTGAGGCTATGGGTATGGGAACACAAACAATCATCGATGCTTGTGTAGCAGAAGGCATGAAACCTCCTGAGTTTTTTGAACAGGGCGGTACACTTGTGTTACGGCCGTGGTTTAATTATTCTCGAGCTATTAGTGCAGATGCTATTACACAATTAACAGAAAAACAGCACTCTATTATAAATGTACTTGGTACTTCAAAACTATCTCCAAGTGAAATACTAGAAAAATTAGGGGAAGGTATCTCTGAGCGTAGCTTACGGCGAGAACTCAGCTTGTTGAAAGAAAAAGGTGTAGTTGATTCAGAGGGCTCGCAAGGCTGGAAACGAAAATGGTTTGCCACCCTAGAACACAATAGTAGTCAATAGAAG
>CAWUKA010000126.1:0-4840 GCA_963922965.1 uncultured Gammaproteobacteria bacterium | reverse complement strand
GAAACTGGTCGGTCGGAGACCTATACTAATTTGACACAATGGGGTACGCAGTCGAAACCAGCACCGGCTACACCACCGGTACCAGCAATTCCTAGTGGAGCGAAACCAATTGTGCTGTCTCCGTCAACAACGAGACTACGGCCAGTTAATTTGTTTCCGCGTGCGCTTGAACGTCAGCGTTGCGCTGCAAAGCAACAGCACCAACCCACGCGTGCGTTACAGAAAAAACCCAACACCAGTGTTGATGAGACAGCAAGGCCGTTACCACCGATACCCGAGCCTGAACCGCTAACCCGACCACTACCACCACCACCGAAGCGTAGACATCCTCGATTACCAGATACGCCGCCACCACCTATGACAACAGCTGAGCTAGGTGTGAATGAGAAGCGACGGCAATCAATTAGCGATGCAGAACAAATCAAGGTAGCGATTGAGCGCTTTGGCGATGCTCGTTTACGTGGTTGGCTGTTGCGAGCATTGAATGAAATCCAAGGTGTCGCCACAGTCAATCCAGAACAGCGGCTCGAGTCGAATAAAGATCTTGCTCGATTACCAGCTATGCAGGTATTGGCTCTGTTACGTCAAGCTGTCACTCAACACCAGGAAAAACAGCCTAGCGAATTTGAGCAAGCAGTATTTGAAGCATTCATACCGTACCTGTCACACTATGGTGGTTTGCGGGCAGAACCGGAAACGCCAGCAACAAGAGCGGTACTTGCTTTTGATGAGCGGCTGGCTAAACAGTCTGTTGCAACTGCGCCTGGCATTATTAAAATTTGGCAACGGATCAAAGCAATTAAAGATGTGCCAGGCGGAGTCGATTTGCTTGCAGGTTTCATTGTGCAGTGCGAAGCTCATCAAGCTTATCAGGCTAGTAATGACATCAGAAATGCGCTTCATAGTGATAATGTCAATAATGTGCATGCTATTCATGCATTGTCGAGAGATACGCTACTTCGCGATCAAGTTAAGGCTGAGTTGATAGCAGCAAAAGCTGTGCTCAAGCAAAAGTATAAAACTAACCCAGAACGCCGGTCGCAGGCTAAATTTTTTCTTTATAATCGCATTACTGATTATCTTCAGGTGAACGATAGGGCATTGCAAGACTTGGTCGAGCAGGCAAGCCGTCTTAGACCACCTGAGTCTCCAGTCCCAGGTATGCGCTGATAGGTCGATTCCCACACTGCTTTTGACCCTACTGCATCGGCCACTCAATCGTCAACAATTGTAATTTATTTTCTTACAAAAAATAATCAATCTATCAGTGGTTTAACTTTACCTTCCTTATTTATACTAATTAAATCATTAAGTTATAAAATTCAGCTCGCTATTGCGCAAACAATAAGCTCTTCTATAGTTTAGATAACTATCAATTGTGGTTGGATTTGTACAGCACTCATGAATCACTTTCTTCAATCATTTTATAAACAATTGCGCCAGGTTGAGATGGTAATCGTGAAACAACTACGCGGCGAGATCGTTTTTAAAACCTGTGCTGCGGCTGATTTGCAAGCACTGCACTCGCGCTACCAAGCTGAGCCTGGTGTTGCTACTTGGTCGCCTCATGTCGAGGGGTGTTGGTCAAGCGTTGCAGCAGCTAGCCCAATGGTCTTTTTTGATGAGAAGCAGTTGCTAGTACCAAAATGTTTACGCACTTTAATCTTGGATGTTGAATATCGCACCGAACGCTTACTAGCGAGCCAACAAGGCTGGCTAGATTTTATCAGCCAGTGTCAAGCGTTACTTTGTCAAATCAATTATTGGCAAACGATGGCCTTAACTAAGCTAACAACTGATCAAGCGTTAAGCTTGCTGAATCAATTAGAATGTGCTGTCACAGCTGAGTTGCAACGACTAGCAAGTATTCAGCACAAACCCTGGCTTGCAGCTGCTTGGCAACGCTACTTAGCGCTGCAATACCAGGCGGTCTTTAACGATAAAATAGCTACTCTTACCCGTTATCTAGATTCCGAATCCTATACCGAACAAGGTTTACTTGATCGATTGAGCATGCTTGATAACAATCTAGCCCGTGTATCCCATCACGTTGATATCAGGTCGATAAACGTAATATTGCAAACTTTTTATAATTTGATTGATCCTATCTTAAAGCAACATGAGCTTTGGCAGACTTTAACAAAACTAATACAGCAGATAAGCATCACTGAATATGAAAAAAATAATCTGCAAATGGCAATTCAGTTTTGGCAACGTTATCCAAACTCATGTCCGCCTGAGCTAAAAGTGTTATTCGAAAAAGTCAATCTTGTGCTTCATCAAAGCATAATCAATCAGTTGAATAAAGAGCTTGAGCATATTGCTGATAAGGTGCTGCAACAGCATAAAGCTAAACTCATGTGTGAGTTTGATTTGTATATCGGTATGACAGAAACCACACCAGAGATCGATGCTGCTATCGATCAATATGTAAAAAGAAATTACTTAAAATACCTGCAAACTGGCCGACAATTAATAGCTCAAGCTGATATTGAACAGATCTTAACTGTCGTTGCGCCAAAGTATTTGTCTGTTTCACTGCATACTAATAGCTATAACCAACGATCTTATTTCATGTTTAATGATGATGAATTTCTTAAGAGTCAATTTACGCATCCTGAACTAAACCTAAGCTCAAGCGTGAATTTGATTGGGATAGGTGCAACTTATGACGCTAAACTCGTATTCACCATTCTGAGGCAGTTTGCCAACGCAACAATACGTCAATTCATGATGGCGATTTATCACGGTCAAAAAATATTAATCAGCTTCCTCTTTGATAAGATAAATAAATATAGCGTTAGCGAATATGAAGTTTATCTCGAACAATTCGATCTTGAGTTCAAGTCACCATCGACTCGTTGCAGTAGCAATAATGTTATTGCAACACCAAATAAAGTAACTGCTTACTCGTGTAAAGCTATCCTCTGTCCACTGCTACAGTCAGTCGCTGAAGATAAAGTCGCATAGTCTAGCCGCTGTTAACTCTTGAGACTTAAGTCGGCAATAATAGCTGCCATGAATCGGGTTGCTTCACCTCCAGTAACTGCACGATGGTCAAATGTCAATGACAACGGTAATGTGCGATGCGCTATCGCTTGTCCTGATTCTGCGACACAGGTTGGGAAGATTTTGCCAGTGCCAATGATGCAAACTGTAGGTGGTACGATAATTGGGTTAGCAAAGCGGCCGGCGAACATGCCGAAATTTGATAATGTAATGGTGTGACCCGATAATTTATCAGCTGCAATGTCACGTTGTTGAACTTCAGTTTTGTAACGCTGAATGGTTGCGCGTTGCTCCGTTGCACTCATGTTGGCAATATCAGCAATAACTGGGACAAATAAACCTTCATCTGAATCCATGGCAATGCCTAGGTTAATCGTCTCGACTAGTTTTCGGCTCATACTCGCAGCGTCAAACAATGCATTTAAGCTTGGTTCAGCTCGGCATGCTGAAACAATTGCGCGGATGACGCGTAGTGTAATATCGCTGTCTTTTGGCCATTGCTGTATATCAGCTTGATCAAGGATCGTAACCGGTACAATTTGCTGTTGCGATTCAAACATCGATTGCGCCATAGCTCGGCGTACACCACGTAGTGGTGTGTAGCCTTGTGGTAATTCAGTGCAAGCAGATGGAATAGTAATGTTGGCTATTGTCATTGCTTGTTGGATGTCATCAACAGTGATCGAATCATTGACACCGGTCGCTGTAACTTGGGTTAAATCAATATTGAATTTAGCCGCTATCTGTCTTACCGCTGGTGTTGCTTTGATAGTATTGCTAGTTTGTTGTGCTGGTTTGATGCCAGTTGCTGATTCAGCGATAACCACATCACCGACTTCGATATTTCCTACCACTGTGCCACTATCGTGCGTGGCTGCTTCATCTTTCCCGTCAATATATTCAAACAGTGGGGCACCAGTCGTAATCACATCACCTGGTTTACCATGGAATTTGCTAATCATACCAGAGCGCGGAGCTGGCACATCAACTACCGCTTTTGCAGTTTCCATTGCAACAACAGGTGTGTCAGCGCTGACATTGTCACCTTCTTTAATTAACCATTCGCGAATTTCAGCATCAGGTAGGCCTTCACCAAGATCGGGTAATTTAAAAATTTTCACTTATGCATACTCCAGTACTGATTTGATGCCAGCTAAAATACGTTTTTCACTTGGCATAAAATGTTTTTCAAGCTTTAAATAAGGCATCACTGTATCATATCCTGTGACTCGCTTGATTGGTGCTCGTAAAGATAGTAAGCCTTTATCTGCGAGTAGGGCAGCAATTTCGGCACCAACACCGCAAGTGAGTGGTGCTTCATGGATAATTGCGCAACGACCAGTTTTCTCGACTGAACTGAGTATGGTATTAATATCAATAGGTTTAATTGTAGCAAGATCGATAATTTCAGCTGTTACACCTTCTAAACTAAGTGTTTCAGCAACCTTCATGGTTTCATGAGTCATTGCGCCCCATGTCACTAAAGTAATGTCATTCCCTTCACGCAAGACAAAAGCTTGATCCAGTGGTAACGCCTGACCATCATCGGTGACATTTTGTTTCACTAGGCGATAGATGCGTTTAGGTTCTAAAAAGATAATTGGATCTGGGTTACGAATCGCAGCGAGTAATAAACCGTAGGCACGAGCTGGTGATGAAGGAATGACGACACGTAATCCAGGAATATGTGCAAACAAACTTTCTGTACTCTCAGAGTGATGTTCAGGTGCATGAATACCACCACCATAAGGTGCTCGATAGACGATTGGGCATGATAAGCGACCGCGCGTACGATTGCGCATTCGTGCTGCATGGCAAATAATCTGATCAA
>CAWUKA010000125.1:0-4860 GCA_963922965.1 uncultured Gammaproteobacteria bacterium | reverse complement strand
TAAATAATAACATAGCCAGCCGATCAATGCCCATACCAAACGCGAAGCCATTGTATTTTTCATGATCAATGTTGACACCTGCAAGCACATTTGGATGCACCATGCCACAACCAGCAATTTCTAACCATCCGCTACCCTTACAGACTCGGCACGTCGGCGACTCTCCATTGCAAATCACGCAGCCTATGTCAACTTCAGCAGAAGGCTCTGTAAACGGGAAATAAGATGGGCGCAAGCGTACTGCTAAGTCATCTATTGCAAAAAATTGTTGCAAAAATGTCGTTAGCACACCTTTTAAATCAGCAAACGTGACATCCTCATCAACCATTAAACCCTCAAATTGGTGAAACATTGGTGTGTGAGTAACATCGGAATCACAGCGATAGACTCTACCAGGTGTGATGATGCGTAACGGTGGCTTAGTTTGCTTCATGGCGCGAATTTGTACTGGTGAGGTATGCGTACGTAATAACCGTTGTCCTGGGAGATAGAAGGTATCGTGCATCGCTCTGGCTGGGTGCGATGCTGGAAAATTTAGTGCCTCAAAGTTGTAGTAATCATCTTCAATTTCTGGACCTTCAGCAATAGCAAAGCTCATGCCGATAAAAATATCCTCTATTCGTACTCTAGCCTGAGTGACTGGATGCAACTGGCCTACTGTTACACCGCCAGCAGGAAGCGTGATATCAACACGGTGGTTCTCTAGCTGCTCTGCCAGCGCTAATGCTTGCAGGTGGGTTAATTTTTCCTCGATTAAGTTGACGGTAGTAGATTTAATACGATTAATTTTTTGACCAGCATCACGCTTTTCTTCACCGGATAGTGCCGAAAGCTGCTTTAAACACTGTGTGATTAAGCCCTTTTTGCCTAAGCAGTCAATCCTGATCTGTTCCAAGTCAGCTACAGAGACAGCTTTCGTGATTCGCTTTTTAGCACTGGTAAAGATCTCATCAATATCTTGCATGGATAGCCTTTATTTTCACTTAGAATCAATATGTTGACGTGTAATGGTAATGCTCTGCTTGAGTTAAAGCAATACAGTATTTATTCCTACTAAAGTTAATTAGGCAAATTTCTCAACGAAAAGCGGAATGAGTGCTATGTTGAAATGTAAGTCAGGATCGCAGCTAAGTTTCACTTTCGCTGCGATCCCGATCCCGGTTTGGTAAATTATGAGATAAGGAATTAGGCGGCTTGCGCTGCTTGCTTTACAATCTGACCAAATGTTGCCTTATCAGTAATAGCTAAATCAGCTAGTACTTTGCGATCTAGCGTGATACCAGCCTTTTTTAAGCCATTAATAAAACGACTATAAGACAAGCCATGCTCGCGTGCGCCCGCATTAATTCGCGCTATCCAAAGTTTACGAAAATCACGTTTCTTCACTCGACGATCACGATAAGCATACTGACCAGCTTTAATCACAGCCTGCTTTGCAACACGGAAGATTCGGCTTCGAGCACCACGATAGCCCCTAGCTGCTTTCAATATTTTCTTATGACGGGCTTTTGCGACAACACCACGTTTAACTCGTGCCATGATTTTTCTCCTTTAAAATAAAATATTTGGCAAGTTTCTTTAACAGCTAACTTGCTTTATAAATCTAGCCACCACGAAGCAATCTTTCGGCTGACTTGGTATCAGCCGCGTGCAGCAAGCTCATTTTGCGTAAGCGGAGCTTTCTTTTTTGTGGTTTCTTAGTCAGTATGTGGTTACGGAAAGCTCGGCGGAACTTGAATCCACCTTTACCGGTCCGAAGCAAGCGCTTAGCAGCGCCACGATTTGATTTTAATTTTGGCATTTTACTGTTTTTCCTCACGTTGTTTAGCTGCCTTAGTGCTGACATTGGGTGCAATGATCATAACCATTTGCCGACCTTCAAGCTTAGGAAATTGCTCAACAATACCCGTACCGTCAAGATCTGTTTCTATTCGTTTCAATAACTTAGAACCAAGCTCTTGGTGTGCCATCTCTCGGCCACGAAAACGAATAGTGACTTTTGCTTTGTTTCCTTGACTGAGAAACTTAACAAGACTACGCAACTTAACCTGGTAGTCTGCTTGTTCTGTACCAGGTCTAAATTTAACCTCTTTAACTTGCATGCGCTTAGTATTCTTTCTAGCAAGCGCATCACGCTTGTTTTGGTCATAATAATATTTGCCATGATCCATAATTTTGCAAACAATTGGATCTGAATTGGGAGAAATCTCGACCAAATCCAAGCCAGCTATATCAGCCTGTTCTAAAGCTTGTTTTAGATTAACGATACCAACTTGATTACCATCGGCATCGATTAGGCGCAGCGAATCCGCGGTTATCTCTTTATTGATACGCGCTTTTTTTGCTTCTGAAATTTTGCATTCCCCCTTGGCGGTGATTTAAATAGCAAGTATTTTACGCAAAAGCAATACGCCTTGCAACGTCTGATAACAACTGTTGGGTAAATTTTTCCAATGGCATTTGCCCTAAATCATCACCGGCCACAGTTCGTACAGCAACGGTACTTTGTTTAACTTCTAGCTTACCGAGGACAAGCAAATAAGGAATTCGTTGTAAAGTATGTTCACGGATTTTAAGCCCGACTTTCTCGTTTCTTAAGTCGCTGAGGGCACGAATGCCCTGCTGTTTCAATCGCTTCGCAACAGCATCGGCATAGTCATTCTGTTGATCGGTGATGGTCAAGATAGCGACTTGCGTTGGCGCTAACCAGACAGGTAGCCGTCCGGCATATTGCTCCAATAAGATACCGACAAAACGCTCGAATGAGCCAAGGGCAGCACGATGTAACATGACCGGTGTTTGCCGACTACCATCTTCAGCAACATATTGCGCACCTAATCGTTCTGGCATCGAAAAATCGACTTGCATAGTGCCACATTGCCAAACTCGATCGAGACAATCACGCAAAGAAAATTCTATCTTAGGGCCATAAAAAGCTCCTTCACCAGGTAACACACCGTAGTTAATGGCTTTGCTTTCGAGCGCGGTTGACAAAGCTTGCTCAGCTTTATCCCAAATCGCATCACTGCCGACACGCTTTTCTGGTCTCGTTGATAGATTGATAATGATATCTGTGAAGCCAAAATCATTATAAATTGTAAAAACAAAATCAATGAAGGCAACCACTTCCGCCTGAATTTGATCTTCGCTACAAAATATGTGCGCATCATCCTGGACAAAGTTACGTACACGCATCAAGCCATGTAGAGTGCCAGATGGTTCGTTCCGGTGACAGCTACCAAACTCAGCAAGGCGTAGGGGTAGATTACGGTAGCTATGTAATTGCTGATTAAAAATTTGAATATGGCCAGGACAATTCATCGGCTTGATGGCATACTCGCGTTTTTCTGAAGCAGTTGTTAGCATTTCATCGCTGAATTTTTCCCAATGTCCTGAGCGCTCCCACAAACTACGATCTATCACCTGTGGAGTGTGGACTTCGAGATAACCTGCTTGCTGTTGTTGTTCACTCATATACTGCTGAATAAGTCGATAAATAGTCCAACCTTTGTGATGCCAAAAAATCATACCCGGTGCTTCTTCTTGAATATGAAATAGGTGCATCTGTTTCGCTAAACGTCGATGATCACGTTTCTCAGCTTCTTCTAATCGCTGTAAATAACTATCTAGTGTTTTCTTATCTGGCCAAGCTGTACCATAAATACGTTGTAACATTTCATTATTACTGTCACCACGCCAATAAGCACCGGCAACTTTCGTGAGTTTGAAAGCTTGGAGGAATCGCGTATTTGGAACATGAGGCCCACGACATAAATCAGCAAATTCAGCCTGTTGATAACACGATACTACTTCATCTCCTGGAATAGCCTGAATAATTTCAACTTTGTAGTACTCACCCAATTCAGCAAAAAAATCGATTGCTTCCGCGCGTGATAGCTCTAGACGTTTGACAGCAATACTTTGTTTTGCAATCTCATGCATGGTTGCTTCGATTGCAATTAGATCATCCGGCGTAAATGCCCGTTCAAAAGCAAAATCATAGTAAAAGCCGTTGTCAATCACAGGACCGATAGTTACTTGTGCGGTTGGAAATAAGCGCTTGACGGCTTGTGCGAGTAAGTGAGCGGCGGAGTGACGTATAATTTCAAGCCCTTCCTTGTCGTTAGCGGTAATGATGCGTAGTGCTGTATCAGCGCTAAGTACGGTTGATACATCAACCAAACCATTATCAGCGAGCTCGCCAGCAAGCGCAGCCTTGGCAAGTCCCGGGCCAATGTTGGCAGCAACTTCATAAATAGTTGGATTGTGTTCAAACTGCTGTTGTTTACCATCAGGTAGAGTGATCGTACGCATTCAGATTCCTTTAGTTGACGACTGGTATACTGCGTAGAATTATAACGAATATTTATTCTAAGCTAAATGTTTGTCTCTAGGTGGGAAGTAATACCAACTTTTTGGCAATATATTGAGCATATTAAGATTGTTTTGTTAGCATTTCGGTTCGAAGCTACCACGCGATGACGTCGCTTGCAGTGACCTGAGAAACGCCAAGTTGTCACACATTCTCTTTCGCTGCGCTCAAGCACTCGCAATCGACAAAAGTGCAAGCACTTAATGCACCAATTATTCATTATAGCTAGTGCAATTCCGAGTCGACACAAAGCCTCGAGCGGCATATGTTTTACCGCAGTTTGATTGAAGTCCCGACAGGGACGTCAGCCACCGTTGCAGATCAGTGCTATTATCGCAATAATGTGTTGCTCGAAGTGGAGACAAACCAAATGTTAGTACCGATTGGGGTTAGCAATTTTAGAGAGTTGATTGAACATCGCTCGAAAGAAAACCAGCGTTACCTGTTCGTTGACAAGTCTCTCTTGATAGACGAGATCATGGACGATG
>CAWUKA010000124.1:0-4937 GCA_963922965.1 uncultured Gammaproteobacteria bacterium | reverse complement strand
CGAAAATCTGGCACCAATACTTCGATAGTAATACTCGGCGAGCGTTTGCGGGTTTCACTAATACAGTTTGCAAAATGTCTCCCGCCACCATCACGTAAGTCATCACGATCAACTGAGGTAATAACAACGTACTTGAGACCGAGTGTGGCGATAGATTTGGCAAGGTTAGCAGGTTCTTCAGTGTCTAGTGGATCAGGTCTGCCGTGGGCAACATCGCAAAAACTACAGCGTCTGGTGCACTTGTCACCCATGATCATAAAGGTTGCTGTGCCATGGCTAAAGCATTCACTTAGGTTGGGACAAGAAGCTTCTTCACACACCGTGTGCATGCGATTGGCACGCAGCAACTGCTTGACTCGATTCACTGCTGGCGAGGCTGATAATTTAATTTTGATCCAGTCAGGCTTGCGTAAGTTAGGACCAGTTGCTGTAATTTTGACAGGAATCCGAGCTAGCTTATCCTGGCCACGCTGTTTTTGCTGTTTGTCTGAAGATGAGTCGCTCATAACGTATCCTTGCACAGTACCTAGGGTCTCAGTAGGGTCTGGTTATCAATAGTATAGATTAACTGATTATACCCCAAAGCTTGTGATAAGTATTCAACAAGCAAGTCCTTCGTAGTTGCAAGTTCAACAGTAGTGAGCCAGTCACTGAGTTGTGTCACCGCTAGATTTTTGTAGCCACAAGGATTAATTTGGGAAAAAGGTTTCAAATCCATATCAACATTCAATGCTAAACCATGATAGCTACAGTGCCGCTTGATACGAAAACCAAGCGAACAGACTTTTTTACCTTGTAAATAGACACCTGGCGCGGTTGCTTTGCGTTCACCAGTTAGGCCATAGTGACTAAGCAAGCTAATGACTGCTTGCTCTGCAGCAGTAACTAAGCGTTTAATCGTTAAGCCTTTGCGTTTGAGATCGAGTAAAAAGTAACAGACTATCTGTCCTGGTCCGTGGTAGGTGACCTGACCGCCGCGGTCAGATTGTATCACTGGTATCTTATCAGTGCAGAGGATGTGTTCAGCTTTGCCGGCTTGACCTTGGGTGAAAACAGCAGGGTGTTCAACCAACCAAAGCTGATCTTCACTATTGCCATTGCGTTGTTGTGTGTAATCGCGCATTGCTTGCCAAGTGGTTTGGTACGCTTGGCTGCCGAGTTCACAAATGTAAAGACGCTGTATCGTCATGATAGTGCTGATATGCTCGGGAATAATAGCGCCGGATCAGTTTGTGCCAAACTGGTCCGGCATCACCGGAACCGAGCATTGTGCTGTTGACCTTGATGATGGGTAATATGCTACGGGTTGAACTTGTTATCCATGCTTCATCAGCATTGATTAATTCATCGAGAGTTAGCGTGATTTCAAGCACGGTATAGCCAAGTTCACGTGCTAACTCGATAACGTATTCACGTGTGATGCCAGGCAGTATATTTTCAGTTGTGGGTGGTGTCTTAATCACTTGCTCTTGTATGATAAATAAATTACTGCTACTGCCTTCATGAATTTTATTGTCTTGTACCAGTATCGTTTCATGCGCGCCTTGTGCTACACCGGCAGTACGCGCCATGCAATTAGCAAGTAAATTAGTGGTTTTGATGTGACAGTTTTGCCAACGTTGATCGCTAGTAGTTATGACGCTGATGCCGCAGGCTAACTCATCAATATTGACTCGCTTACCGGGCATGCTATAGGCAAATACTGTTGGTGTGAGATGGTTTGGTATCCGCGCGCAACGTTCTGCTTCCACGCCTCGACTAATTTGTAGATAAATATTCTGATAGGGTTGTTTGTTGTGTTGTACCAGCTCGGTTAAAACATTTTGCCACTCTGATGCTGTCATTGGTGGTGAAAGCCGAATTGCAGTTAAGCTATTAGCGAGTCGTTGCAAATGTTGCTCTAGCCTGAATAGTTGATGGTTGTAAACAGGCATCACTTCATAGACCGCGTCGGCAAACAAAAAACCTCGATCGAGTGGTGATATTCGAGCTTGATCGAGTGGCACGAAGCTCCCATTTAAGTAAGCGATATTCATGCAGGTTACTCAGTGTTACTGCCAAGTAGGCTATATGTTGTCATGCGCACAATATCAGCGAGCTGACGCCAAATCCCACCTTGTGGTGTGGTTTCAAGGGCAATCAGTGGTAGTGACATCACATCCTCGCCATCATATTTGATTTCGAGATGGCCATGGCGTTGACCACGTTTGACGGGTGCGATGACCAATTCATTGAGGTTGGTTTGTGCAGTGATACGATGGTAATTGCCGCGCGGGATAGTAATGTAAAGGTCTTCTCCCAAGCCGTAAGCAGTGGTCTTGGTTTTCCCTTGCCAAGTCCGTTGCCGAGTAATTTCGGTAAAGGCATCAAAAATGTGCCGAGTTTCATAATAACGAAAACCATAATGCAACAGGTGTTGGGTTTGTGTGAAGCGATTGCTCTCGGTAACTGCACCCATCACGATGCTAATCAGGCGCATGTGTTTTTGTTTCGCAGAGGCAGCCAAACAGTAGCCGGCTTCATCGGTGTGACCTGTTTTGACACCATCGACTGTAACGTCACGCCAGAGTAGGCGATTTCGATTAGGTTGTTTTATGTTATTCCATTTGAACCATTTTTGCTTGTACTGCTGATATTCATCAGGAAAATTGTTTATCAGTGCACGAGTTAAAATTGCCATATCGCGTGCCGTCGTATAATGATCAGGGTGCGGCAAGCCAGTGCTATCCATGAAATTTGTGTTCGTCATACCAAGTGCTTTCGCTTGTGCATTCATTAAATTGACAAATTCTTCTTCTGAGCCGGCAAGATATTCTGCGAGAGCGATCGTTGCATCGTTACCAGAAGCAATAATCGCACCTCGTACTAAATCTTGGATTGAGACTAGGCTACCTGCCTTGAGGAACATTTTTGAACCCCCCATTTGCCACGCCTTTTTACTGATCTTGGTTTTATCAGCCAGAGAAATTTGGCCTCTACGAACGGCATCAGAAATAACATAAACAGACATCATTTTGGTCAGGCTCGCCGGTGGTAATTTCAAGTCAGGCTCTTGGCCAGCTAAAATACGACCACTCAATGCGTCGACCAAGATATAAGACTTTGCTGCGATCTTCGGTGCTGGCGGTAACTCTGTTTGGGTTAGTGCAGCTTTTGCTTCGATTTGATATTTCGACAGCTTAACCATTTTCGACTCAAGATGGGGTAATTCAAGCGGCTTATTCGCTGCCATCGTTACCTGGCTGGTGAAGAAAATGAAGGCTAGTATCAAGTGCTTGTGTTTAGCTGTCATGAGCTTAATTCCTAATGCTATAGATTTTGCTATTCATAAGGCTAATTAGGCCGCCACTTTAGCATATCAGGCCGCAAAGTGGGACATAATCAATCAAAAAAACCGTATACTGCTTGTTTTTCACCAGTGATTGGGCGCACACTAATGCTGATTAAATCTAGCGAAAGGAGCTGTTGACAGTGTCTAATTTATTCTCAGATGCATTGAACTACCTGAACAATGCTCAGCAAGTTGCAACCATCGATGACGAAGTGTTTGCTTATTTGAAACATGCGGAAGCTTGTCACGAATTTTCGATTCCAGTCCGGCGTGATAATGGCCAACTCGATTTTTATACTGGTTACCGCGTTCAATACAGTCGCTTGCGTGGCCCAGGTAAGGGCGGTATTCGGTTTCATCCGCAGGTAAGCTTAGATGAAGTGAAAGCACTTGCATTTTGGATGACAATCAAATGTGCTGTAGTCAACATCCCTTATGGTGGTGCCAAAGGTGGCGTCATCGTTGACCCTAAACAACTGTCGCGGCTGGAGTTAGAGCGTTTGAGTCGCGGTTTCATCCGCAAAGTAGCTGACTTAATTGGTCCAGATATCGATATTCCGGCACCGGATGTCTATACCAATGCCATGATCATGGGTTGGATGATGGATGAGTACAGCAAGATCGCCCGCTCGCATCAGCCTGCAGTCATTACCGGCAAGCCGATTGCGCTTGGTGGTAGCTTAGGTCGTAACGATGCAACTGGTCGTGGTGGCTATTACTGTATAAAAGAGTTGGAACGATTGCAGCACTGGCAACCGGCTAAGCTACGTGTTGCCGTGCAAGGTTTTGGTAATGCGGGTCAACACATTGCGCGCTTGCTACATGCAGATGGTTATCAAGTGGTAGCGGTCAGCGATTCCAAAGGCGGTATCTATCGACCAGAAGGTTTGGACATTCCAAGTATCATCCAGGTTAAAAATACTTCGTGTAAATTGCGTGCTGTCTATTGTGAGGGTAGCGTTTGTGAAGCGGTTGATGCGAGTAGTATTTCTAATGCTGAGTTGCTCGAACTTGATGTCGATATACTGATACCAGCTGCGCTTGAAAATCAAATTACAGCCGATAACGCAGATGCTATCAAAGCGAATACCATCGTTGAACTTGCCAACGGTCCGATTGCCTCGGCAGGAGATGCCATCTTAGTTAAAAATAATAAACTAGTGGTGCCAGATATTTTGGCCAACGCCGGTGGTGTAACAGTGAGTTATTTTGAGTGGGTACAAAATAGATCGGGTTTCTATTGGCCATTGGTTGAAGTCCAGCAACGTTTACAAGCCATCATGGCACGTGAGTTTAACGTGGTTTATGAGTTTATGCAGCAGCGTGCTATCGATATGCGTACTGCAGCATATGCGGTGGCATTAAACCGTATTGGTGATGCTGTCAGCGCATACGGCACTGAACGCTATTTCACTGAGCAAGCTTGATTGGAGGTTTCACAGTCCATTACCAGCCAGTGCGGCAGCCTAGTAATGCAAGCCACTAACAAACATAACCCTTAGTTTTAATAAGCTATTGTTTATTGAAATGATGATGCAAACAAAATTCATATATCTCAGCCCATTGCGAGCGAGTGCAACGAGCGCGGCAACCCAGCAAACACAAT
>CAWUKA010000123.1:0-4937 GCA_963922965.1 uncultured Gammaproteobacteria bacterium | reverse complement strand
TTCTTCTTCAATACCATATAAGTCAAAGATCGGTTGACTACCGACATAGTATTTTATGCGTTGTTTCGCATCTGGAAATAAATGCTTTGCGAAACTTAAAATTTCTTCATACGCTAGCTTTGAATCGATCCGCATACACTTCAAATCATTTGCTATCACATCCCTGACTACTCGCCTAACCAAAGGTAGATCTTGATAAATTAAGCTTGTTGGTTGGGCCTGTTCAAATGTCGGCTCAAGTGAATGCCAGAGCTTGATCAAAAATAGCCGATCGCTCAAAATTTCTTCGTCAGTCGCGCCTTCAGCGACAGTACGGACAATATAACCAAATTTATCGGTATGCTCATCTTCAACTGCTGTGAGCAAGCTACGCAGACGCTCACGTTCAGCCTCATCCTGTAACCGCTGTGAGACACCAATATGCTCTTGCCCTGGCATCAATACTAAAAAACGTGAAGCCAGAGTCAGCATCATGGTTAAGCGTGCACCTTTGGTGCCAATTGGATCTTTTAGCACTTGCACCAATATCTGCTGACCTTCCTTCACTAAGCTACCAATTGGTGGCACATCCTGTTCTTGTTGTACATCAGCCTCTAAAAACTCACGTCGACAAATGTCACTCGCGTGCAAAAAAGCTGTGCGCTGCAAACCAATTTCAACAAAAGCAGCCTGCATGCCTGGTAACACCCGGGTAACTCGACCCTTATAAATATTACCGACTAAACCTCTATTACTCTCACGCTCGATATAGATCTCTTGCAGCATTGCATTTTCAATCACTGCAACACGAGTTTCTTGCGGCAAAACATTTACTAAAACCTCATCAACCACCCGGTCACCCCTCAATTTTTTCAGTAATTTGATAATGCCGCTGTACGTCAACCAACAAGGTATGAAGCCAAGGCCAAAGCAATGCACTAACCACAGCAGAACCCCAATACCAAGCTGACCGTAGTGGCAAACCAAGAATAGTCTGTACGGCAACCAAGACTAGTTGATAAAGCAAAATTAACAAGCAACAAACAAGCGCCTGCTGGCGTGCTGGCAATACCCAAAGTCGTCTTTGATAATGCATGATGATGAAAGCAACCATAACCAATGCAAGCGCATGCTCACCAAGCACTGTATTATTTAAACCATCGAGATAGAGACCCAAACACCAAACAAATCCCATCCCAAAACGATGTGGCAATGCCAACAACCAATACAACAATACTAATAGCACCCACTGTGGTTTTAATTGCATTGCCCATTCAGGCATTGGCAGTAAGCTTAAAAACACTGCGACCACAAAACTGATTGCAACAATTAGATAAATCTTTATTGTTTTACGTCTAAACCGCATCTTTATTAACTCTCATCTCAGCACCTTGATCGGTCGGCCAGACCAACAAAACTAAGCGACTTCTATTTAATAAAGCTTTCGGCACAACATTGATCGTTGCAAAACGCTCGCCAGCATTGTAGGACACTGCACGAACGACACCAACTGGATAACCCGGTGGAAAATGTTGGCCCAAACCAGAGGTTGTCAACAGATCACCTACTTTAATGTCGACGGTCTCAGGAACATGAATTAACTGTAAATCACCAACTTTACCGACACCGATAGCAATAGCACGAACCCCATTTCTGCTATCTTGCACCGGCACTGCACTTCTCGAGTCAGTCACCAACAGCACCCGCGATGTCACCGGCCCAACATCAATAACCTGGCCAACAATACCAAATGCATCAAGCACGGGCTGACCGACATAAACATCCTGTTGCTCGCCTTGATCAAGTACGACTTCATGCACAAACGGATCACTGTTCGCCGCCAATAAGCGCGCGATAAGCACTCGTTCACGCTCGCGCGGCAATGAATCCAGTAATTTACGCAACTGATTATTCTCGCGCTCTAGCGCTTCAAGCTTCTGAATTTTTGCACGCATAAAAAAATCATTTGCCCGCAAATGAGCATTCTCTGCTAGCAAAGCACGATGGCTAGAAAAGCTAGTTTCGACCCAAGTGGCAATGTCGAACGGCCACTCAGCCAAATATTGCATCGGTGCGACCAAGGTCGACAAGCTCGTCCGCAAGAATTTGAGATAGGAGTAATTGTGCTCGGTCAGCATAAGAGCAATAGAAAGCACAATAAAGGTTATTAGCTGGATACCCAGCCCCTGACGACGCGCAAATATGCGATTAATGACTACGGCCTCAAGATCTGTGCTTAAGCGGTTGAGAGCAGATCGCCGCCAAGCAGGTCCATCATTTCCAGTGCTTTACCACCGCCGCGAGCAACACAGGTCAAGGGTTCTTCAGCGATAACCACAGGCAAGCCGGTTTCTTCCATCAGCAGGCGATCGATGTCTTTTAGTAAGGCACCGCCGCCAGTTAAAACCATGCCGCGTTCCGCAATATCAGCTGCTAATTCAGGTGGTGCATGCTCTAAAGCAGCTTTGACGGCACCAACAATGCCAGATAGTGGTTCTTGAATAGCTTCTAATATCTCATTGCTGTTTAGTGTAAAACTTCTTGGCACACCTTCAGCTAAATTACGTCCATGCACTTCGATTTCACGCAACTCACTACCAGGATAAGCAGTAGCAGTGTGCTGTTTGATCTTCTCAGCCGTAGTCTCACCGATTAAGCTACCGTAGTTACGGCGAATGTAGTTGATGATCGCCTCATCGAAACGATCACCACCAATGCGAACTGGTGCTGCAAAAACAATACCACTCAGTGATATAATCGCTACCTCGGTAGTACCACCACCAATATCAACCACCATCGAACCACGCGCCTCTTCAACCGGCATGCCCGCGCCAATTGCAGCCGCCATCGGTTCCTCGATGAGATAAACTTCTCGAGCACCAGCACCCATCGCTGATTCACGAATCGCACGCCGTTCGACTTGAGTAGAGCCACAAGGCACACAAACCAAAACTCGGGGGCTAGGTCGCATAAAGCGGTTCTCATGAACCTTATGAATAAAGTACTGCAACATCTTTTCAGTAACATAGAAGTCAGCAATAACACCATCACGCAACGGCCTGATGGCAACTATATTACCAGGCGTGCGGCCCAACATCCGTTTCGCTTCAGCACCCACAGCGACGACGTCGCGCTGGCCGCCATTTGGGTCTTGCCTAAGCGCAACGACCGAAGGTTCGTTAAGCAAAATGCCTTGATCCTTGCCGTAGACTATCGTGTTCATAGTCCCTAAATCGATCGATAAATCGTTGGAAAACATTCCTCTTAAATTTTTCAGCATCTGTTCACCTATCTTACATAAATAATGTACACACTCTACCTCAAATCAAGAGGAGCGTCGAGAGCCGCGTCAAAATCACTTGCAGTCTACTGAGGCTACTATTAACCTGCTACTACTATAGAGTTCACAAACGGCGCAAGGTATGTCCATTGAAAAAAAACAGATTCATGATATCGCAAAATTAGCGCGATTAGCCATTAGTGACGCCGAGCTTGATCTTTATAGCGGAAAATTGGTGCAAATCATTGCACTTGCGACTGAAATGAATACAGTTGACACAGAAACAGTCAAACCTATGTTTCACCCGCTCGACATTATCCAGCGCCTGCAGCCAGATGCGATTACTGAGCCTGATCAATCGAGCATGTTTCAAGCACTTGCACCTGAAGTCGCTGACGGCCTGTATTTAGTTCCGCAAGTCCTTGATGAAAACAGTTGAGAAAGCCCTATGCACCAGCAATCTATTGCCCAATTGTCGGCAGCACTCACACGGAAAGAATTCTCTAGCGTTGAATTGACTAAATGCTTTTTAGAACGGCTGCGACGCTTCAATCCAGAGTTAAATTGCCTAATCAGTATCACCGAGGAGCAAGCACTAGCTGCTGCAGCACAAGCTGACGCAACAATCGCCAATGGCAGCAATGGACCACTGACCGGCATCCCGATCATTCACAAAGATATCTTTTGCACCCAAGGGACATTAACCAGCTGCGGCTCCAAGATGTTAAATAACTTTATCGCCCCCTATGATGCGACGGTAGTTAAACATTTGAAGGCAGCTGGCACTGTGATGCTTGGCAAAAGCAATCTCGATGAATTCGCCATGGGCTCAACCAACCAAACCAGTGCTTACGGAGCCTGCAAAAACCCTTGGGATCTTGCGCTATCCCCAGGTGGCTCATCGGGTGGCTCAGCCGCTGCAGTCGCAGCACGGTTGGCACCACTAGCGACCGGAACCGACACCGGCGGTTCGATTCGACAACCTGCCGCTTGGAGCGGCATCACTGGTATCAAACCCACTTATGGCAGCATCTCACGTTATGGCATGGTGGCATTTGCTTCTAGCCTGGATCAAGCTGGGCCCATGGCACAAAGCGCTGAAGACTGCGCCATCGCACTGAATGCGATGATTGGCTTTGATACGAAAGACTCAACCTGTGTCGACTATGCAAAACCAGACCATACCAAAACACTGAATGATGATATCAAAGGTTTAAAGATCGGCATCATCAACGAATTTTTTGCTGGCGATATAGACTCCGAAGTCGCGGCAAAAAATTATGCCGCTATTAAAACGTTGGAACAGCTCGGTGCGATCATCACGGAGATTTCGATTCCAGATACCAAGCTCGGCGTGCCAGCCTACTATATCATCGCAAGCTCAGAATGCTCGTCAAATCTAGCGCGTTTTGACGGCGTTCGATTTGGTTATCGCTGCCATGAACCAACCGATCTTGAAGACCTCTATTGCCGTAGTCGCGGTGAAGGCTTTGGTGAAGAAGTCAAGCTGCGCATTATGATGGGCACTTTTGCCTTATCGGCAGGCTATTATGACGCTTGCTACAGTAAAGCACAAAGAATCCGTCGCCTGATCAGTGAAGAACTCAGCAAAGCATTAGCGCAGGTCGATATCCTTGTTGGTCCGACCACACCAACCACTGCATACCGGCTGGATGAA
>CAWUKA010000122.1:0-4953 GCA_963922965.1 uncultured Gammaproteobacteria bacterium | reverse complement strand
TAAGCTTAGCTTTAATCACTACTGTTCATTGAAATGATGGATCAAGCAAAATTTAAGCAACGATGTCTATTCGCACACCACTTGCTGCTTCGGGACTGATGTCCCTCGCAGTGGATTGAAATTAGGCTTGGTTTATTCTTCGTTTTGTTGCTCAAGTTTGCCGTTGGCCAGTGTATCGAGATAGGCGTTATTGACTCGTTCACGCATGTCTTTACCAGGTTTAAAATGTGGTAAGTATTTGCTGGTGGTGACGACTTTATCACCTGTTTTGGGGTTGTGGGCGCGACGCGGTTTGCGGTGACGCAGGCTGAAGCTGCCAAAGCCACGAATCTCAATCCGTTGTCCAGTCGACAGCGAGCGGCACATGTATTCGATAATATTGTTAATGCCGAGAATGATATCTTTCTCTGATAGTATCTTTTGCTTTGCCATAATGCGGGTAATGAGTTCGGATTTGATCATGATGGTGCTGGCCGTTAAAGCCACTCCTTGCAATCGAATTTAACGTAAATATAGCAGCGAATGCCTGTTTATGCACCCTAATCAGCGGCGGTCAGATAAGCTCGATCAGGTTCATTTTGCTGGAAAGGGGTGAGATTGATCAAAAAATGACTTTTTATAACGTAATGCCGATAGCTCAGCCTTTGATAACAGCTTACCGTCTTTGTGCTCAACAACTTTGATTAAAACGTAGTCTAATTTTGGTGCTAGCCAGAGAGTGGTGGCGCGGTTGCTAGCCTCCTGTTGGCGCTGGATTTTAACGGTGTCGACTGAGCCGAGTATTGTATTCAGTGTTTCATCGCCAAGATAACTGAACGGGTAATGTTTTATGCCTTTTTTATCAATAAATTGAAAAGCTTGCGGCAGTTTTTGATTTAAAATGGCAAATTTTAATGCAAGATGGTAGCTGAGTTTGTCCTGCATACCCACTTGCAACACAATATCGCGTGACTCGCTAGCTATGAGGTGGGCAACGGCATTTTCCCAGTCAAAATTCACCGCCACCTGTTCCTGTTTGCCGTACTTTTTGCGTTGGAAGTGGTATTGCTGCGGTATCACCTGGTTGTTAGTGATGTAACCGGCGCTGCTTTCTCTGCTTTTATATTCTACAAAAGGGAGGGTTGATTCGGTGCGAAAGTGGTAGCGGTAGTGACCCTCAGCATCTACCGATAAATCATGCTGTGCTTTGCCGAGCGGCAAGCCACGGGCGCTGACCTTGTAATGCGCTTGGTAATGGCTTGCTGCAGCCAAGCCTGGGTCGCTGCTGCACCATAGGCAAAGCAATGCGATTAACTTGAATCGATAACGTGGACCGAACAGTCTCATGTGGTTAACCATTTTCAGTCGAGAAACTTCATATTATAGTAATCAAATTCAGTTGACTAGTTTTGGCAATGTTCAGCGCCGTTTGCTTATGTTAAAATTTAGTCACTTTTATTCATGAGGTTATTGGAACATGCTGGTACGAATTTTACAGCACTACATTGCTGCGTTAATCCTAACGTTGCTGCTTATACCAGTGGTTGCATTCAGTTATCCAGTCACTGATTTATATGATGGCGCTGAGGTTGTTTTGGATCAGTTTGACAGCCAGCGCCAGCAGGCGATCCTGGCTGCGTTAAAAAAAGTATTGCTGCGGGTCACTGGCGACGAAGCGATTTTGAGCCAAGCCTTTGTTGAACCGATGTTAGCCCAGCCTGAGCTTTATGTATCAGCTTACCGCTACGAACCCACCAGTGACACCAATACTTTCAACTTGCAAATTAAATTTGATGCGCTGGCGATTAATCGATTGTTGCGCCAGCAGAATCAAGCAGTGTGGGGTGCAGACCGACCACTGGTGTTGGTTTGGCTTGCAATTGACAATGGTCAGCTAAAAGATATCGTGAGTAGTGAGTCAGAAACTTTTGCTGAGGTTGCGGTAGCGATTCAAAAAGCAGCGCAGATGCATGGTTTACCGGTGTTGTTGCCATTGCTCGATATGGATGACCGGATGCAAGTTAGTGTCAACGATGTGTGGGGACCTTACCCTGATGTGATTCGGCGGGCATCGTTGCGTTATCAAGCTGACTTGCAGCTCATTGCCCGTGCCTATCGTAATAATAAGCAACAGTGGCAATTGGATTGGTCATCGATCTCGGCGTTTGAAAAACAACACTGGCAAACTAATGCGCCAGAGTTGAATGATGCTATCAATGCTGGCCTCAATCAGCTAACGCGACAAATCGCAGCCCATTTCATCTCGAATCCAGATCCAGAACGCCCCGATCGAGTTCAGCTTACTGTGTCTGGTATCGGTGAACAGTATGATTTTGCTGCTGTCGCGAGTTATTTAAATAGTTTAACCCCAGTAGCAGCAGTTGATTTGCTTTCGGCAGGTCCACAGGCGATCACATTCGAGCTCAAGCTTAGTTCAAGTGAAAGCGCATTAGTTGAAGTCTTAGCTGTTGGTCACAAGCTTGAAGCACTGAATGTGGTGGAGGGTGAAACTTTGCCAGAGCATCTCTATTATCGTTTGATAGAGTAGCTAAAATTAAAGGAGGACCTAAATGACAGATTCGCAACGCTGGATGATCATTAGCATAGCAGCAATGTCATTCATGTTATTTTACTATCTAAGTGCTGTGCTCACACCTTTTATTGTCGCTGCCTTTTTTGCTTATTTACTCAACCCAATTGTTGACCGCATGGGTCGGTGGTTACCGCGTACGGTTGCCGTTGCTGTTATCTTTTTATTAGCATTTATCCTGCTGCTTATCGCGGTGCTTGCCTTGCTACCGCAAGTTAATCATCAGATTCATTTGTTTAGTGGTTTCTGCTTGGAGGTATTAAACTGGATACAAACGCAAGTACTACCATGGTTGCATGAAAATACTATGTTAGGCGATATTGCTAAACCATTAGAGCTGACCGATAGCGTGAATCAATATTGGCAGCAAGTCGGACGTATCGCGAGTAGCGTTGTTAATACATTATCGAATTCTGGTCTAGCAGTGTTCGGCTTTTTTGCGAATCTTTTTTTAATGCCGGTCGTGACATTTTACTTGTTACGTGACTGGCATATTTTTATAGCAGGTACTCATAGCTTACTACCGCGTTTTGCTGAAAATACCGTCGTTAGTTTGGTGCAAGAATGTGATGTTGTGCTGGCAGCTTTCTTTCGTGGTCAGCTTATGGTGATGTTGGTGTTGGCGATTTATTATTTTAGTGGCTTATGGTTGGTGGGGCTCAAGCTTGCTCTGAGTATCGGCGTGTTAGCTGGTGCGGTCAGTATAATTCCATACATGGGCTTTGCACTTGGTCTTATCAGTGCGAGCACCGCTGTTCTACTACAGTATAGTGATGCCACTCACCTTGTTTATGTGTTATTGGTGTTTCTCTTTGGTCATCTGTTAGAAGGCTCAATACTGACGCCAGTATTGCTCGGCGATCAAATTGGTTTGCATCCAGTAGCAGTAATTTTTGCTATCTTAGTTGGTGGTCATCTATTTGGTTTTATCGGTATTTTGACCGCATTGCCGATAGCGGCTGTTATTATGGTTCTATTGCGTCATATCAATCGACAATATCAGATCAGTGAGTTAAGGGTGTTGAGTGATGGTTAATCAGTTAGTCTTGCAACCACTGCTCAATGAGCAAGCTCGGTTCGAAAATTTTTTTATAGCAGCGGCTAATCAGCAACTGATTGCTGCTCTCAAACAAACTATCTTGATTCAGCGTTCACAATTGATTTACTTGCACGCGAGTCTGGGCAGTGGCCGCAGCCATCTACTGCAAGCTTGTTGTCATCTCGCACATGCGAATTCTCGCCAAGCGTTTTATCTTGATCTTGAACAGCACGTTACATCAACTGATTGCGAGTTGCTTGATAATTTGGAGCAATGCGATGTGATTTGTTTGGATAATATTGATGCCATTCAGGCTCATCCTGAGTGGGAAGAAGCAGTTTTTCATTTGTTTAACCGTGTTGTCCAGCAACAAAAAAGTTTGATTGTTGCAGCCCTAGTGCCTGCAACTCATACCGGTATAGCATTGCCAGACTTGCACTCCCGCTTGACCAGTATGATGGTATTTGCTTTGCAAGCTTTATCAGATGATGAGAAAATTCAAGCGTTGGTGCAACGTGCTACCGTTCGTGGCTTTACGTTGCCAGCTGAAGTTGCTCGTTTTATGCTGACACATCGCTCGCGGGCAACTGCAACCTTGTTTGCTGAGTTTGATAAGCTAGATCGGGCTTCGCTCGAGCAACAGCGTAAGTTTACCATTCCTTTTGTTAAAAAAGTTTTATCTTTATAGGACCTTTTCATGCTGTCAATTTATAATACGTTAACCCGGCAAAAGCAGCCGTTTACTCCACTGCAAGAAGGCAAAGTCAATCTCTACGTTTGTGGTATGACTGTATACGATTACTGTCATATGGGCCATGCTCGAATGACAGTCTGTTTTGATACCATCGTGCGTTACTTGCGTTATCGTGGTTATCAGGTCAACTACGTCCGTAACATTACTGATGTCGATGATAAAATTATTAAGCGTGCCAACGAGCAGGGCGTTGCTTGTGAAGCTATAACCGAGCAATATATTGCTGCAATGATTGAAGATGAAACTGCACTTAATATTTTACGTCCAGATCAAGAGCCGCGCGCGACCTTGCACATCAATCATATCATTGCCTTGATCGAGCGCTTAATCAGGAAAGATTATGCCTATCAGGTGGATAATGGTGATGTTTATTATAAAGTGAATCAGTTTATAAACTATGGCCACTTAACAAATAAAGACTTGGATACGCTTCGAGTCGGTGCTCGAGTTGAAGTAGTTGATGATAAGCGTGATCCGCTTGATTTTGTGTTGTGGAAATCAGCTAAGCCAGGCGAGCCCAGTTGGGATTCGCCATGGGGTCAAGGTCGACCAGGTTGGCATATTGAGTGTTCAGCAATGTCGATGCACTGT
>CAWUKA010000121.1:0-5046 GCA_963922965.1 uncultured Gammaproteobacteria bacterium | reverse complement strand
CTGCAAGAACAAAACAACGCATCAGCTGCAATAGGTTGCCTTTTACTCCCGCACCATAAACCAGCGGCACGCGAATAATCACAGTCTCAAGCGTGCTCTTAGCAGCAATCATTTGCAAGGCTTGTTCGGCTCGCCATTTTGATTGCGCATAAGCATCAGTCGGCTGAACAGTGTCAGTTTCGGTAAAAGGCTCAGCTTGGCTAGCTTCTCCATTGACTTTGATCGAGCTCAAGAAAATCATGCGCTTAACACCAGCTTGCGCGGCTTGCAATGCTAAGCGTTTCGTTGCTTGATAATTGACTTCAACATAACGCTGCACTGTTTGCACGTGCATACGATGCACCTCGGCGGCCAGATGAATAACCACATCAATCTCGGCAAGATAAGGTTGCCAATTGGTATTAGCATTGATGTCGGCAACAACATGCTGAATCAAAGGCGATGGAGCACGAGCAACAGCAGCAACCTGATGACCAGCAATGCGTAACTCAGTACTTAGCTGCCGACCGATAAAACCGGTTGCTCCGGTTAATAAGATATTAGCCATGACTTAACTCCTGATATAGCTGCATAGTTTGCTTGATGATGATTTCATCGGCAAAATAGCGGCTAACTCGTTGCCGACTACTATTTCCCATTTGTTGACACAATTCTGGCGCCAACAATAATCGCTCCAATGCATGGCTCAAGGCATCAATGTCAGCGACCGGCACCAACAAGCCATTGTCACCATCAGTGACTACTTCCCTGCAACCTGGCGTATCAGTGGTAATAATCGGACGCCCACAGCTGGCGGCTTCAAGTAAGGCTTTTGGTAAACCTTCACGGTAAGACGGTAATACAGCAATAGTTGCAGACTGCCAAAGCTCAGCAATATCGTCACGTGCACCGAGATAGTCAACGAATGAATATTGCTGCCACGTCTGTAAATCTTGTTCAGTGATAGAATCTGGATTTTCAGGATCAGGGCTACCAACTAAGCGCAAGCAAAACTGTAAACCTTTCGCATGTAGCTGCTTAGTCGCTTGCATCAATTCACCGATGCCTTTACTCCATAACATACGCGCAACGAACATCAGCACTGGTAACTGTTGGCTTGGCACAGGACTGTGGAAAAAAGCTGTGGCATCAACGCCACTACCTCGGATCAGACAAATTTGTTTTCTCGCTACGCCTATAGCGCTTAACAATGCAGCATCATCTGGATTTTGCACGATCACTCGATTTTGATCTTGATTACAACTTTGCCGAATCAATAATTTGATCGGCAACTTCAACAACCGCGCGAGCAATTGCTTTGAGGTAAACACATAGCCTAACCCTGCTAAGGCGTTGATAACGTGAGGAACGCCAGCAATTTTTGCCGCAATTGAACCGTATAACACTGGCTTCAGAGCCACATGATGTACTAGATCGGGTTTGATACGTTGATAATGCTGAAGTAACTGGCGCAAAACACTAAGCTCAACGAGTGGATTGATACCGCCACGTCTTAATTCAAGATGAATTAGATTAAAACCAAGCTGGCGAATCTGATCCGCGTGTTGCCGACAACGAGTAATGACGCTGACTTGGTAACCTTGAGCAAGCGCTTGTTGCGCTAACGCTAACCGGTGCGAGCAAAAATACCAATCCTCGGCAACAAAGTAGACGATTTTTAACATGCTAAATTGATAAACCCCGCCCAATAGCATAATACGCAATACCGAGATCGGCGAGCTGCGATGGCGAGTAGAGATTACGACCATCAAAAATCGCAGCATGACGCAAACACCGCTTGATTAAGCCAAAATCTGGCGTCCTGAATTCATTCCATTCAGTCATCACCACCAATACATCAGCATCAACCAATGCTTGCTTCGCTGTCGGACAAAGTTTTAATTGTGCATGATCAGCATAGTGTTGACGTACGGCTGACATTGCCGCCGGATCATACGCTTGCACCTTAGCACCTGTTGTAAATAACCCATCAAGCAAACTCAAACATGCTGCTTCGCGAATATCATCAGTATTTGGTTTAAACGCCAATCCCCAAACCGCAATGGTTTTATTGGTTAAATCACCAGAAAAATAACGACTGAGCTGAGCAAAGATAATTTGTTTTTGCCGTTCATTAACCGTGTCGACCGCTTTGATGATATCGCAATCACAATCAAGCGCTTGCGCCATACTAATCACAGCGCGGACATCTTTTGGAAAACAGGAACCACCATAGCCACAGCCTGCATAAATAAAGTGTGGGCCGATACGTGGATCAGCGGCGATACCCTTGCGCACCGATTCGATATCAGCGCCAAGTAGGGCCGCGAGTGTAGAAAATTCATTCATAAAACTGATCTTCAACGCCAACATCGCATTAGCCGCATACTTAGTTAGCTCTGCTGAACGAATATCAGCTATTATGACCCGATCGCTATTGCGATTAAAGGGTGCATAAAGTTGTTTTAATGCCAAAGCGGCAGTCTGATTATTCGCACCGATAATCACTCGATCAGGCCTCATAAAATCACGCACCGCATCGCCTTCTTTCAAAAACTCAGGGTTGGATAACACATCAAACTGAACATTTACCCCACGCTGCTGCAAAACGCCGTCGATAATGCCAGCAACTCGTTCGGTGGTGCCAACCGGTACTGTGGATTTGGTAATCACAATGGCGTATTGATTGAGGTGCTCAGCAATGGTGTTTGCAACCGCATTGACGTAACGTAAATCGGGTTGACCATCAGTGCCAGTAGGCGTGCCAACCGCAATAAAATGAAACACACCGTGCTTCACAACCTGATCAATCTGATCGGTAAAGACCAAGCGACCTTGCGCTGTGTTACGCTGCACTAATTCGGTCAAACCGCGTTCGTGGATCGGGATCTGGCCCTGTTGTAATTGAGCCAATTTAGTTTGATCAATATCATAACAAACAACGTGATTACCAACTTCGGCTAAACAGGCGGCAGTGACCAGACCGACATAGCCGACACCGTAGATACTGACTTTCATTTAATCACCTTGCGCTATTGAATTTTACTATTATAAGGAAGTTAGTTCTCAAATTCGAGCAACACTGCCACTCCGCAAGCCATAAATTGAAACCATAGAAATCATAATGCTTAAATTAATATCAAATACAGCTCGTAGCGCTGGAAAAAAATCGAGTAAGGTCGTGACGACAAACGCAACTGCGGTTAAACTAGCAGCAATTTTTATTGACTAATAAGGATGATGCATGCGTCAACACACACTTTCGATTACTGGGCTTGGCTATGTTGGCTTACCAGTCGCTGTTGCTTTTGCCAGCCAGTTTCGAGTGATTGCTTACGACTACAACGCTGAGCGTATCGAACAATTACAACAAGGCGTTGATATCACCAACGAAGTTGACAGTGCAGCGTTGAGTCATGCTAATTTGCATTTCACCGCACAAGCTGATGATCGGGCAGCAGCAAACTTTCACATTATTGCTGTCCCGACACCGATTGATGCAGCCAAGCAACCTGACTTAAGCTTGCTGATCGCTGCAAGTGAATCACTCGGCAACGCGATCAGCGTCGGTGACATTGTCGTGTACGAATCCACCGTCTACCCTGGTGTCACTGAAGCTATCTGCGCCCCAGTATTGGCACAAGCGTCTGGTTTGACACTAGGTAAAGACTTCTTTTTAGGCTATTCGCCGGAACGAATTAACCCCAGCGATCAGCAACATACCTTCACCTCAATCACTAAAGTAGTGGCAGGCTCAGATCAAGAAACCTGCGACACCATTGCAGCGGTTTATGCAAGCGTCATCACCGCTGGCGTTTACCTAGCTGAATCGATCAAAGTTGCTGAAGCTGCCAAAGTGATTGAAAACACGCAGCGCGATCTAAACATCGCACTTATGAATGAGCTAGCTATCATTTTTAATAAAATGGACATTGACACCCAAGCGGTACTAGCAGCAGCGGCAACTAAATGGAATTTTTTAAATTTTAGCCCTGGCTTAGTTGGCGGCCACTGTATCGGTGTTGATCCCTACTACCTCACCCACATCGCAAAAAAAGTTGGTTACCATCCACAAGTAATTTTAGCTGGTCGCAACATCAATGATGACATGGGTAAATTTATCGCTGAGCAAACTGTCAAGCAGCTGATTAAACTCGGTAAAACTATCAAACATGCACATATCGCCGTCGGTGGCTTAACCTTTAAAGAAAACTGCCCTGACTTACGCAATACACGAGTGGTTGACATTATTAACGAATTAGCGAGCTATGGTATTCGAGTGAGCATCCATGATCCAATAGCTAACGCTAGTGCTGCTTACCATGAATACGGCATTGAACTATCGAACTGGCAAGATATCCAAGCAGTCGATGCACTCATAATCGCGGTCGCTCACGATCATTACAAAACAATGTCATTGGCCGAATATCAACAATGCCTACAGCAGGATAGCCTCTTGGTCGACGTCAAAGGTATTTTTGACCGAGAGCAATGGCAACAACGAAAAATCGCTTATTGGAGGTTGTAGTAGATGCATATCTTAGTAACTGGCTGCGCAGGTTTTATTGGCTCAGCACTCAGTAAACGCTTACTCGATGGCGGCCATTGCGTGACGGGGATTGACAATTTAAATGATTACTACGATGTTGAATTAAAACAGCGTCGCTTAGAGCATTTTACCAGACATCCAGCTTTTTCATTTATTCGCGAGGATATTGCTAACCGCAATGCTATGGCAACCATTTTTCATGAATACCCATTTGATATGATCATTAATCTCGCGGCTCAAGCCGGTGTCCGTTACTCAATCGAAAACCCACATGCCTACATTGATTCCAATATTCAAGGCTTTTGTAATATTTTGGAAGGCGCACGCCAACAACAAGTCCAACACTTGGTGTTTTCTTCATCGAGCTCGGTCTATGGCGCTAACACCAAACAACCGTTCGCCGAAACTGACAACATTGATCACCCGATTGCACTCTATGCCGCCAGTAAAAAAGCTAATGAACTGATGGCACATAGTTACGCTAGTCTATATCAAATCCCTTGCACTGGTTTGCGGTT
>CAWUKA010000120.1:0-5048 GCA_963922965.1 uncultured Gammaproteobacteria bacterium | reverse complement strand
CCAGTGTACGCAAGATGGCAATATCAGCTTGCTTATCAGTCACCATCATCACTAAACCAGAAACCAAATTAAAACCGGCAACAGCTATTAATAAAAGTAAAATTAAAAACATCATGGTTTTTTCTAATTTAATTGCTTCAAATAGTTCACCATATTGTTCAGTCCAATTAGTCACCCAAATACCGCTTGGTAATTTTTCATAAAGCGTTCGGCTAAATGAGCGGGCTTGATAAGGATCAATTAATTTTGCATTTAAACCTGATACTTGGCCAGGGAGTTGAAACAAACGTTGGGCGGCTGACATACTAATGAATGCAACGTTATTATCAAAACCAAAGCCATTACTGGTATGAAAGATACCCCCGATAGTAAATCGTTTGTAGCGAGGTGTAATGCTCATCGGTGTCACATTCATGATAGGGATGATCAGATTAACTTTATCACCAACACCGACCCCAAGTCGCTGGGCAAGCTTTTGTCCGATAACAACATGAAAAGGTTTTTCAACCAGCGATTGCCAGCTACCAAACAAAATCGCGTCTTTAATTGCACTGATCATGAATTCTCTTTCCAGCTCAACACCATTTACAAATACCGGCTGTGTGCGTCCACCAGCCAGCAGCATACCTTGGCCAGCAATGTAAGGGGCAGCCGCTTCGACCGCAGGCTCAGCCTGTACTTGTTGCTGTAGTCGCTGCCAGTTTGGTAAATCACCGTGGATGCCCATGATGGTCACTTGCCGTGCCATGGCAAATAATTGTTGACGTATTTTTTGGTCAAAACCATTCATCACCGATAACACGGTGATTAACACAGTGACTCCAAGCGTAATGCCCAATAAGGAAAAACCAGAGATGAAGGTAATGAAATGGCGTCTGGCACGGGTGTAACGCAAACCAACAAAAAGTGCTAGCGGTTTAAACAAGACTATGGATGCTCCTAGTGAAATAGCTTAAGAGACTCTATACTATGTTAAATATCGTCCAGAAACAAATAATGCGAGTGATAACGATGAAGTCAGGCAAAGAGCAACGTGAGTTCTTTCGTTTAGATGCAGAGTTGATTTTTGATTATCAAATTAACAGCGCTGACCCAGGCTATGCCAATGAACCTGATCCAACTTTTAGCCGTTACGTTAATCTTTCCCAACAATTACGCAAAATGGATAGCGAAAATAGTCAGTTGATCGATCACTTCCGCTTTAATAATGTTAAAACTTACCAATTGTTTCAATTGATTAACCAAAAGCTTGAAACGATCGCCCGTACCGTACTATTTGAACATGCGATGCCAACACAATGGGTTAACATTAGCGCCGGTGGTATGGCGTTTAGAGAGCAATATGCCATTGCCATCAACACAGATTTAACCATGCGCCTGATACTATTACCAAAATATACTGCAGTCGAATTATCCGGCACTGTGGTCGATTGCGTCGGTGAACAAGATGATGATCCAATAAGTCAAAGAAAACCTTACCGCATCTCTGTTAAATTTTATGAGCTCACTGAACATGAGCAACAGCTGCTCATGCAGCACGTCTTCCATTCACAGGCTAAAACGATTCGTGAACAAAAGAAGGTATCAGATACCGACAACAACAATGGCTAGCACACACTTACTACCAGAGTGGCATCCGCAACAGGCTATTCTACTCACTTGGCCACACGCTGATAATTGCTGGCAACACAAACTCAACCAAATTGAACCAGTCTATCGTGAGTTAGTCAGTGTCATCAGTCGTACCCAGGCAATTGTGATTCTTGTGCAAGATCAAATACATCAACAGCATGTAAGTGAATACTGTGTGGACGCAGAACAGAAACGAATTAGCTTTCAGATCTGCAAAACTAATCATGTCTGGATCCGCGACTACGGTCCACTTAGTCTGACCAGCAATCAGCAAACACAACTGATCAAGTTTAATTTTGATGGCTGGGGTGGTAAATACCAGCATCAAGCTGATAATCAAGTGGCTAATCAACTCTGTGCACGACTAGGTCAACATCCGCTACTCGTTTCGCCGCTTACTCTCGAAGGTGGTAGCATCGACACAAATGGTGCCGGCATACTACTGACAACAACGGATTGTTTGCTCACCCATTCGCGTAATCCTCATATATCCCAAAGCGATTGGAATCAGTACTTTGCCGAGCAGTTTGCTTGTCAGCAAACCATTTGGCTCGAACACGGACATATCATCGGTGACGATACTGATAGTCACGTTGATACCTTGGCGCGCTTTATCAATCCAACCACGGTTTGCTTTTCAAGTTGCGATGCCACTGACACAGTACAGTACCCACTACTCGAGCCACTGGCAGCTGAACTTAAGGACAAATTACCAACCTATATTGATTGTATTCCACTACCTTTGCCACAGCCGATATACAATCAACGCGGTGATCGACTCGCCGCAAACTATACTAATTTTTTAATCACCAATGAGCTAGTCATTCTGCCAACCTTTAATGATCCAGCTGATGCGATAGCCATCGAACGGATTAAAGCTTGCAATCCACAACGCGAAGTGATAGGTGTACAAGCAACTGCTTTACTAGAAGAAAGTGGTGTAATTCACTGTGCGAGTATGCAGATAGCGAAATGAAAATAACAGCTTTACTACAGGTTGCCGCATTACAACTACAATGCTCAACCAACATCGATAACAATCGTTTAGCACTGAAACAGCAGATAACTGCAGTAGCCGAGTCCGGCGCTAAACTGGTCGTATTGCAAGAACTACATAACGCACCCTACCCTTGTCAAATTGAATCAACCGATTACTTTGACCAAGCCGAGCCTATTCCAGGGCCTAGTTGTGATTGGTTTGCTACACTCGCCAAACAATTGCAAGTAGTTATAGTTACTTCACTGTTTGAAAAACGTGCCGCTGGCCTCTATCATAATACCGCTGTCGTATTTGAAACAACGGGGGAAATTGCCGGTCTTTACCGTAAAATGCATATTCCAGATGACCCCGGCTACTACGAAAAATTTTATTTCACACCAGGTGATCTTGGCTTTCAGCCAATTCAAACTAGTGTAGCCACACTTGGTGTTTGTGTCTGTTGGGATCAGTGGTTTCCAGAAGCCGCACGACTGATGGCATTAGCAGGTGCTGACTTGTTGATCTATCCAACGGCTATTGGTTGGGACCAACACGATTCAGCATCAGAGCAGCAGCGCCAACTCGATGCTTGGCGTACCATCCAACAAAGCCACGCGATTGCTAATGGCATCCCAGTAATTTGCTGTAACCGCGTTGGCTTCGAGCCACACCCAAACGACGCTGGGCAAGGCACGCTGTTTTGGGGCAATAGTTTTATTGCTGGGCCGCAAGGGGAGCTGTTGGCAAGCGCCGAACAAACCCCGACAACGCTCACAGCAACCCTCGATCTAAATCACAGTGAAGCTGTTCGTCAACAATGGCCATTCTTGCGTGACCGCCGCATTGATCACTACGCTGGACTCACCAAACTATGTCGTGACTATCACAAAAAAGCCCACGACTAAGCATGGGCTTGCTTGATAAGCAAAAGTAGCAGTTAGATTTGACGGGTAAACATTGACTTGCTTGTCATGCGTGAACGATAAATGCTACTTAAATTTTGCTTCGAACTCATCACTTTTGAACCACGTCGAGCCCGGCCTTGGGCAAGACCTGTTTGTGGTTTTTTAAATTCACCGCTACGACGCACATTAGCCTCAAACGCACGCCAATCTTTATCAAAACTAAGCCAAACTTTTTGCAACTCTTTCGCCTTATAATGGTTAGCTGTAGCAAGGACGTGCTGGGCAGCATTGCTGGCAAGTTGTTTGGTTAAGCTTGCTTGTAACTGCTGATGTTTTTTGATGGGTGTTTGCAACTGATTCAGCTTAGCTTTTGACAGCGCTGTTTGCTTCTGTTTGTGCTGCGCAAGTTGTAATTTCTTTTCTGCAGCTTGTAACTGCTGATGGCAACGTTTCAGTTGCGCAGTTAACTTGGCTTGCTCAGCTTGCAAGGCATTTTCTTGCTTTTCCAACTGCTTGATCAGCTCCAAATGTGCTTGGCTGATGTTAGCTTTCAACGATATTAGATCAGGACTTGATTTGGCAGTAGCTGCTGTTGAACGACTGGCTGGTCGCTTGGCAATAGATTTCTTAGCAGTAGGCCGTTTTGCGATTTTTTTTGTAGCAGGCTTACGTTTTGCTGCAGTGGTTGACCTAGTAGCTGGTTTGCGCTTCATAGCGGTGGCTTTTTTGGCAGCTGATTTAGATTTAGGCTTGCTAGCGATCGCTTTTTTAGGGGCTGAGGCTCGCTTAGTTGCAGTTGCTTTTTTGGCAGCTGGTCGCGCGGATGAAGTTACTTTACGCTTCGTGCTGCTCGGTTTGGCTTTTTTAGCAACTTGAGAGGATGCTGGCGTTTGCTTTAACTTTGCCGAGGTGGTTTTTTTATGTTTTACAGCCATGGGTCTCACTTCTCCTTGGTTTTAATATCGCGATAGCTATCTCATAGCATGAGATATTAGTTGTATCAACGGTTATTCTACACCGTTCGCACAAACGGTCAATTTTTCTGGCATTGTTGGATACATTTGTATACAATTGTGACAAATTAAACTCTTGAATCGCAAAATGAGGTGAATCAATATGAAAACATTCTTCATCCGCAGCGCCTTATTCAGCTTATTGATTACAGTCGTCACTGGCTGCACTCAGCCAAGTCACAACAGCGCTGCGACTACAACTAAAGCGGTGAAAACGAAGCAGCTTTCGCAAAACATGCACTTCATTAGTAAAATTAAGCCATTAGCAGTCTACAATGTTGCAAGCGCTGATGGCGGCATCATAGCTGAGCGTTATTTTCAGTACGGCGATACAGTCAAAGCAGGTGCACCATTATTTCGGCTACAATCACAAGCACTGGAGCAACAGTTTCAATCTGCACTCAGTGACTACTTGAAAGCTAAGCAGTACTATGCAAGCCAGCAAACCAGCTATAAAACTACTAAGTATCTCTACAGCGAAAAAATAGTGGCAAAAAATGAGTTTGAACGGCAGAAGCA
>CAWUKA010000119.1:0-5127 GCA_963922965.1 uncultured Gammaproteobacteria bacterium | reverse complement strand
AGCTTGAGTGTTTGCCGAAAGCTGGACTGAACCACTCTCGTTACCATCATCTGCACTAACTTCGTCGGCATCGCTCTTTTTAATATCGATTTGCATGCCTTTGGAACGCGCAATCGCTTCATCAAGCGCACCGTAAACGATCTTCTCAGCAATCGCTTTTTTGCCACCTTCCATGACTTGGTTAACAAATTTAGAAATATCTTCGCTCCCAAATTTGGGATCGGGGAGGATAGCTCGCTTGGCTGCAACTCTTCTTCTCGGCATCGTTATTTCACCTTGACTGTACTATTCTTTTGGCTTCTTTTCACCATACTTGGAACGACCACGACGGCGACCGCTGACACCAGCAGTATCTAAGCTACCTCGCACAACGTGATAACGCACGCCCGGTAAATCCTTTACGCGACCACCGCGTATCATAACTACCGAGTGCTCCTGCAGGTTGTGGCCCTCACCACCAATATATGCTGTTACTTCATAACCGCTAGTTACACGAACGCGGGCAACTTTACGCATCGCGGAGTTTGGTTTTTTTGGTGTAGTCGTGTAAACACGAACACACACGCCACGACGCTGTGGGCAACGCTTCAAGGCTGGCATCTTACTTTTTGCAACTTTGCGCTTGCGTGGTTTCCGCACAAGCTGATTTATGGTAGCCATCGACTCAATATCTCCAAGCGATATCATCACTAAATTTTAAAAACAAAAAAATTGAGCACAGCACTGAGGCTGCTCACTTATTAAAACGTGGCGTCCCTGTCGGACACTTATTCTGCTACGTTTTAGCACAACTGAAAGTTTGCATAGCTTACATGATGAGAAACCAAAATGCCACTGTTCTTTTCGAAAAAATTATTCGAGCTGTGCAGCTTAATGTGGCGAGGATTTCTCTACCAAGGCATTGACACGAATCAGCTCAACTCCAACCTAAGCTGACAGGCTGTTTGCAACAGATAGTCGAGGTTATATTGGCGGTTAGTTGCGACCATAATAGGATTAGATCAGCCAACTGGACAGGCATCACGATTAGCACACGACCAAACAAAGGCTTATTGAGAAGAGGGCTACTGCACTATAAAAACGGCACCTGATAATCTCAGGTGCCGTTTGCTTCCTGGCGGCTATTCGCCAGAGCTCAATGCTTCACTCAACGCTGATTCAACGTCTTGTACAGTAACCGTTGTGCTACCATCACCTGCATCATCAGACAATTGCTTAGCATCACGCTTGCGGTGACGATCTGCGTGATACGCAAGACCGGTACCAGCTGGAATCAAGCGTCCGACGATAACATTTTCTTTCAAGCCTTTTAAATTATCAAACTTGCCACTCACCGCTGCCTCAGTCAGCACTCGGGTTGTTTCTTGGAACGATGCCGCCGAAATAAATGACTCAGTGGCCAAGGATGCTTTGGTGATCCCCATAAGCTGAGTCTCATAATCGGCTGGTAACTTAGCATCAGCAACCAAGCTGGCGTTAATCTCCTTGACACGCGACACCTCAGCCTGCTCACCTTTTAGCAAGCTTGAATCACCAGAATCAGTGATAATTGCCTTACGCAACATTTGTCGGACAATAACTTCAATATGCTTGTCGTTAATCTTTACACCTTGAAGTCGATACACATCTTGCACTTCATTGACGATGTAATTAGCAAGTTCACCGACGCCAAGCAAGCGTAAAATATCATGCGGGTTAGGCGCACCATCAACGATGACCTCACCTTGCTCGACATGCTCACCCTCGAAAATATTGACGTGACGCCATTTTGGGATCAACTCTTCGTAAACTTCACCATCATTACCGGTAATAACTAGGCGGCGCTTGCCCTTGGTTTCTTTACCGAACCCAACCACACCGGTAATCTCAGCAAGAATCGCTGGCTCTTTCGGTTTACGTGCTTCGAATAAGTCAGCAACGCGCGGCAAACCACCAGTAATGTCACGAGTCTTAGATGATTCTTGTGGAATACGTGCGATGATATCACCAACACCAACTTCGCCACCATCTTCAACATTATTGACGATAGCATTACCCGGCAAGAAGTAATGCGCAGGCAAAGTTGAACCAGCCAAATTCAAGTCATTGCCTTTGTTATCAACTAGCTTAAGCATTGGACGTAATTCTTTGCCACTCTGACTACGCTGCTTTGAGTCACTGATCACAATACTCGACAAACCTGTGACCTCATCAACTTGTCGATCCATAGTGACGCCATCAATCATATCGATGAATTTGACCCGACCAGCAACCTCAGTGACGATTGGATGGGTATGGGGATCCCAAATAGCAACCACCTGACCAATTGTTACTTCATCACCCTCGGCAACAGAAATTTCAGCACCATAAGGCACTTTATAACGTTCACGCTCACGGCCCTGCGCATTGATCACAGTAAGCTCACCAGAACGCGAAACCGCAATCAACTTACCCGAAGCGTGCTGAACAAACTTAAGGTTATGCAACTTGATACGCCCTTGCGTTTTAACTTGCACATTGTTAATTGTTGTTGCACGCGATGCGGCACCACCGATATGGAAAGTACGCATCGTAAGCTGAGTACCTGGTTCGCCGATTGATTGAGCAGCAATCACACCTATTGCCTCACCAATATTGACCAAATGACCGCGCGCTAAATCACGACCATAACATTTTGCACAAATACCATGTTGCGCTTCGCACGTAATAGCAGAGCGCACCCAGACCTCGTCAACACCGCACTGATCCAACACATCAAGCAATTGCTCCGTGAGGAGTGTGTCTGCTGGAATCACTACACGGCCTTCAAGATCGACAATGTCACGCAGCAGTACACGGCCCAGTACGCGTTCACGTAGTGGCACAACCACATCACCACCCTGAATCAACGGTGTGATCAGCAAACCGTTTTGCGTACCACAATCATCGATCGTGACAACAACATCTTGAGCAACGTCGACTAAACGACGCGTCAAGTAACCGGAGTTAGCAGTCTTTAACGCTGTATCAGCAAGACCTTTACGCGCACCGTGAGTCGAGATAAAGTATTGCAAGACGTTTAATCCTTCGCGGAAGTTGGCCGGAATCGCTGTCTCGATAATAGTGCCATCTGGTTTAGCCATCAAACCACGCATACCAGCAAGCTGGCGAATCTGAGCGGCAGAACCCCGCGCACCGGAATCAGCCATCATAAAGACAGAGTTGAATGACTCTTGTCGCTGCTTAGAACCATCTCGCGCAATGACTTCTTCAAAAGACAATTCATCCATCATGGCTTTTGCAACACGGTCATTGGTGCGCGACCAAATATCAATAACCTTATTGTAACGCTCACCTTGAGTCACCAAGCCTGATGCATACTGCTCTTCGATTTCTTTTACTTCAGCTTCTGCTTCCTCAATAATCTGTTGCTTCAAGGCAGGGATAACGAGATCATTGACACCAACAGAAACACCAGACTTAGTCGCATATCGAAAACCAGTATACATTAGACGATCAGCAAAAATTACTGTCTCTTTCAGCCCAACCTTGTGATAAGACTGGTTCACGATCGATGAAATTGCCTTCTTAACCATTGGCCGGTTGACAAGCACAAAAGGTAAACCTTTAGGCACAATCTCAAATAGTAAAGCACGACCAACGGTGGTTTCTATCAGAGATGTTTTAGCCTCAAATTCGTTTTTTGCAACCTGAACATGCTCGGTGATACGCACCTTAATTGCCGCATGCAGTGCTACCTGACCATTTTCGTAAGCACGGTGAATTTCAGCAGTGTCAGCAAACACCATACCTTCACCTTTGGCATTGATCGCAGAGCGAGTCATATAGTAAAGACCTAGTACAACGTCTTGAGTCGGTACGATGATAGGCTCACCATTTGCTGGTGAAAGCACATTATTCGTTGACATCATTAAAGTGCGAGCTTCAAGCTGGGCCTCGATCGTTAACGGCACGTGTACCGCCATCTGGTCACCATCGAAGTCAGCATTGTAAGCGGTACACACTAATGGGTGTAATTGAATGGCTTTACCTTCAATCAAGATCGGTTCAAACGCTTGAATACCAAGTCTATGTAAAGTCGGCGCTCGATTCAGCAATACTGGATGCTCGCGGATAACCTCCTCAAGAATATCCCACACCACAGGATCTTCACGCTCAACCGTTCGTTTAGAAGCTTTAATAGTTGTGGCTATGCCACGCGACTGCAGCTTACTAAAAATAAATGGCTTAAATAGTTCAAGCGCCATCTTCTTCGGTAAACCACATTGATGCAGACGCAAAGTTGGACCGACGACGATGACTGAACGGCCAGAATAGTCTACTCGCTTACCTAGTAAGTTTTGACGGAAACGGCCTTGCTTACCTTTAATCATGTCAGCCAGAGACTTTAAAGGTCGCTTATTTGAGCCAGTAATCGCCCGGCCACGGCGGCCATTATCGAGCAAGGCATCAACAGATTCTTGCAACATTCGTTTCTCATTGCGGACAATAATATCTGGCGCATTCAGCTTGAGTAAGCGCTCCAAGCGATTATTACGATTAATCACGCGACGATAAAGATCATTCAAATCTGACGTGGCAAAGCGACCACCATCTAGCGGCACCAAAGGCCGTAGATCCGGCGGCAATACTGGCAGCACATCCAACACCATCCACTCAGGCTTATTACCTGACAAAGAAAACGACTCAAGCAGCTTGAGTCGTTTAGTGATCTTCTTGATCTTGGTTTCAGAGTTTGTTGTTGGCAACTCATCACGTAGACTAGCAATCTCTGACTCGATATCGATAGTCTTCAATAGTTCTTTCACTGCTTCAGCACCCATGCGTGCATCAAACTCATCGCCATACTGCTCGATAGCATCAAGATAAGCTTCCTCAGAAAGCAACTGACCAGTTTCGAGATGGGTCATACCAGGATCGACCACAACATAAGCTTCAAAATACAGCACTCGTTCGATATCGCGCAGTGTGATATCGAGCAATAAGCCAATGCGTGAGGGCAGTGACTTAAGAAACCAAATATGGGCAACTGGGCTCGCTAGCTCAATATGTCCCATGCGCTCACGGCGTACTTTTGCAAGAGTAACCTCAACGCCACATTTTTCACAAATGACACCGCGATGTTTCAATCGCTTATATTTGCCACAG
>CAWUKA010000118.1:0-5141 GCA_963922965.1 uncultured Gammaproteobacteria bacterium | reverse complement strand
ATCAACGGTGATTACATCGTATAAGTGCTAATGGTGATTGCGTTACTGGGTTGCCGCGCTCGTTCCACTCGCTCGCAATGGGCTAGATTGAATATTATCAATCATATAACTGCGCAATTCATCGAACTGCTTTCCCTTTTCAGCCCACTGCGAGCCGCATCAGCAAGGTAGCAGCTGGGCTGATCAGATTGAGCAGCTTTCCCCCTTCAGCCCACTGCGAGCCGCATCAGCGGCGTGGCAGCCCAGTGGTATGAGACAAATACAGTTTTATCCGCATCATGTGCGCTATCATTTCGATTAATAACCGTGACTAGTTGGCACAAATGTCAATGATGATTACGTTACTGGGTTGCCGCGCTCGTTTCACTCGCTCGCAATGGGCTGAGATGTATGAATTTTTTTGAATCATCATTGCAATTATCAACGGTGATTACATCGTATAAGTGCTAATGGTGATTGCGTTACTGGGTTGCCGCGCTCGTTTCACTCGCTCGCAATGGGCTGAGATGTATGAATTTTTTTGAATCATCATTGCAATTATCAACGGTGATTACATCGTATAAGTGCTAATGGTGATTGCGTTACTGGGTTGCCGCGCTCGTTCCACTCGCTCGCAATGGGCTGAGATGTATGAATTTTTTTGAATCATCATTGCAATTATCAACGGTGATTACATCGTATAAGTGCTAATGGTGATTGCGTTACTGGGTTGCCGCGCTCGTTCCACTCGCTCGCAATGGGCTGAGATGTATCAATCTTTTTGAATCATCATTTCAATTCGCAACAGTGATTAGTTCGGTAAGATACAGAGGAGAGAGCCGGGCCTCTCTCCTCTTAAGAATCTGTACATCCGTAAAGTAAGCTCTTTGCGGACGCACTGCTGTATCTTGGGTCTGGGTGGACTTGAACCACCGGCCTCACCCTTATCAGGGGTGCGCTCTAACCAACTGAGCTACAGACCCGAAACTGGTAATTTCAGGCGGCACTGAGTTGTAACAATCTGGGCATTACAAGAACAGTGCATTGTACCGTTCTGCCCCCGACTGTCAACCAATGCGGTTTAAATAAACTCAACTTTCGCGAACCGACGCTTACCGACTTGCAAAATATGGCGTTGGCCCGGTTTAAACATCAAGGTGCGGTCCTCAATTTTCGCGCCGTCGATCTTAACCGCGCCCTGCTTCAGCTGCCGCAATGCCTCCGAGGTGCTGACAACCAAACCAACTGTTTTCAGTACATTCGCGATGGGCATGCCCTCACCGACGCTGAGGCTTACCAACTCGAGGTCGGTTGGTAATTGACCTTGCTTAAAACGCGCCTCAAACACCGCTAGCGCCTCTTTGGCAGCAGTTTGATCATGGAACCGGCTGACCAGTTCTTGAGCAAAAATAACCTTAATATCGCGCGGGTTGCCGCCCTCTGCGACTTGGCGCTGCCAAGCTGCAATTTCGGCGCCAGGCCGCAAGCTCAGTAGCTCAATGTAGCGCCACATCAGTTCATCCGATATCGACATTATTTTTCCAAACATTTCAGAGGGTTGCTCATCAATGCCGATGTAGTTATCGAGTGATTTTGACATTTTTTTCACGCCATCCAAGCCCTCTAACAGCGGCAGCGTCATCACCACTTGCGGCGCTTGGCCGTGTTGCTTTTGTAATTCTCGGCCAACTAGCAAGTTAAATTTTTGGTCAGTACCGCCGAGCTCGATGTCGGATTGCATCATCACGGAATCATAGCCTTGCAGCAGTGGATACAAAAATTCATGCACCGCAATCGGCTGACCGTAGTGGTAACGCTTGCTAAAATCATCACGCTCGAGCAAACGCGCAACAGTATAGCGCGACGCCAACCGAATCAAATCAGCAGCCGATTGGCCAGCCATCCAAACTGAATTGAACACTACTTCTGTTCGCTGCTGATCGAGCACTTTGAACACTTGCTCAGCATAGGTTGCAGCATTTTGCTTCACTGCATTCTCGGTGAGGGGCTGGCGCGTGACATTTTTGCCAGTTGGATCGCCGATCAAGGCAGTAAAATCACCAATCAAAAATTGCACCTGGTGGCCAAGATCTTGCAATTGGCGCATTTTGTGCAGTAACACCGTATGGCCGAGGTGCAAATCGGGCGCGGTTGGGTCAAAGCCAGCCTTAACCTTAAGCGGACGACGCTCGGCTAATTTGTTGATCAAATCAGCTTCAAGTAGAATTTCATCGACACCGCGCTTAAACAGCGCTAATTGATCTTGCATGAACCACCCTTTGCCATCCCAACACCACAATAACCTTTGAGCTTATGCACAAGTTCGGGTAAGATTCCCCGTTTCTCGCGGGTAAAGCGTTTTCCAACGGTGTGCGCCAGCCTGTTTCGAGTAGCGCAGGATAACACGGAAACCAGATGGACTACATAAACGAAGCCTACAAAAAATCACTCCTGAAACGCCTGTTGCCGCCAATTACCGGCATTTTGATTTTAGGCACGTTGTTTGTGACTTTACTATTTTTTATTAAGGACCGTCACCCAGCGCCCAAACCCAAACCAAGCCTCGCTAGCCAAAACGACGCCTTGACAACAACCTACTACTGGCAAACCTTAACCTTAGCGCGTGGTGACACATTAACTAAACTCGTCGATGAGCTCGGTCTAACTGAACAGCAAATTGCTGAAATCAATCAAGATCCACAAATTGCAAGTGTTTTTAAAGCCATGAAGCCAGGCCAGCTAATGCACGTGATGCAGGATCAGCAACATCGTTTTCGGAAGTTAGTATATCCATTTAACGAACAAGAAATTTTAGTTGTGCAACTAGCGCAATCGCATTTACATGCTTACATCAAACAGCGCACCTTGGAGCAGCACCTTGCTTATACTGAAGGCAGCATTGACACTTCCCTTTATATCGATGCGGCACGGGTTGGTTTACCGTCAAAACTCATCATGCAGCTTGCGACTATCTTTGGTTGGGATGTTGACTTTGTTCACGATCTCAAAGTCGGCGACCATTTTAACGTGCTGTACGAAGTGTATTACGATGGTAACACCATTTCCCACTATGGCAATATCGTCGCAGCAGAGTTTACCAACCATGATAAAACTTACTACGCAGTGCGCTATACCGACGATAAAAACACCACCAGTTACTACACTCCAGCTGGCATCAACATGAAAGGAGCATTTATTCGCACGCCTGTTGACTACACTAGAATTAGCTCTCGTTTTACCACTAAACGCTGGCACCCAGTCTTGCATCAGTTCCGCCATCATACTGGCGTTGACTATGCGGCTGATTACGGCACGCCGATCAAAGCCACTGCTGATGGCCGCGTTGTTTTTATTGGCGTTAAAGGTGGCTACGGCAACACTATTATTATTAAACACGGCTTAAAATACAGCACGCTGTATGCGCATATGTCTCGCTTTAACAAAAAACTACGCTGGGGCTCATACATCAAACAAAACCAAGTGATTGGTTATGTCGGTCAAAGCGGGTTAGCAACTGGACCACACCTACATTACGAATTTCAAGTTTACGGTAAACACCGGGATCCACTCACAGTGACCTTACCGCGCAGTGCACCGATCACTAAAGCACAACAGAGTCGCTTTTTAGCTCACACGCATAATATTCTTGCTAAGCTGGCTCTTTTTAGCGACAACCAATACGCTCATGCGACTAGCAAGCAATAATTACTATATCGGCTTAATGTCCGGCACTAGCGTTGATGCCATTGATAGCGTTATTGTTGAGTTTGCCGATGCTGACATCAACCTGATTGCGAGCCACAGCCACCCGATTCCAGATCTGATTCGCGCTGAAGTCAAAGCATTGACTGTGCTGACCAGCAACGAACTACAACGCTTACTGACTCTTGATGTCCAACTCGGCCACCTGTTTGCTGATGCTAGCCTCGCGTTACTCAGCAATGCTGGGATACCAGCAACTGCTATCAGCGCAATTGGCAGCCATGGCCAAACTATTCGCCACCTACCAAATGCCAATCAAGCAACGACTTTACAAATTGCTGACGCCAACATCATTGCAGCACGTTGCCAAATCACCACCGTAGCTGATTTTCGGCGTCGCGATATTGCCTATGGTGGCCAAGGTGCGCCACTAGTGCCAGGATTTTTTCAAGCGATGATGGCTGCGCATGCCCCAATCGCTTTTTTAAACTTGGGCGGCATTGCAAGCTTATGTTTACTCGAAACCAACAGCGTGCGCGGTTTTGATACTGGCCCTGCTAATACTTTGCTTGATGCGTGGTGTCAGCAAACTTGGCAACTGGATTGCGATCATGGCGGTGAGCGCGCTGCCCGCGGGCAAATTATTCCAGCCCTGGTCAACACCATGCTTGATGATGCTTATTTTCAGCAACCGATACCAAAAACCACCGGGCCAGATTATTTTAATCTCACTTGGCTTGCACGCTTTAACCTAAACCAGTATCAAGCTGATTCGCATGATGTGCTAGCAAGCTTAGTCGAAGTCAGCGTGCAAAGTATCAAAGCTGGCTTGCCTACCTCACTACCGAGTTTGTATGTCTCTGGTGGTGGTGTGCATAACCACTACTTTATGCAACGCTTAGCTAAAGCCATTGCGCCCACTGCACTGAAAACCACCGAGCTACTTGAGCTACCCAGCGATTGGTTAGAAGCAATGGCATTCGCTTGGTATGCGAAACAATGTCTACAAGGTCGAGCAACTGATCTACGCCAAGTCACCGGCGCTAGCCAACCTAACATACTCGGCACAATCTACCCCGCCTAACTCTTGTTATAAGTTCAGCTAGCTTTAAGAATTGCTGGTGCAAAAATTAAATTTTTTAACTCACTGTTATAACCACTATCTCTACGAACTTATAATGAAAGCATTGATAGTTATTCAGTCCACTGCGAGCCAGATCAGCAAGGTGGCAGCTGCGCTGATCAGATGCGAGTGGCTTTCCCCCTTTAGCCCACTGCGAGGCACATCAGTCCCGAAGCAGCCCAGTTGTGGGCGGATACGCACAATGCTATGAATTTTATCTGAGCCATCATTTCAATTAACAACCCTGCTTAATTCGCATGGTGCCAATAGTGATCGCATTTGCTGGGTTGCCGCGCTCGTTTCACTCGCTCGCAATGGGCTGAGATGTATGAATTTT
>CAWUKA010000117.1:0-5278 GCA_963922965.1 uncultured Gammaproteobacteria bacterium | reverse complement strand
CCTGACGCCTGCCCGGGACTATCGGCCATCGCTTCGCTCTCCATGGCCGACAGCGACTGATGTCATGGCACGGTTGACTGGGTCAACCTCGTCACGTCTGATCAGCCTCGCCTTGGGCCAGGTACGTCATACCGGCCCAGCAGAGGCTGGTCTGGCACTGGGCGGTAGTGTGGGAGGAGCAGCCGGGCCAGGCTACCGCAGCTGGAGGTGTAGTGACTGCAGCAGTCGCCTATAACAGTGGTGCTGGCCTAGTAGCCAGCGTTGCCTTAAGCGCGGTGAAGGCTACGATTGATTATATCACCGGTGCTGGATCAGCCTGGGATGACACTGTCAGTGATGCAGCGACTACTGGCATGAGTTATTTGAGTCAGTGCAGTAACCTGATGTCCTGGGCACGTTGGGGAACCCTGCAGGATGCAGAACGCAGTGTGGCGCGATTTGCTTTACCGGCTATGCCGACTGAATCATTTGCTTAATAAAGAACTGGTACTTAGACGAAAAGGCACTCTAGCAGGTTATTGAAAAAGGCCATCTTGGCGATTTTTCATTGCCTGCTAAAGACCATTCTCAATCAGCTTAATGACTTGATTTCGGCCCTTTCCGTGCGGACTGTGTTGCAACTCGTGGCAATAGCATAGCTATTACTCCTCATTGCGGCTTGTCAGAATAAAAATTGATGCGACCCTGACTTCTCTGCCTCTCAGTACCAAACACAAGAGCCGGCAGCATAATCGCGAGACACGTGCTGTAAAAACCTGTTTACGATTTTTTTAAACGGCACATAACGGCGTTAAAACCCGGCTCAAGATGCTCACATACTCCCGGTATGCTGTACTTTTTCATCGGATTTTGCCTTGTTCTGCAGGCATTGAAAAGATCATAAACAGGTTCTAAGAAAAAACGGTCAGAAGTATGTCACTAAACTTGTTGGATTAACTATGCTAAATTTTGTCTTTTAGAGCGTCTATCGCCAATGGTTCGATATTGTTTTTTGTAAAAATCAGTGTTAGCGTCCAGTAATTCGTTGTCGAAGTATTAGCGGCTGCGGTATGCCATACACTTGGGGTATAAAACATGGCGGCTCCGCCGGGTAGTGGAAGATCAACTTCTTTATCTAGTGCATTAGCGGCTGGTGGATCTAATGTGTGGTCCCACTGGTGGCTGCCTGGTATAGCACGCAGTGCTCCCATACTATTGTCGGTATCTTGTAAATAGATGGTTATAAATAATGTAGATTGATTGGCTACTGGAACCAGTGATAGCAAATCATCAGCAGTTAAACCTTCTATTGGCTTAAGCATTGATTTGTTGAGTACTTCGACTAGATAGCCATGGTCTTGATGCCAAGCAATGTAGCCTGTACCTTTACGAATGATTGCGAGATCAGTGATCAGTAAAGAAGTATCAGAACCGATAAGCTCCTGTACTGGCTCTGTTATCGTGGGAAGTGCTGAGATTCTTTGGATAATCTTTTTATGTTCGGTTCGGTCTGGAATTGTGTAATCGGACCACCATTCATAGTCACCTGGTAATATTCCCCCTCGTTTATTTCCAGTGATCAGTTTGAATTCACGCCGTACCTCTTCAGCTAATGTTTTTGGTATGGTTTCTTCTAGCGTGAAATAACCGTCATTGATATAAGCATGTTTTTGTTCGGGTGTTAGCATTTTATTTATCTCTTTTTAATCTGAGAATTCTCCGCAGCTTGCTGCGAGAATAAAACAATGGGGCATTCCAAAGGGGAAGAGGCGTGGCTCTCGCTCTTTGGTGGTGGGTGAGATTGCCTACCTCGCCCACGATTTAGAATTTGATTCTAAATGACTTAATAACAACTAAGATAGCTTATAGTATAGCCATACATTAGGCTCAACGTATATTCCTCTATTTTTAGTAGCGTCAATTTTTACGGGCACTAAACCATTAGAAATGATGTAGTTTCCTGTCTCCGGAAATTTCATTCCGGCCCTGTTTTCCCAGCCATCAATAGTATCATTAATCGTTGTGGATTTTGAACAGATGCCTGCAAGTTTGGCACCTTGTTTAATATTCATCCGCAACCAAGGATCAAATAGGCGGCCATTTTTATCTTGCCAGGTGATATAAGATTCTATAGGAATGAGTGGGTAAATGGATTTCAGGCTTGGGCGGGCCGCCATAATAAGCGAATTCAGCCCGTGTGACTGGGCAAGTTCTTGCATATAGTGAATCATAGCTTGGCTTAAATTTTTGCCCTGGTACGCTGGTAGGATTGCAATGGAGACTAGACATAGCGTATTGGGTTGGCGATTCTGTTCGTGATCTTCAAATCCTTTGGCTAAGGCCCAATCACAACCTTCATCTGGCAACTGATTAAAATCATTTTCCCAGGCTAAAGGGAGACAGTTTGCCTGCGCGATTATCTGCTGTGTAGTTGTATCAACTAAGCCAAACTGAAATTCTGGATAAATCTCAAATAATGCTAAAGAATTTGGGTCTGTCCAAACACCCTGTGCTAAAAACTTTGGGTATGATTGCTCAAATACATGGATTGTTTCTTCTACAAAAGTAACATGTTTGCTTGGGGTTACAAAACGATAGGCTAAATTGTTTTGTATAGGCTGCATGATTATTAATGATTACCTGATGACTTAAATTTAGATTGAAAGTCAAATGCAACGTGGCTGTCGTTATCATCTGGCAGTATTTGCACAGTGAGTTCATTGCCAACTTTGTTACTTCCAGGCATCACTAGTAAGTTAGGGTGAGCTGATATACCATCGTACTCACGGACACGTTGGAAAATACGCGAATCTTTACCACCATGCTTATTTAGCAAGACTTCAACCGGCGTAATAACAAAAGTCATGCCTGGACCCAGGTGGCGAGAGCGTCGTTTTTGATTAGCTGGTGTGGAAATGTTCACAAATAAGCCCCGTCCCCCAAGCGAGTAACACCAGTTGGGGGATAGTGGGTCAGCAGACCAATCAGTAGGCCAAGGTATTTTATCAAGGTGGTGCAAAGCGTTCAAAAAGTCAGAGGCTTGACGGGCATAGTCTGCTATTTTGAGAGGCTTTAGCTCAGGTGCAAAAAAGATAATAAGCGTCAGAAAGTCAGTATCTTCACGTTGCGCTGATTCATTTTCATTCACCTCAGCGAGATAGTTATACACCCCTTGTAGCGCGTGCTCAATCGCATTGGTTTCGTTTAAAGGCGAGGCAATCAGGTAACGCATCATGCCTTTCCGTTCCCCGGTAGTCCCCCAAAAGCAAGGAAAGTCAGTAGCACGAACTGTTTTAATAAATGTGGAGTAGCTTGTATGTACCCAGTCTGGAAGACACTTCTTTACAACGGAGGATTCCATCTGACTTTTATTCCAGATTGGTGTCGCCCCGTCAGGACATAAATGCTTGATCACCATAGCCGAGCCCCAGAACAAGTGTATTGCTGATACTTTATTGTAGTTGTAGAGATCTGAAGTTAAGTGCTAAATTGCATTCCCCGTTCATGAAAAAAAATGCCAATCAACAGGGAATGCAATAAACATTATCTAAGACTTAGAGCTTAATTTTTATTTCTAAATTTTCGGCGATGGGCTTTAGTTCACGTATCAGGTCAAGATTACCTAAATTTTTCTTCATCCAGTCTAGTAAGAATCTTTCTTTTTCGTTAAATTTGCCATCTTCATCTACAAAAACTATTTTTTCACACCAATCTATAAATTCAGGATTAGTCATTTCATAGAGTAAAATAGTTGGCGCAAAGTGTGCAAACCCTAGGGTTTCAATAGCTTCGATGCAAAGTAGTTTAAATACTTGTTCATTTGTTAATTCGGTAGACATAAGGTATTTCCTATTAAATTTTAGATTTTGGTTGTGTTGCCAAATCAAGGTTATCATATTGAGTTTTAGTTTAATTGATCAATATAGCATTTTAAAGATTTCTTACACTCTTTTCAGGATGGAATTCCAGTTTCTAGAGCCATTGTAGCCGAACATATCTTGATAATAAGTGTCAACAAGGTACTCATTTTCATGATGTAGCAACCAACACCTTAGATCCACTAGCTTTTGTGTTCCTGCTTTTATTAATGCTTGTTCATTTAAATCATTTTTATCAAGTTCTTCTTGATCTAATTCCCACATCGTTCTGTTAGTATCTTCAATAATTAAATAATCTCCGCTCATTAGACCATTTTTATGAAAATGTTCGATGACTGTTATCGTATTAACATGAGCATCTTCTATGATTAACCAGGGGTGGGGGAAGGTGACCAGTCGCTCCGGCGGTAAGATTTCACTGATATTATTGCAATCTCCTTCTAAAAAATGAACACGAGAGTCGGTTTTTGCTTTCTCATCTAGTAGCGAAAGATCAATATCAATGCTATAGATTGAGCTTTTTACTTGAAATTGTTCTAGTTGATCAGCTATCCAGATTGCACTACCACCGCTTAATGCACCGAGTTCAATGATTATTTGGGGTTGCAGTTCATATAAAAGCATTGAATACAGTGCGACTTCAGTACACCCTTTTAAGAAAGGTATTCCTTTCCAAGTGTATACATCACGATTTGTTAAGAGTGCTCTCCAGGCTGATATAGAAATAGCACTTTCATCTTTTCTATCAGCAATGCTCACTAGCCGATTGGAATTTAATGGTGCACTCTTATAAACAGACTCTTGAATAAATTTTTGGAAGCTCATTTTATCTTTTATATCAAATAATTAGAATTTACAGAAGTCATGTGAGTGGATGGGAAATATTTCTACTTTTTTATATTTTCTTCTACTACCCAACTTTCATTCAAAATAATTTTCTATAGTAACACATAGATAACTTATCAAACTTGGTCAACTATTTTTTTATTCAATTAACTGTAATTTATAATCGGGATCTAACTCACTATTGTTTTTTCTACCACGCCCCCAACCTAGAATACGACGATATTCACCCATAATACCACTATCAATTAAATCATCTTCGTTGACTGCTACACTGGTATGCGATTGTGGTGCAACATAAAGTGCATCTACAGGGCAATAAGCTTCACACATAAAACAAGTTTGACAGTCTTCTTGTCGGGCAATGACGGGTGGCTGGTTAGGGACAGGATCAAAGACGTTAGTAGGACATATCTTGACACACCTATCACACTTGGTACACAGTTTATGGCTCACCAACTCAATCATGATCTTATTCCTGCTATAACGTTAACTGATGTTACGCACTTACGGATAGTAAGTAACTAGGGAGCGTTCTCAATTAAGCCAGATCATAGTAGCGACCAAGCTGAGCATGG
>CAWUKA010000116.1:0-5308 GCA_963922965.1 uncultured Gammaproteobacteria bacterium | reverse complement strand
GAGTTCACAAACTGGTGTCGTTATCACGGACTATAATTCGATTAATACCTGTAAACAATTCCTTACGCTCGGTATGCAACCTTCTCATACGGCTTGGTTTATTGCAGGCTTAGCGCAACATGCCAACCAAGTCATCTGGCCAGGTGGGTTGTCACAATACAACATCAGCACTGAGTTATGGGTCAATCCAGACTTATGGCTGCAAGCAGTGGAGGGATATTTAACATTAACTGATCACCTCATTGCAAAGCAGCATCCGGATTTAACGGCATCCGCTATTCAGCAAGACTTGGCACTGGCAACAGCAGCCGGTCAAAATTGCTTGCGCTTCATCCAGATGTTACAAACCACTCATGCTTTGCCTGGGCTGATTGATCAATTACAACAAAACCTAGGCAATGCTAATCAAGCACTGCTACGACTATTTGCCGATACCCAACGCAGTCAGCTATCTGCTCGACTCGAGCGCGAGGCAAGCACAAGGCTATTGGCTGAGACGGCGTCGACTTATTTATCATCCTTACAACAAGATGCACTACAACTTGCTGGTCGTCCTTATGGTGCTGAATTAAAACAAACGCTTGAGAAATCTGAATCAGACCTTGGCGAGCAGTCACAATGTGCGGCTGAAACCTTTAATTGGCGGATCAGTATGCCACGAGGTCTCGTTCGCGACGATCATGAGCATGTTTCTGGTTTGTTGGATGATTGTATAGCAACTGATGAATTACCTGCCGTGTATCGACAAGCAGAAGTGTTTGGTCTCGGTCGGATAGAAGGATATTTGATTGATGCGAACGAAGCGCTGACGCTTAAAATTCAGTTTAGATGCCATGATCAAACGACACCAGCAATAGACATTGCAGCAGTGACCGTCGTAGCCAATGAAGCGATTAGACAAGTGTTGCGTTATATCAATTCATCTTGCGTATTCGATAACATGCTGTCCGCTAGCGTCGAAGCGAACATCGCCCAAGAATGTGATCAGCACCAGATTTCGGATTCTAAATTACGCATGCAACTGTCTCTATTGGCACGGATTCGTTGGGACCATCATCAATATGCTTATTCATCAGAGAGTAGAAAGTCGCCGTTTGAAAAGAGCGCAAGGACGTTAAAAGAGTTTTTTAGCACCCAAGTCAAACTCAATCAATTCATTGGTACTGCGCTTACTTTGATTGATCAGCCTGAACTGAGCTCGCACTTACAGCAACTGATGTTGGCCCAAATCATGGTAACCACCCGTGAAACAGTTCAATACTTGCAGACCAATGTGCAAGTTACTGATGAGCGTCACCAACAACGTGCCGCATTGCAACAACTGCTTACTGAGGTGCAACGCCAACAATTACTGCTGCACGCTTATAACAGTCTAGCTGGGTTTGATGATCCGCCAGAAACTACACCGGTTGCTCTATCAATTGAAATCTACTTGAATCAAATAAGTACCCGGTTACTACAGCTTGCCGCTGATGAGCAGTTAGATTTATTACGCGCTATGCAGCAGTGTCTTACCGAGCCATTGTTAGTGGCAGTACCTAACGAAATAGATCAACCTCTGGCTGTGATCGATGGCATGACCGTCGATCTTATAGCGCCGCTTAGCGCACTACGCGAGCGCATCATTACAGGACAAGCAACGACACCGGCAGAACAAGCAGCAGCACCGCGCTCTGATTTGGCATTCGTGCTCAAGCTTGGTATCTTAGCGCTACAGCAGGCGAGTCAGCGCTACCCACTGACGACACAGCTAGAGCAGCAGTCGAGTCTGGCAGCACTTGACCCGCGGCCAACTGCTAGCTTACCAGCAATAGAGCCAACTACCGGGCGAGACCCAGCCCTACCAGTACCGCAACCGTCTTTGCCAATGGCTACAAACCGTGTACCGCCAGTCGTGCCATCGAAACGACCATCTCAATCCCTAGTAAGACAACCGATACCACCGCTGCAACAATTGCCACCCGTATCAGCAGGTGCTCATGCCAGCATGATGCAGCAAGCGTACCTTTCTGTTTTAACTGGTGTTGTCACTGCGGGTACCGCTTTCGCGCTACAAGCGGCTACTCAGGTATTGATGCCAGTAGCGGAGCAATGGCGTCGACAACTCTCTAATTATATGAATGGTGAGAGCTTAGAAGTTGATGATTTAATCGCAGAGATTAATGAACAAGGGGGATTGTCGGTGAGTGGCTTAGATTGGGGTCAAGCCACAGTCAATAGTTTGCTTAAAGCAATTACTACGGCTGCTAGACATGGCCATGCCGGTCAGATCACTTGTTTAATGTTATCAAATGGCAATCGGTTAACTGGTGCGTTACTGATTCAGTTATTACATGGCTTGCGTGGAAAAGGCTTAACGGATTTATCGCTACTTGGCACCAGTATCGGCCTGACTCGGCCAGATCAATTGAAGACTGCGTTAAAGCAGCTATTTGATGCTGAGCCTCAGTTGTGGAATCTGACATTACGACAATCACTCTCTGACTTACAAGTGCTAAACAGTGCTTGTTTGAGCCGTTTACGACTGCTTGATTTAGCCAACTCACGCTTCCCTGGGACACAGTTGGTGATCTTAGGCCAAGCGTTGCGTCAGCACGCTAACTTGCTGCAAGTGCTTAATGTTGAACGCGCAATCAGCGATGAAGAGGCACAGGTGAGCGATGCTGATGTTGATGCCTTCATGTCTGACTTATTGCGCTTGATTGCTGATAGACAAACGCTGTTGAATCTTAATCTTGCTGGCAATTACTTGAGTCGCTATCCAAGCTGGCTACAACGGCCGAACCTACAGGCTGTGATCGCAAGCTTAGTTGTGCTGAACTTGAGTGAAAACGGCTTAAGCTTCATTCAAATGCAACAGCTTTTGTTGTCGTCTACTAAGTCGGTGCAACATGAATCAATAATACCCAGTTCTAAGCTACGCTATCTTAATTTATCCAACAATCGACTCTGTTTGCCAAGTTTTCAACTAATCGCTTGTTTAGTGATAAAGGGTTATTTCCCTGGCTTGGCTTTTCTCGATTGCAGTGACAACACACTATTTAAGTTTGAGCTATCTACAGAAGAGCGTGCAGAAGAGCGCCGGCTCTATCTTGAACTAGTCGGCGCTATGCTGTGTATTGGGCATAATCGTTTGTTCGAATTGCTATTGCCTAGCAACAAACTCTCCCCAGAAGAGGATAGACAGCTCGGTTATCAACTCAAATTCAATGTGACGCTGTGCTCGATGCCAATTCAGTTGGCGGTAGACGCTGATATTGATAATGGTTGTGTTAACCAGCAATTGGATATTAACCGCCAATTGCGTTTTTTGATGCGTGATTCTTTGTCAGAAGCATCCAATCCAGTTCTGGTTCGACAGCGTTTCCTTACCTATATCGGTTTTCTTGATCAACGCATTCGTGAGCTATTCAAGGTGGATGGTCTACGAAAATCATTGCCTTGTTCGCAGCTTATGCGTCACATGCTCGAGACTCTGCGCCGAACTGGTCGAGATAGCCATATTGATTACTTCCGACTTTATGTGCGCTATCACTATGAGCAATATCGCGCAGTGATGACTCTAATCACTGATCTAACAACGGCTTACTCAGAAGACCAGAGCTCCATCCTCATTGGTCTACTCGCATCATTACTTGAGTTGCCAACGCAACTATTTAAGGCGGAAGAATTATCTCAGCTTGCTAATCGCGCCAGCGATCTGCTTGCTGTTTTACCCGAGCGACGAACTGATGAAGCTGCTAAGTTATTCGAATTGCTGCAGCAAGCTGCAACCAATATTGATCAGACCGCACAACAACGCGTACAAACCCAATATGCAGAATTACTCAGACTGAATTTGCTAGCAGCAAGTCGTGATCGACACCGTGCAGCAGCCGCCTTAACGCATAGGGAACTATTTGATATCCGTGCGACACTTGAGCGTCGCGGGGCTAACACGACCATGCTCGACCATTTTCACTTACCAACCACAGGAGATATCTTCATGCCAACACCAGACCAGCAACCACGTTTAGAAGGTGCTGCAGCGCCAGCTGTAGAAGAAGAACAACAGCAAGGTGCAGCAGCAGCTGCAGAAGAACCTACAGCTGAATTACAACACCGACGACTACAGCACGAAGAAAGTGAACTTATTCATCAGATTGTTCGACTCATAGGTGAAGATTCGACTGATCAAGACCCATCAGCATCAATTACTATTATACTTAAACAGTTAAAAAAACCGGATTTATTAAAAGGGTTTCGATTGTTGCATTCAATTTTACTTGAGCTAAATAAAATATATAGTGCTAAGCCGAATGATTCTGCTTCTAAATTCTTTCAAGGCTTATCTTATTACTGGGGTACAGGTGGATCAATTTTAGCAGATGCGACACGCAAGATGTCGACCGATGTCATGGGAATGCTAAGGCTATTATCTTCGATTGAAGCTGATTTCCAGTTGAGAGAACGATCTTATGTGACAAAAGACACAACTTATTCACTGGCTACGCCTTGTATCAACCTTTCTTCATTTTCCAGATTTATTAATCAGCTTGCCGCAACAGCTTGTGATCAGGTTTCTGAAGAGGAAACAAAAGCTCTAAAATCAAGTGTAGAAACTAGTGTTTTTCTTCTTGCTTTGCGAACAGAACTTTGCGATGAAACAAGTAATATTGGTCGGATTTATAAGCGAGCTTTTCAACATGAACTTGGATTTAGTTTGGCTAGTTCATCAGCTAATGAAAAAAAACGTACCAGTTCCTGGTTGGATCTTCGTTGTGAAATACTGACTAAATTTAAATCGTACTATTTGACAAATTATATTAACTATGCAAGTAAATCGATAGAATATGTTAAAGGCTTGTCTATTCTTTGCTTGAGTTCATCTTGGCGTGTTGCTGATGAATGCTACCCACACTTGGTTTTGCTGAAACGTTTAACCAAGCATGATCACACTGACATGATATTTGCGACGAGTATTCTCGAGTTAGAAAATCCAATCGAGGGGTTAGTGAATCGCTCTAAATGGGTGCTGAGAGAATACAATATGCTGTGCGATGAATATCTTCTCGATGCGACACAGGAGCATCATCAAGCGATTCAGAAATTAACATCAACTACGATCACAAAAGCTGAGGTGCGTAGGCATGTGGAGCAAGCAGCAAGTGGGTTGACGACTAAAACGGATGAATTACAGGATGAGCTAAACAAGGAGAAAGGCCGTGGAGATAGATTGCAAGCTCAGTTAGGAGAAACGCAAACCCAGTTAGGAGAAACGCAAACCCAGTTAGGAGAAACGCAAACCCAGTTAGGCAAGCAGAAGGAG
>CAWUKA010000115.1:0-5805 GCA_963922965.1 uncultured Gammaproteobacteria bacterium | reverse complement strand
ATTCCGGGTATCACATCACAAGCTACCGTGAACGCTGCTGCACCATCAATGGCACAGAATACACCAATAGTTTGCTGTTGAGCAGTGATTTACTCCTCAACACCTGGTCAGTGACACAAGTTAGCGACATTACCATAACCAACTTGGAGCCTGTACTAGCCCAACAACCTGAAATATTGCTGATCGGAAGTGGTGAAACTCAACACTATCCAGCACCAGATCTATGCCAACAGTTATTCCAACGTGGTATTGGCGTTGAAGTCATGACTAATTCAGCAGCCTGTCGTACCTTCACCATCTTACGCGCTGAAAATAGAGCAGTCACACTTGCGCTTATCATCAGTTAAAATCGCTGCACGCTAGCACGCTGACACGCGTTACGAATCAAAATTTTGTCGAGCTCTGCCAGTGACTTGGCAATAGTAGCTGAGTGCTGATTACCAGTTAAATTCAACTCAACCAATGACTTATTAATAGCTAAACCCTGCAACAGAGAACTAATCCCTGCCTCGCCAATATTATTTTCAGTCAATATTAAACCGCGCAAACTCGTATTCAGCATCAATGCATCAGCCAACTCAGTAGTGCCTTCATTTTCAATACAGTTAGCCGACAGATCCAGCCATTGCAGCGTTCGATTTTGCTCTAGTGAGCGACTCAACTCTTGCACGCCTTGGTTTGAAATACGATTAGCAGAAAGATTAAGGTGATTAAGTTTGACATTGCGACTAGATAAAAACCGTGAAATCGCAGCACAGCTATTATCAGTAATACTTGCATTGGCCAAATGCAGCAACTCTATACCCTGCTGTTTGCGTAGTGCTAGCAACAATGGTTTAACGCCATTATCACCAAACGGATTGTTAGATAAATCTAAATAACGGATATGCGGCAGCGCCGGAATATTGTCAATCAAGGTTGCGATAGCAAGCACACCAAGCTTGTTATCAGTGAGTTTTACTTGACGAATTTGCTGGTTAGCACTGACTGCTTCTAAGATATCCTGTAGTGGTTCAGGATTGAATTCACTGTGGCGAATGACTAATCTATTTAACCTTGGCGAGTGCTCAATAATATGGCGTAACAGCTTTGAATTATAAGTATTAATTTTAACATCTTGCAAAATCAACGCGTGCAAACTGCCATCTTGCAATACATTAATGTCGATACTTGGGAACTTATCTTTTAGATAAGCCAGCTCTTTTGCTGTCAGATCCATTGATCATACTTCCTCATCCAGCTGTTGCTTGCGTAAGCCAGGAATCAATTTTGCGGTTTTCACTGTATTATCTTCAATAGCGATAATTTCTATAGGATAACCTGCAATTCTCACGCCAGTTCCGGGTGGTGGGATGTTTTCTAAGGTTTCTACGATCAAACCGCTCAAAGTTGCCGGACCTTGCTCCGGTAGCTCCCAGCTTAAGGTGCGATTTAACTCTCGTACCGAAATACTACCAGCAATAAGGTAGCTACCATCGCGCTGGCGGATGACATGCTTAGATGCATCAGCGGTATCAGTAGTATAATCACCCACAACTTCCTCTAAGATGTCCTCGATGGTGACAAGACCTTGAATATCGCCGTATTCATCAACAACCAAGGCTAGACGACGCTTTTCACACCGAAAATTTACTAACTGGGTACTCAAAATGGTTGCTTCAGGCACAAAAAAAGCTTCTTCCATCACTGAGATTAAAGTTGCTTTAGTCAGCTTCTCCTTCGCCATTAAATTCAATGCGCGGCGCAGGTGTAACACCCCCTGCACGCTATCAATGCTGTCGCGATAGACTGGTAAGCGCGTATGTTGACTTGAGGTGAGCTGTTTTAAAATTACTGGCCAATCCTGGTTGAGGTCAATGCCTTTGATATCATTGCGTGGCACCATGATGTGATTGACAGTAACACGGTTCAAATCCAAGATGCCAAGCAACATATCTTGGCGGTCAGCGGAAATGCGGCCAGTTGCTTCGTTTACTACACTCTTTAATTCATCGCTTGAGAGTGGATCTGTATTTTGTCTATTTAAACTAATACCAAGTAAACGCAACAGTGCGTTTGTAACATTGGTTGCCAACCACACAAACGGATACAACACTAATAATAAAAACTTTAGCGGTGCTGAAACGAAGTAAGAAAATTTCTCTGGATAAGTTGCAGCTAAGGTTTTTGGCGCCATTTCAGCAAAGATTAAAATAACAAAGGTTAATGCTAAACTCGCCACCGCAACACCAGCAGTACCGTAAACACGCAACACAACAGGTGTTACCAGCGCAGATGAAACTACGTTAGCAAGTGTATTGCCGATTAAAATCACACCGAGTAAGCGATCAGCGCGCTGTAATAAGTAATTAACCCTGACTGCAGCTATATGTTTTTGTCTAGCTAGATGACGAATACGATAGCGATTTACCGACATCATGCCAGTTTCGGATCCCGAACAAAAAGCAGAAAAAACAATTAAGCCGGCCACCGAGAGCAATAGAATTAGACTATCATTCATCGTTTCAAACCCTACTATTAACTCAACAAAAAATAACGGCTACCTAAATAAACCACCAGTAAAATCGCAAACGCAGACAAAGTACCGATGGTTGCCACACGGCCGCGCCAACCAAACAGTAATCGTCCTAATACTAAGATAAAGAATTCAATCCAAGCACAAATGGTCAAAATAAATTTCTCAAGTAATGCAGTTGAAAACACTTCCCTGTAAGTCATGAGTGCAGTCGCAAATAGTAAACTCAACAGCATAAAACCAGCAAAGGTCAGTTGTCCGAGCAAGGTTTCCATAGTTTGCAATGCAGGTAAACGTGCAAGTAGCTTAACCGCTTTTTTGCGCTGCAAGCAATAATCTTGTAACGCAACCATCAAGGCCTGAATCGCTGCCAAACCAGCCACACTGACTGCTAAAATCGATAATAAAATATGCGCCAACTGTTGTAGATTATGACTGGTGCGAACAATATAAGCACTTGGAAACAACAACACTAAGATGATGGATACTGCCGCCAATGGAAATATCACCACTGCTAAGCTCTCAATTGGTTTTAACAGTACCAATAATAAGCTAATAACCGCGACAAGCCACATCAGTGTCGAAAGTAAGTTAAATAAACTTAAGTTCTGACCATTTGCCACATCAACCCAGCGATGCAACAAATAGGCGTGTAGCAGCACTGCGGTAAAACCGAACACTAACAAACCTGGTTTACATGAATTGAGCCGGCCGACTAGGCGCAGCGCTTGCAGACTAGCAGCTGCACAATACAAGCTAAAAGTGATAACAGAGAATACAGTTAGTGTCATTTAAATTGCCCAATCCAAGATGCTGCCATCTTCGCATTAGACTGACGTTGTGACAAGCGAATAGCTAAACTTTTAGCCTCGATGAGATTACTTGTCAGCACTCCGTTAAGGGCTGCGTGAATTGGGAGGGTCTGGATCTGGGTTTAGGCCTGGCCTTTGTTGCACATCGTTACCACTAGCTGAAGCGGCAGCACCTGGCAAACCAACTGAGGCAACTGGGGCATCCATAGTATCAACAAATTCGTGATCAGACTTTCGGCCTGGGTCTAGCTCATCAGGAGTGGCTTGCCTGGCTAGATCTGCAGCCAGTAAGCTTTCCAACGCCTCCGTGGTGCTAGCTGGATTAGCGATCGGCGGATCGTTGCTAATGGTTTCTGCCTGTAATGCTAACAACTGCTGACTCGGCAGGGTGTGGCCATGACCCGCTTGTGGGTTTAAATCAACTAATCTCGCATTGTGAGCGTCAACATCGGGGCTATTCACTTTTGCCAAATGTGGCTTAGCACGTGCATCAACCGAGATAACACCTCGGCATGTAGCCACCGTGCCTAGCAGTTCGGTCAATTTAGCGTACAGCTCAGCTCCGTCAACAGCCCCCGCACCGAGATCAGGTATTGCGGCGGCAGCGTTCTGGATAGCTTGCCGAGAGTCTTGTGGCAGATGTGGATCGCTTGCAAGGACATTGGCACTATTGATGACTTTATTTAAAAGTTCTTCATCGGAAAATGCACAAGTGGTAGTACGATTGAACTTTACTCCAAGCTCATCGAACGCTGTTGCAAACTTAGCAAAGCGATCGAGCTCTGCTTCAAACTCAGCATCAGCAACTGCTGCCGTCAGTGAATACTGATAGGGAATAGTGCGATCAGTTGCCCGACTATCAGCAGCAATGTTGATGTGCATGCGATTGGCTTCGGGAATAGTCAGGTAAGCTTTAGCCACATTCATTTCCCATCCGCTTGCCTGTACCCAAACCTTAATAAAAGGCCGACATAGCCGCACAACAATATGCGCTATAGCAAGACCAAGCAACACCAGTGGTGCGAATGTAATTCTGAGTGGCCATCGTAGTGCTAACAGTAACCCCTGCCAAATTCGACTCGAGATAGTTTTACGCTCATTAAACGCTTGCCGATCAGCTTGTAGGGTATCCACAAACCAACGCCATGGTATCGTAACAAGCGAACTCAAGCGCAATCGCCAAGGTGAACTATAAGCAATGAATTCATCGACCAGGTGTAAAGCTATGTCACTGATGCTAGCAGAGATACGGTCAGCAAATAATTTTAAGCCGTCATAACGAGACTGCTCAGCGTCGTTATCAATTTCAGCATAAAGTTCAGCTACCGCGATTGAGGCAGCCGCAGCACCGATCGATTGACCATAGACAGTGATCTGCCCGGGTGCTACACCTTGTGTGACCAAATGGCGGATTTGCGCTTTAACATCTTCAACTAAGTCAGCAGCCGAACGCTGATGCTGACGGCGATCACTCACTCCGCGATAGTTAAAATCAACCACATAAGCACCCGTTTGCCTGGCAAGTTGATCACTGTGAGCAAAATAATGTTCAGCGATGTCAGCGTTAGGCAGTACTCGCAAGATATACTGACGCTCAGCATAAGCTTGTTTTTGTTTGTCACGAGCTGGATAAGTTTCGAAAGTATCAAGCAAGGCATCATCTTTTGTTGTTACCAAGTGATTGCTACCGAGTGATTGATCAACACGGTCAAAGTAAAAATTGTTACGCGCTTGTTGTCGATGTAATCGGTTCACTCGGCTAGTGCTAAAATCTTGTGATGCCAGAAACAGCCGACCAAGCTGAGTGCTGATTGGTAAGAATGGGTAGCCAAGCTTGCCATGCAGCCAAGCTTGCCATGCAGCCAAGCTCCCGCCCGCCGCAACGGCGATTGCTGGTGCTCACTGCCCGCCAAATCAGCGAAGCTGGTGGCCCTCCTGTAGGCAGCTCTGTCTGCCGCAATTCGCTCTTGCTCGGCTCTTGCCGCCTCAGCGGCTGCGCGCCCCGCAGCAGTGCCTACCTCACTACCAAGCACAGACTCTAACTTTGACCGTCTTCCTGGCACATCCACCGGGCCGGTTGGGGTCGGTGCCAAGGGTTCAGACTGACCTACAGCATCGCGCTGTTCTTGTTTTAATTCTTCATCAGCAGGCACAGGCACTCACCTCAATTCAGTCTCACTATATGTATAATTTTAGCTCGATAATAAAATTTTGCACAATTTATAATCTAATAGTTATCAGTGTGTTAGCAAAATGCAGGGGGGACGAGGTAAATTTGCCCACCTCAGGCAGACAGGAATGACTAGCGAGTTGATTCTACAGCTCAAAAAAAACCCCTATCGCTTGATAGGGGTAGTTATTAAAGCAACTTGATTATTGTTTTGTTGTTGCTAGTGGTACATCTGCTGCAGCCAGCTGTGGTGAATATTGTTCACGAGGTCGAGGTGGCGCACTGGGTTCTGGCCTTGTAGGTGAAGC
>CAWUKA010000114.1:0-5924 GCA_963922965.1 uncultured Gammaproteobacteria bacterium | reverse complement strand
AGGCAGATAGGCACGATGTCATCTTTTCCCCTGAGCCATCATTTCAATCAACACCAATGATTCATTCACCTCAGTGCTAATGGGGATTGTGTTTGCTGGGTTGCCGCGCATTCTCGCTGCGCTCAAATGCTCGCAATGGGCAAAAGGACAGATAATAGTGGCAGTTGATTGAGATGAGCCTTGCTACCGGTCAATCGATGTATTGTCTGGCCGCAGTAAAGCTTGAAGATAAGCTTGCTCACACTGCTTCAAGTGTTGCTCGGCAGTACGACAATCTTGCTGTGCCCTTTTCAGCTTTATATCCATACCAGTAAGGCCAAGCAGCAATTCACGCTTTGCCAACGTTGCATAGCGCTGTTGAATCCAATCCTGTTGTCGCCGATTTAGGTAATGTAGGGCTTCAGCCTGCAAGAGTTCACGCCGTAGTCGTTGTGATGATGTTCGCCATGGCAAAGGCTCAAACATACGAAGCTCACTAGTATTAGGTTTATTAATGGCCAAAATTGTCTCATACTTAAGCAAACAAGTAAAGCCAGCTTACTGACTACGCCATTGAGGCAACTAAGCGCTTGCATTAGAATACCACTTCGCCCCGGTGGCACAGCTGGATAGCGCGATCCCCTCCTAAGGGATAGGTCGCAGGTTCGAATCCTGCTCGGGGCGCCAACGTTTGCTGATTGCAGTGAATAATCAGGTTTTACGACCTTACTGATCGAACACTGAACCTAGCTCCTCATGTCATAAATATCTTGCATACAATCAGCCCATTCGAGGGCGTTATTGCATAAAATAACAAAGCCGAAACAAAATAAACCCGAACGCAGTGATTAGATTCCAGCTTTAGCTAGTCAGCACAGGTTGCACTCAACGCTACAGCCGATTGAATACAGTAACCAACGCAGTCGGGCAATCGTCAACTAAACCAAGCTGAGACGGCTCAGTTATAGGCTCACGTCGCTCTGCTTCGGCGGTAGAGTGAAAAAACGTTGCGATACCATCGGCAAACAATCCTTGGGGCAAATAAGGTTTGGTAGCAGCATGAAAATAACTTGACTGACCTCGTAGCGCCGCTTGATTGGTGAGCGCACCTGGTACGGCTTGAGCGACGCCATCTGCAGCGGCAGCAGCAGCTGGGCCGGAAATATCTACCGATAAAATAAAACTGTGTTGCTGTAGCTGAGCTAATCGTTCGATGTCAGCTAACTCTTGCTGAAGCCGCTGTTCCAAGCGCGGTGTTAAGATAATTTTACATTGCGCTGCCAATGTTGGAAATTGCTGACAAGTTTGTAGTAACGACTCGAGATAAGCTGACAATTCTTTTACGCCAGGATGCAAGCCAAATCGCAGTTGTAGCTGTGGATACTGTCCAGTATTAAGCTCAGTCAATAATGCTTGTAAAAAATCGTTGTCCACATCGTGTGGGCAGGTAGTGCCGGAGATAAATGCGTAAGCTTGCTCATCTACTAATTGCAACATCGACTTAGTCGTTGCCACTAGTGCTTGATCAACAGCTGGCTGATGCATTGCCCGATCGATACTAAGATGGCCAATGATACTCGCGGTTGTACCTTGCACGTCGTCAAGCGCAGCAGCCGAAGGCACGGCAAGCCGACAATTAGGGTTTCGCTGCAAAACAGAAAGATGTGGCCACAGTTGATGCTGCTCACCTGGCTTAAACATAAATTCCAGTACTAGTACAAATGGAACCGATAACTGCTTTGCGACTTGATAAGCCATTATCTCATCAACTGGAGACGGCACACCAACAAACGCGCTTTGGATATTGCGCTCGGCAATAAATTTGTTAATAGCAGCAACAGACTGATCTTCTGTAGCCGCGGCGTTCACTCTAAATTCCTGCACCGTTATGCTCTGATACTCAAAGCCTACAAGCTGCTGCTGTGCCGCATCAGCTAAAGGTACGAGATAAATCTGACGCTCAGTTTGCTCCTGTGCGAGCTTAAGTGCAGTAGCTTTTGCAAGCTGGGTATCCCCCGTACTACTAATGAAAAATATAATGTCTGACATTGTAATAATCCTCTCTTTTTTAACCTATTTCATGGTATTCGAGATAACACTTCAGCCATACCACAAATAACCCGCAAACAGCAGCGATAGCAGGATCAAAAGTGGATTTAAATCAGCGAATTTACCACTCAGCAGTTTGATTAACACGTAACTGATGAAGCCAAGGCAAATGCCATCCGCGATTGAAAACGTGAACGGCATGCTGATAGTAGTGATGGCAGCTGGTACTGACTCGGTAAAGTCGTCCCATTCGATTTGCGAAAAACAACTGATCATCATGCAAGAAACAAAAAGCAATGCCGGTGCAGTAGCAAAAGTCGGGATCGATTGCGCAAGTGGCCCAAAGAATAAAGCACAGAGAAACAACAACGCAACCACAAACGCCGTTAAACCAGTACGGCCACCAGCACGAATACCAGCCCCACTTTCGATAAAACAGGTGGTCGGCGAACAACCCAAGCTAGCACCGAGCATCACACTACTGCTATCAGCGAGTAAACCACGGGTCAGCTGTTTTTTCTGTTGGGTGTTATCCGTCAAACCGGCCAACTCACTCAGCGCCAGTAACGAACCGGTATCACCAAATAAAATCACAAACACTAAGCAAAAAATAATTTTCAGCACAGTCGGATCAGTGGAAAACTCCATCTTCAGCAACACCGGCGTAACACTTGCAGGTAGCGCAAATGTACCATGGTAGTGATTGATACCAAGCAACATCCCAAGTAGAGACATGGTGACAATACTCAGGAAAATCCCACCCGGCCACTGCCGCACATCCAGCGCTACCATCAAACAGAAGCCGAGAAAAGAAATCAGTACCGTAGGTGAATGAAATGATCCCATCCTGAGTAAGGCACTGCTATCGTTAAGGCTAACACCCATGTTATGCAATGCAATCAGAGCAAGGAATAAGCCAATCCCAGCGATCAAACCAATTTTTAGCGAGACTGGTGTTGCGTTTAAAATTAGACGGTGGACCCGAAATAGAACCAACGAAAAGAAAATTAAACCGGCACAAAATACAGCACCGAGCGCAAGCGGCCAACTGAGACCAGCATCTTTAACCATGGCATAAACGAAGTAAACGTTTAACCCCATGCTCGGCCCCATAGCGATCGGATAATTTGCCGCAAGCCCCATCAATAAACTACCTAGCGCACAAGTGAGACAGGTGCCAGCGAATAATGCAGCTGGATCCATACCAGTCTGCGCTAGGATCGTTGGGTTCACCAAAATGATGTAGGCCATAGCAAAGAAAGTCGTCACGCCAGCAATCACTTCGGTGCGGAGTGTGCTACCGCGCGCGGAGAGCTTAAACCAGCGTTCGATGATTGCTGCCATTGCCATCAAGCACCGCTGGTCATAAAACCGGTTTGACAAACAAATGGATCCGGGAAAGCTGGCGGCTGATGTGCTGGTAACGGGATGGCTGCAAATTCGCCTGCCTGGTAACGAAACGCCTGCCGCACCACTGCTCTATGCAATGACAACAACTGGTACTGATACTCGAGCAGTATAACGATTTGCTCACCATCACGTAATCGACGTGGTCGTGTCTGACACGGGTAGGTGCGAGTCAGCGCTACCGTCTGGTGCGGGTAGTCAAAATATTGCAACCACATGTGTGGAGTGGGTGTGAAGGTTGCTAAGTATTGCTGCTGTGTGAGTGAATACAACCGAAGTTGAGTTAACTGCTTGCTATGGCTACCATTGTTGACGTGCAGAAACATAAATTGATGCGCACTCGATGGCTCAAGCGCCAACGCTGGCGCCGGTGCCAACCACGTCATCAGGAGTTGTGATGCGCGCAGTAACAAAAATAGAATCAGGATGACGGCAACAAGTCGGGCAAGGATCTTTAACATTTCTCTCCACTCACAGTCTCAGTCTTAATCTGGCCGTTATTGCTCGGTGAAGTCACTGCTGTGGCGCGCCCGGAGAGACTCGAACTCCCGACACCCTGGTTCGAAGCCAGGTACTCTATCCAACTGAGCTACGGGCGCATCGGTGACGTCAACTTAAGCTCGGTTATGATAGCGGTGTCAACGCAAGATTGCTACGCTTGGCGAGTAACATTTTTTCAGCTTTAAGGCTGACAACTCCGTCCGATACTTGCTGAGTAGTTTGTTGTCAACCTAAAGGTTGACAGCGGCTGAGAGCGCGGTCATAATAAGCGAATTGTAAACTAGTTTAACAATAAATTGCGTTATATGGGGGTAAATACGATGGCAGTTGGTGATGAAGAAGATGATGACTTATTAAGTCAGGACCGAGCTCAGCAGTCTACCGCAACATCAAATGGTATCAACAGTTATTATCTTGGCGTTACCCTGGTTATCGCTGCAGTCGCCACACTCGCTTGGTACTTCACATTGATTAACACGGTGCTGTTTAGTTTAATCTTGGTCAGTAACGCGATCTTGGCTTACTTGACGGTACCGACCAAAAATCAACTTGATAACGTGTCTGACAGTGCGGCTGTACCTCCGCTACCACCAGCTCAGTCAGCCCCTGGATATGTTAGCTCATCTTCCCAACCTGCACGTAAGCCAAGCTATAGTAAGGAAGAAGAGGAAAAGGAAGAAGAAAAAGACCCAGAAAGATATAGACAGTCTCAGCAGTCAGGTTGTACAATCTGTTGATTCATCTGAATATTTTAATTTAAACTAATTTTCAGAGTTTACCTTGTGTTCATGGTTAGTTAAGTGTGTTCTAATTGGCGGTAGCGCTTCATGGCTTGCTCCCGAGCTAACTTGTGATTCACTATCGGTAACGGATAATTCTTACCTAAGTTTAGGCCTGCCTTTTGCAACACCTGCCCCGGTGCTTCGACTGGGAAATGGATATAACTGTCGGGGCAATTAGCCAACTCAGGCAGCCAGCGCCGAATATAGTCACCAGTAGTATCGAATTTCTTACTTTGCAAAATTGGATTAAAAATTCGAAAGTATGGCGCTGCATCAAAACCACTACCCGCGACCCATTGCCAACCAAAACTATTGTTTGCAACATCAGCATCAAACAGCGTGTCACAAAACCATTGCTCGCCATAGCGCCAATCAATAAATAAATCTTTCGTTAAAAATGAGGCGACAATCATCCGCACGCGATTGTGCATATAGCCAGTAAGCCATAATTCACGCATGCCAGCATCGACAATCGGGTAACCGGTTTCACTGCGCTGCCAAGCACGCAATTGTTGTGGATCGTTGTCCCAAACAAAACCATTAAACTTTTGATTGTAATTTTGCTGCGGCAAGTCTGGAAAATAAAACAAGACATGGTGGGAAAACTCACGCCAACACAGTTGACGCAAATAAGCGATACAACCAGCACCCGCTTCTGGTGCAACCGCCTCATACTGCTTAATAGCATGATAAACTTGACGAGGGCTGATTTCGCCAAAACATAAATACGGTGACAACATCGAGGTACCGCATTCGGCTAAACCATTTCTGCTATCAGCATAATACCCAATCTTATCAGCAATAAACTCAGCTAGACGCTGCTGCGCACCCGCTTCGCCGACTTGCCAATGATCACTAAAGCGTGCTGACCAATCCGGTGCTGTTGGTACGAGCGACCACTCTTCTAAAGCATCACTTGACAGCGCTAAGGTTGTGGTCGGCAAATGTGGTACCGGATAGCTTGGTGCAACCGCTAATTGCAATTGCCATGCCCGCCAAAACGGCGTAAACACTTTATAAAAGTCACCACTTTTGGTTTTCACTTGCCAAGGCTCAAGTAAGAGATTGGCACAATAGGTTTGTACCTCAACACCACTGGCATTCAAATGAGTTTTTAAGGCTTTGTCAGCATTGATAGCATCCGGCTGATAGCGACGATTCCAATACACCGTATCAATGTCATGACTAGCCACCAACTCAGAGATA
>CAWUKA010000113.1:0-5979 GCA_963922965.1 uncultured Gammaproteobacteria bacterium | reverse complement strand
TCGTATGTAATAAATACCTTATACAAGATAACGATTGATCCGATTGCGTTGCTTGACTTTGTTTCTCAGACTGTTGATGGTGTTCTCCTGTATTATTATCAAGCGAGCGTTCCATCGATAGACTAGCCGGCGCATAATCAGCTGCCGCTACTGACTCATGCTCACTATCTGTATCGCTATCACTATGAGGGTTGATAGCTGGTAATACTACAGGTAAAGGATGAGTCATTGCAGTGGCTCTATTCGGGTACGAATGACTCATGGATGAAGTATTCATTGCAACAGTACTATCAGAGGTTTGCCGCTGTTGTAAAGTTGCTAACGTAATCGGTGCTGTTCGAGACTGAGTTATCCCTAACCCAGCAATTGGCCGCTGCTGAGCATGTACAGCAGCGTCAATAGCTACAATTTTAAAAAGTTCCTCTTCGCGGGTACGATTACTAGCTGCCAATGGATCATAGCGTGAATCAGTTAATACTTGCCATAGTGCTGTTACCATGGCTGGTTTTATTATGTAGCCAACTGGGCCATCCATTTTAACTAGCCTTTCCATCACATAATTAATCAGTGCGATTTGTAAACTGTAAACTTGTTGGTAGTCCTTACTGATAAGGCTTTTAATCTCCTCATGATACAATAGGAGGTGATCAACTGACTGACCATTAGCTTTAGCTTTAACAATATATGCATCCAGTTTAGTATTCAGCGCATGTTTAAAGAGAGCAATGTTATTTTGCCACTCATGGCGAATTGATTCCGGCACTGGTTCATCTGCATAGCGTTGTTGTTTACGTTTGAGTACAAATAATCGATGACGGCGCTCAACGATTTGCTGTATTGTAATAACGGCGACACCACCTAGAACACCAGTGGTCGCAACAGCAGCAACAGTCCCCTTCTTTGCCCACAGCAAACCCACTAGCGCTCCAAATTCAATAGCCATAATTCTCTCCTCTTTTATTAATTACAACGATATATACTTCTCTCCGTATTGTTTTTCATGTTTTAGCGAATCAGCGAATGCCAAATCATGATACTGTCTGATATTCAATTTCAATCCTTACATCGTACAACTTCATTACTAAAGTGATTGTATTTGCCAGTTAGTAAGTAGGCTCTGTACCTTCTATCGTCACTTGCGATTGATCGCTCTCATGAGACGAAACAATACCCGTCTGTTGAGCATGCTGTTGCGACCAACTTAGAAACCAAGAACTCAGTGATGCCCGGACTGAAGACGATACCAACACAAGTGGTTGGGCATCAACCACAGCAATCGACTCATCAGGAGACGTCATTTGTAAAGCTGCTGTAAGCGCTGTTTGAATGCCTGCAATCGCCTGGCGATTCTGAGCCTTGCAAGCACGAGATAGTGCTTTTAAATTCCGCCGGGATACGGCTGTTTTAGGCTGACATTTTACAACAAAATAAACCGCTTGCCAGGCTTGGCTCAACTCGTCATTTTCACGACCAAAGTAGCCTGGATCAGCTAGGATGTATTGAATGTACTGAAGCATCAAACGTTGAGCCTGTCTCTCAAGCAACAGCATACACCTAGAATTTTGCTGCTGAAGAGACAAGAGGTAAAAACAGCTATAAAGCTGTTCTGTAGCAAGTTGTGATGGGATTGCGGGGCTGAACGCTTGTGAAATATAAGTTGTGATTGTTGCAGCGATTCGATCGACTAAATCTTCTAAGAGTGCTTGTAATCGGTGTGCATCAAAACTAATGGGTCCAGAGGTAAACCCAGTGTCCGGCGTGCCAGTCATAGCCCTAGCTTGTTTATATAATATACCAACCATTTGAACCACAGGCAGTGAGACTGATTGATCAGTGGTGAGATTTTCTATGATGCGTTGAACATTGGCGTATAAATCATCGGAGCTAAAGGCTTCAGTCACGACAAGGCAGGCATCAAGACGGATCTTAACACCAGTTAATAGCGCTTCAGGGCAACCCATCTCATCAAGTGATGAGATCGATGCTAGTTCATCAACTGCTGAGATAAGAGCTCGATAATTAAGCTCAGGAGCCTCAGGAAAGGGATGCATATGAATGGGGTGTACCTGCCCAAGTTGAATCGTACTATATTCTGGTACAGTGACCAGCCTGGGGCTCAAGTGGAGTTGTATCGATTGCTGATCAAGGATCTCACGCAAACGAACTAAGGCTTCATCTAGGAGCCAGCGGACACCGGCTTTCTTTGAAATTAAGACGGTTTTAACCGCATTGATAAGTTCGGAACTCGGCTGAAGCCATGTCATTAATATAAAAGCTTGTGTCAGTTCAGCATCTGTTAAGTTAACTAAGTGAGTTAACTCATCATACAAGGTTTTCAGCTGCGTGAGCGATTGGATTATATCTGATAAAAAGTTTGCTGTATCCCTATGTCGAACTTGGTCAACCAATCGGCTATAAGTGCCGAGTACTCGTTGAATCTGACCACCAATGATGGTCGAAGACCCTTGCCGAAGGCATAATACAGCATAACGCTGATGAATGTACTGTTGTATTGAAGGTCTACTCACTTGTCGTTTTCCCAAGATCTCAGCTACAACTATCTCAGACGGGTCTCGCTCAAAGACTTCAGCATTATTCATTCGCTCTCGCTTCAATTCAGCCGTGCTAAGTGATGAAGTAGCATAGTAATGCTCAATGAGTGCAGCTTGCTCTGGACAGTTCTGCTGATCGATAAATCGACGGAGGTGATCCCAATCTGCCGCAGTCAGTGATTCATCGCGACAGAAAGCTTGCTCAGAGGCGGTGAGTTGCCTGATTGCAATAGCTTTTAATGAAAAATAATCTATAGCATCGATCTCTTTGATGCTAGTTGCTTGTGAGGCTATACATGCTCGTACGATAAGGACTTCAGCAAGCTTTTGACGCTCGGCCTGCACTTGCTCTAAAACCATTTGAAGATATGTACGATATGCTGCTAACTGAGAGGTAGGCGCAAACCATGAGCGAAACCAAAGTTGGCGTTGCTCTGACCGCAGGCTCTGTTCAATATCATCAAGACTAGGGAGAATTAAATGAAGTAGTGCCCAGTTAGGGACAAGTAGATATTCAAGTTGATTCGCTAAGCTAAACCCAAGTCGCTTTAGAGTCACTGTACCATCACTTATAGCTAATGCCTCTATCTCAGTGAAAGGCAGCTGTCTTAAGTGTGTCAACCGCTGCTGTGCTGCTAAATACTTCCCACGACGATGGCGCAGGTAGGCTTCATCATTAACTTGAATAAGTTCAGGAACAAATGGAATCGATTCAACACTCGGCTGAAACACAATACAGACTATTAAAGCGATGACTGGCAGCAAAAACCAAAAGGACGATTGTGTTAACATCAATAAAAAGCTAACGAGAGTCAACCCGTAAAACAGCACACGTTGTAGCAATGACAACCGGATCACATCTGAGAGTATAGTGAGGAAGATTTTGAAAAAAAGTTGCCAATTTTGCTGTTCATCCTCAGCGGCGCGCTGCTCTTGGGCGTAAATATGGCTAATGAAAGTATATCGCCAAAGCGAATCCAAACTGGAGAGTGGTGGACTCCCGTATATAAAATAGGTTTCCGGCGTTTGTGTGACATATTTTAATTGATGGTTGATACGTTTTACGGTCGACTCATCGTAAATAGGATTAAATAATTTATATCGATAAGAGCCGATACCAGTCCTCTCTTGGGGACCTAGGGTGTGTTGAATCCATTGCTCAGGGTTAAATGATTTGATAGGTAACATGGAGTCTCCATTAATGTCGACTAATATTAACTTTCTAATTTCTTTATGAAGAGTTGTAGACAGACTATCGCTAAAAGAAGTGGGATTAACTGATGAGAAGTTGCATATGCTACAAGTTTTGCGTGTTCCTTAAAATGCTACTTTTTATCAGCATTAACTTGATTTGAATTATATAATTTCTTGGTTCTGAATGCAATACGTGAAAAGTAATATCGAAGCAATCTATACAGGCTTACAATTATTAACTAAAGTTGAACACACTGTAGGTTTCAGTTTTTTTGAAGAAGGTGAATACCTGTAATATGCGGTATACCAAGTGCGCGAACAACGTTAAACTATTTTTAGGTAAAGGCTAGTAACATTGACCTTTACAGCCAAGCTAATCAATTAAATTTCGATAAAATGAGTTATATTTTTTATATATAAAAGTAAGAAGCTTATCTGACATTCACGGAGGATGAAGTATAGAACCGCATTTACCCAAAGCTAGATAGCAAGCAATCCGGGAGTATCTGAATAAGCAGTTTATCTCAAAAAAATAATCAAATCCAAGTTAGGTTTATTAGAGCTAGCTAGGTAGTTACGCAATGTATCACAAGCCTATCATGCATGAGATATTCTCACGACAGCTTCTACCAGTATAAGAGGTTGTATGAAGCCGATGCCGAAGCGGCTTTAGAAGTGAGCCAGAAAAGCCGATTGAAAAGAATCAAGTGCCAACACAGGTTGAAGATGCAGTAATAAGCTTAGCAATTGACTACCCTGCTTTGAGTCAACGTCGAGTATCTAATGAGCCGGGGCAACGCGGTATTATTATTTCTGGCGGCGATATTCGTTCTATTCAGCTGGCAATGGCCTAGAGTCCTCTTAAAAGCAACTTAAAGCGTTGGAAAACAGTCAGCGCAAAAAGAGATTTTACTGACTGAGACGCAATTAAAGTGGTTAAAGAAAGCCAAGCATGCGAAAGAAGCTTGTGGTGAGATTGAAATGGAGCATACAAAGTATCTCATTTCTTAAGATGTCTATTTTATCGATATCATGAAAAGCGTTGAGCGAATTGATCAACAAGCAGTTATCAGTACTTATTCAAGGGCGGCCTTTGCTAATCTTTACACAGAAAAAGGCACTATGAAGGCGACTCAGTTGCTGAATGATCAGATCATTTCATAGTTCACTCAACAACAGGTTCCTGTGCTATATATGCTGACAAAGAGAGGGACCGAGTGCTATGGCAAAGTCGAAAATCACGCCTATCAATTATACCTAGCTGTTGAAGACATTGATGATAGAAAAATTAGTTTATTAATCGATACATCGATGAAACCGGTGTGTCACTATGTTACACAGTAGATTGAATGAACAGTATTAACTAGGATCGGTTGAGTTGAGGAATTGATATAGCTTCAAGATTGATTTTTTAAGCTAGCGAATGCTTATAAGTCGTCAATTCAAATACGGAATCTTCGGGCTTTGCCTCAGTTGCCTCAGTCGCTGATCCGGTAAAGAAACGAGTGAAACGCGCTAAGTGAGCATCAGTGGTTGATGGCGTTAGTTTGATTTTAACTGGCCGAATCGAACGAATATCACGCTCGAGCCGGTCTGGCTCTGAGCAATCGACACGAATGACTTGCCCGTCTTCGACCCAGTAGTAGCGTTGCCCTTCACGCCAAATCGCAGTGTCAAGTTGCCGTAGCTTCGAGTCTATCAGCGTCTGACGTGCAGGTTGTTTACCATAAACCAATCGATGAACCAGCTCCAGTAATCGCGTTGCAACTGAAGAGGATGGGTAGTGTTTGATGAGGGTAACGAACGGTGGAGTATAAAGATATGGTGGAGTGGTTTGCTCAAGGTATACAAGCTGAGCTTGTACCACACGGGCTTGTTGATCAGTAGGTACCGTAATTTTCGTAAGCATCTCGACAGCGGCTTGGCGCACCGATACATCGTGGTCGGCACTGCGCGCCAACAGGGTCTCAAGCACCCTCGCCGCTTGATCAGCCGGTACTGTAACATGTGCGAGCGCCTGAATAGCGGCTCGGCGCACCCACTCTTCGCTGTCTACACTGCGTGCCAATAAGGCCTCAACCACCCTCTTCTGTTGAGCAGCCAACACCGTGACTTGTGAGAGCGCCTTGATAGCAACTTTTCGCACCCATACATTATTGTGGTCGACAGTGCGCGCCAACAGGGCCTCAACCACGCCCAACTGGTGAGTAGCCGCGACGATGACTTTATTCAG
>CAWUKA010000112.1:0-6107 GCA_963922965.1 uncultured Gammaproteobacteria bacterium | reverse complement strand
TGGCATTATCAAAAGAGTAGCGATGAAAGAATTTTCACGGCCACGCAGTAGTGGCATTATCGCTATTGATCTCGGCGAGGACGATAGCTTAATTGGTGTCTCTCTAGTGCAACAAAATCAAGATATTATGCTGTTTACAGATGCTGGTAAAGCCATTCGATTTACTGAAAGCACAGTCCGTTGCGTCGGTCGAACTGCAAAAGGTGTGCGTGGTGTTAAATTGGATGGCGACCAAAAAGTTATTTCCCTTGATGTTATCCGTAATAATGATGAAATTTTGACAGTCACTCAGCATGGTTATGGTAAACGCACTAAACAAGAAGAGTATCGCCAAACTGGTCGCGGTGGTGTTGGTGTGATTGCCATTCAGGTGAACGAGCGTAACGGTAAAGTCGTTGGAGCATTACAAATCAGTGAGCAAGATGAGCTTATGCTTATCAGTGATAGAGGTACGTTAGTCCGGACACGCGCTGCCGAAATATCAATCATTGGCCGTAACACGCAAGGGGTGCGCTTAATCAACTTGAGTGGAGGTGAGCAATTAGTGGGTATTCAGAAAATTGTTGATATTGAGGAAGAGTGATCTAGCCATGTCAATAATCACCTTATGTATAATCTCGTTATATGGTTGAACGATACTCAGTTATCACTGTTGATGGCCCGAGCGGCAGTGGCAAAGGCACTGTGAGTCAGCAGCTAGCCCATACACTGAATTGGCATTATCTTGATAGCGGTGCGATTTATCGCGTGTTAGCTCTAGCTGCGATCAAAAATAAGCTCGATCATCATGATGAGGCTGCTTTGGCGCAGCTTGCACATAAGCTTGAATTAACATTTAGTATTGATCCTAACTCACTAGAATTAAAAGTTTTTCTTTCAGGAGGCGATGTCACATCAGCAATTCGCTCAGAGCATGTCGGTCAAATTGCCTCGATCATTTCAGCGTTGCCAGCAGTACGGCAAGCCTTGCTCGCAAAGCAACGTTCATTTGCCCAATCACCAGGATTGGTCACTGATGGCCGAGATATGGGTACCGTGGTTTTCCCTGACGCTGATTTGAAAATTTATCTCGATGCGGAGCTAGAACAGCGTGCACAAAGACGCTACAAACAGTTGAGCGACAAGGGAATAAATGTTAATCTTGATACAATTTTGACTGAGCTGAAAACGCGCGATCAGCGTGATCGATGGCGTGAGGTTGCACCACTTAAGGCGGCAACAGATGCAGTATACATCGATACATCGAGTTTAAGTATTGAACAGGTGGTAGCGCTTATTCTCAGTGAGGTCAAGGTTAAGTTGGTTGATGCGTCTGGTTAATATTTTTGGGCGAGGCCATATATTTGGGTAATGCGGTGTTTGTGCGCCGCAAAGTAAATTTATACAACAAAATGTCAAATAAAATTTTTAATTGGCAAGGTATTTAAATTATGTCAGAGAGTTTTGCTGAGTTATTTGAGAAGAGTGTTTCAGAAGTTAAGATTTATCCGGGTGCACTTGTTAGGGGTCGCATCGTTGATATTGGCAAAGACTATGTTTTAGTTAATGCTGGTCTAAAATCCGAGTCTTCTATTCCAGCGTTTCAGTTTCATAACGGACGTGGTGAAATTGAGGTCGGTGTTGGTGATGAAGTCGATGTCGTTGTTGAGACCATGGAGGACGGTTTTGGTGCAACTATCCTTTCCCGCGAAAAAGCCAAACGCGCTGAATCTTGGAATGAATTGGTCAAAGCTCACGAAGCTAATGTCTCTGTTATGGGTATTATTACCGGCAAAGTTAAAGGTGGCTTTACTGTCGAAATTAAAAATATCCGCGCTTTCTTGCCAGGCTCTCTGGTTGATGTCCGTCCGGTGCGAGATGTATCGTATCTCGAAGGCAAAGAGTTAGATTTCAAAGTCATTAAGCTTGATAAAAAACGCAACAACGTTGTTGTGTCACGCCGTCAGTTAGTTGAAGCAGAAAGCAGTGCTGAGCGTCAAGCTTTGCTCGAAAACTTAACAGAAGGTGTCGAGCTACTTGGTATCGTTAAGAACTTAACAGACTACGGTGCGTTCGTGGATCTAGGCGGTATTGATGGCTTACTTCACATTACCGACATGTCTTGGAAGCGTATTAAACATCCAAGTGAGATCATTGCTGTTGGGCAGGAAATCAATGTTAAAGTCTTGAAATTTGATCGTGAGCGTAGCCGTGTTTCTCTAGGTATTAAACAGCTGGGTGAAGATCCATGGCAAAATATTACACGTCGCTACCAAGTTGGCTCGCGTTTACATGGCAAAGTCACGAACGTCACCGACTACGGTTGTTTTGTCGAAATTGAAAATGGTATTGAAGGTTTGGTGCATGTGTCAGAGATGGATTGGACCAATAAAAATATCCACCCAAGCAAAGTGGTGCAACTAGGTGATGAAATTGAAGTGATGGTGCTAGAGATTGATGAAGAACGTCGTCGTATCTCGCTTGGTATTAAACAATGTGCTGTTAACCCATGGGAAGCGTTTGCTGCAACGCATAGTAAAAATGAACGCATCAAAGGTACTATCAAGTCAATTACTGATTTTGGTATTTTTGTCGGTCTTGATGGTGGTATCGATGGTTTGGTTCACCTATCTGACGTGGCGTGGAATGTTGCGGGTGAAGAAGCGATTCATGACTATAAAAAAGGTCAAGAGATCGAAACCGTTATCTTATCGATCGATCCTGATCGTGAGCGCATTTCGCTTGGTATTAAACAACTTGATCACGATCCATTTACGCAGTATGCAGCCGATCACGCTAAAGGCACTGTGGTGAAAGGCGCTATTACAGCGATTGATGCGAAAGGTTGTACCGTCGACTTGGATAGAGGTGTTGAAGGTTATCTGAGGATATCTGAAGTTGCGAAAGACCACGTTGACGATATACGCAGTCAGCATAAGGTTGGTGATGAAGTTGAAGCCCAAATCATCGGTATGGACCGTAAAGCTCGCTTGGTCAACTTATCAATCAAAGCGATGATTGTGCAAGAAGAGTCAGCGGTGATAGAGGATCTTAATCGCGCGGCCGATAATATGACTAATACAACGCTGGGCGATTTACTGAAGCAACAAATCGAATCACCTGACGATAGCGAGCAATGATAAGCAATTGAATGATGCTGGACATGGTTGTGTTCAGCATCGCTATGACTTGTTAGGGTATAGTCCTTCAATTGTGTGGGATGGTGAGGATGAAGTTAATTTCTTATTTATTTTTTCTTTTAGTCACACTTTTAGGTTTTGTATTTGCCATCTTAAATGCAGATCCTGTTCAGCTAAATTTGTATTTCACTGACTTGCGCTCACCACTGTCATTGCTGCTGGTGTTTGCGCTTATGCTGGGTGGTTTACTTGGCATATTTGCGAGCTTGGTATTTTATCTGCGTTTGAGTTTAAAATGCCGCACCTTGAAAAAGCGTGCCGAAATTGCCGAACGTGAAGTTGAGAGTCTAAGGGCATTACCGATACAAGGCGGTCATTAATGCTGCTTGAAGGCTTGCTCGTTATTTTTCTTGCAGTCATTATTTGTGTCCTAGTTTATTATCAGCTAAATGCTAAAATTGTATTACCAAGAATTGATCGACAGAATACCGTAAACTATCTGCGTGGTCTGAATTTTATTTTAGAAGATCAACCAGACAAAGCAATTGATGAATTTATCAAAGCCTTAAAAGTTGACACTGAAACAATTGAAACACACATTGCTCTCGGCAGCTTATTTCGACGCCGTGGTGAAGTTGATCGGGCGATCCGAATCCATCAAAATCTAATCGCTAGGCCACAGTTAAATAAACCACAGCGCGTTCAGGCCATTTATGAATTAGCAAAAGACTATCTCAGTGCAGGTGTGCTCGATCGAGCTGAGCGTTTGTTTTTAGAAGTGATTGATAGTGGCTTACTGCTAAAAGAGAGTCTTCAGCAATTATTAGATATTTATCAGCGTGAACAGGCTTGGGATAAAGCAATTAAGGTCGCTTGTCGCTTGAATCACCTAACTGCTGATGGTGTGGCTGATATCATTGCGCATTACTATTGTGAAATGGCAGCTAATGCTACCGCTGCTAGTAAGCGTGATGAAGCTCGCGCGCTGCTGAGAAAAGCGTTGGCAACTGATAGGCAATGCATTCGTGCCTTGATTATGCTGGCTGATGAAGAGTTCGATCAGCAGCGCTATCGTAGTGCATTGAGTTACTATAGAAAAGTGATTGTGATGAACAGTCGCTATGTGACTCAGCTATTACCACGACTTGAAGTTTGTTTTACTGAGTTGCGCCAAGCTGATAAGTTCATCCAGCTGCTGCAATCCTTGTTACAAGAGCAAACTAACGTCAATGTCGAATTAGCATTAGCAAATCAACTCTATCAGCGAGAGGGTATTGCTAGAGCAATTGACTTTATAACTGGTGTCTTGCAAGCAAAACCGTCGATGCAATCACTATCGCGCCTAATTGAGTTACAAGCACAAGAAAGTAGTAGTGAGAAGTTTAAAGCAATACTTCACCAAGTCAATCAAACACTTAGCAAAGTTGCAACGCGTGAAGCTACTTTTCAATGTCAAAGTTGCGGTTTTAATGGTAACAAGATGCATTGGCTATGCCCTGGTTGTCGCCAATGGGGTAAGCTGCAACCAAGTATGTAAAGAGGAAGAGGCATGGATAAATTAGCAGTACTGATCCCCTGTTACAATGAAGAGCAAACCATTGCCTCCGTTGTCAATTCATTCACTGAACAATTACCCGAGGCAGTCATTTACGTCTATGACAATAACTCAACCGATGCAACATGCCAACAGGCACGAGCAGCTGGTGCCATTGTTAGAAAAGAATTGAAGCAAGGCAAAGGTCATGTTGTTAGACGTATGTTTGCCGATATCGATGCTGAAGTTTATGTTATGGTTGATGGTGATGCAACCTATGATGCTAGTTCAATCTGGCAAATGATTGAATGTTTGCAGCGTGATCAGCTTGATATGGTGGTTGGTGTGCGCCGTCTCTATGATGAAACAGCAAAGCAGTATGCCTATCGCCGTGGCCATATAATCGGTAATAAAATGTTGACTAGGGCGGTAGGCCTGTTATTTGGTACTAATTTCAACGATATGTTGTCAGGCTATCGAGTTTTTTCACGACGTTTTGTCAAATCATTTCCAGCAATCTCAGGTGGTTTTGAAATTGAAACAGAAATCACTGTACACGCGCAGGAATTACAATTGGCAACCGCAGAAATTGATACCGCATACTTTGCACGGCCGGTTGGTTCAGAAAGTAAATTATCAACCTACAGGGATGGCGGTAAAATTTTAATTATGATTTTATTGATGCTGAAAGATTACAAGCCGGTAATTTTTTTTGGTATCGGTTTTATTTTATTGAGTTCTCTTTCACTCTTGCTCGGGGTACCAATTATTAACGAATTCTTTGCTACTGGTTTTGTGCTGCGTTTTCCCACTGCGTTACTAGCAGCATCAATGATGTTGCTAGCTTTCTTAGCACTTGCTTGTGGCTTTATTCTTGATAGTGTCGCCCGCTCCCGGCGTGAATTTAAACGACTGAGCTACTTATCGGTTGGGTTGCCTGCATACTTTACGTTTGTAGAGATGCCGGCTAGATTTACAGTGTTAGAGCCAGTGTCAGAGTAACGTATGTTAGCAACATTACGTTATTTACGTCACGGACCGTTAAAACAGCTAGCACCTATTTGGTTGCTGCTAGGTAAGCTCTACCGCCAACTCTTACATAGACTGCCAATTAAAACCCAAGCAAAACACTTTATCGGTGCGTATGGCCCTTTTCAGCTTGATGGTGAGTTTAGCTTTAGTGATTTCAGTCACTGGGGTGCTCAACATAATCGTGCATTTCACACCTGTATCGAGGCTTGTCGTCAACAAACCTGTGTGCTAGATGTTGGTGGCCACATCGGTTTAGTGGCGTTACCGATGAGTTCGGTGATTGCAGGACATGGCCGTGTTTATTGTTTTGAACCAGCGCAACGTAATCTTATTTTTTTGCAACGACATCTACAGCTTAATCAGATTACTAACGTTGAAATCTGCCAGCAGCTAGTCGGTGCTGATATTCAAGATAAGGTTTT
>CAWUKA010000111.1:0-6116 GCA_963922965.1 uncultured Gammaproteobacteria bacterium | reverse complement strand
CTGAAATATGCTATCAGCGCTTACTTGCACTCGAACCAAATCATCCGGTAGTCGAATTTAGACTGGCGGCATTGACCGGCAGCAATACTCAAACCACTGTTCCCGCTGACTACGTCAGACACTTGTTCGATCAGTATGCTAATCACTATGATGAACACATGCAGCAGCAATTGGGCTATCAAGCACCGCAGCAGTTATTTGCCCTCACTCAATCCGTGCGAGCAAAGCCGAACGGAAGCATTGCCATACTTGATGTCGGTTGCGGTAGTGGTTTAGCAGGCCACGCGTTTCGTAGCCTTGCAAACCAGTTGGTAGGTTTCGACTTATCAACACAGATGTTGCAACAAGCCGAGCAAAAAGGCATTTACCATAGCCTTTATCAAGCCGACTTGGTCAGTGGGTTTGACGAACTCGAACAACTGTTTGATTTGATCCTGGCCTGCGATGTGTTGGTTTATACTGGCTCCTTAACCGCATTTTTTAACGCCGCCACAACAGCGTTAGCCGACACAGGCTTAGTTGCGCTCAGCACCGAGATCAGTAAGGACGGCGATTATCAATTGCTACCGACGGGTCGTTTTGCTCACGCTGCAGACTACGTCACTAGCTGCGCTGCAGCCACTGGTTTGCAGCTGTTAGCACAGACAACCGCAACCATTCGCCAACACTTGACAACCCCAGTCGTTGGACAACTGTTTATATTTGGTAAAATCAATTACAATACTGGGTACTAAATTACCCAAAGTCTTGTTTTTTTGCAACATTTCGCGTAGCATATTATTTCAATTAATTGATAACAATTCTAATTAACAATTAATCAAGGCCAAGTGTAGGTTAATATTTGACCTATACAATGCTTGATTGATTTAAATAACAGCAACGCAGACACCGATCAATACTAGACAGGATAAACTATGAGCGCTTCAACTTTAAATGATGTACAGATTAAAAAAGCAGAAATTCAAGCCTTACTCGACGACAACCAGCAACATGAAACAAAACCGCATCAATTATTGAACGCTTCAGCCAAAATGTTTGAAATCATCGGCACCCTGCAAACTTACTTCAAACCCAAGCAAACTGAATCCGCTATCAGCCGCCGCCTCACCAACCTAGAAAATACTTGCCAAGATAACTTGATTAGTCTAACTGGTTTCAATCATGAGACTGACGAAGGTAACATATCATTGAAGTCCTGGCTGCAATCGCGCAAAACTATGTTACTCGATGATTTACACCAACTTGAAGCAATGGTGAAAGAGTTTTTTGATTATTGACAAACACTGAGTGCAGTTAATCTCACACCTCGTAAATTCGCTTCTCTTGACCTCGAAGTATTGCCCGCGTTATCAAACATAGATAAAGGGCTGTCCAAGGCATGAGTAGCTGACTCGCGCCAGGCATCTGAAGCTGGATGAATAGGTAACTCTTCTTCACTACCATCAAGTAATGCTGCTAAATTCGCAAATGTACTACTAGCTTCTGCGGCTTGTGTTTGCCAGTTGGCAGGCGAGGTTGCCGCATCACTTATCTGGGTAACTGGTAACTGTTGTTTTTGACCCTCTGCCGGCAAAACACCCTCAAGTAGTGCGTCTAACTCATCAAATATCTGAACTGTTGCTTTAGCCTGTTGCTGCCAGTTAGGAGCTGCCACTTGTGGTGACTTGGGATTAGTATCATGGGATAAATCTGCTAAAGGTAAATTCGGCTCAAAAAATGCATCTTTTAACTCAGCTAAGCGCTCTACCTGTTTTCGCTGCCCTGCTTGCAGATCTTGCTGTCTACGCTGCAGTTCACCCAACCCGCGCATGGTCTCAGCAGCAAATGCATCGTTTTTATTTAAAGCGCTAGGTGGATGATCAGCGTCAGTCTGGAGCTGACAATAAAACTCAGTGAAGCTCAATTGTCGATAATGCTGGACGAACCAAAGCTTTGCCTCTTCTTTTGTAGAGACCACTTCTGCGACGTTCAGGATCAGATCAACGAGCTCCCGAGTCAAACAATAACGTGGCCACCAGCTTGTTTCCTGACCGAGGAGAGAATCCTTGGCTGACTGTAGACGGTTAAACAGGTAACCTCGTAAGGCTTTGTGGGGCTCCCTGGCACCTACGAAGAGATTGAAAATTTTATCAGGATGTACCTCAACACATTTGCGATTAAAGGCCCTATTAACTTCATTCGCTAGCGCTGCTTGCCCTATGCCAAGCAACCGCTCAGCTGTAACAATCGCATTCATGTCAGCATTATCTAAATGCAGAAAGGCTTCCGCAGCAACTGACTCGCCCCCGCTTGATGTCAAGCTCAAACCTAAAATTTCCCGTAGTGAGCTGATTTCAACAGGTTGAATCACCATAGGTGGATTAGCTCCGCGACCGGGCAGAGACTGCCCTTGTGGTGGTACTGTAGTTGACTGCGGCTGCGGTGAAGCAGAATTAGATAATGCTAGACTCAAAGACATGTGGGAGGGGAAAACAGGCATTGGAGTCACGTCATCAGATGAGCCAATATTACCCGGCTGTGCTGAAGTGACCCACCCCGAGTGCTGACTGAAATTAACAAGTGACTCTCGCAAGTCTTGACTAATGGTAAGATTACCGATTAATACATTAACGGTATGCTGTAACGGCTGATTGCTGTCTGCTGCACCGGCTGTTGCTTGTTCAACCACGCTCCTGCATGCGAGTAACTCGACCAGGAACTCAAGCTGCTGACGCGAAGGTTTTATCAACCACCACCATAAACGACCAAAAAACGATAACTCATCGTATTGCTTAATCAACGCAGTCAACTGGTCTAGGTCTTCGCCAAAGCGCTCAAGGATACTAGCGTTTGACCAACCAAAACCAAAACCGGCAAAGTAATATGGCTTATCTTTGCTTTGCAAAACAGCGTCAATGCACGACTTTACTGTCGCAGAGTGATCGACACTTTGTGAATGAGGCATATGTTAATCCTTTGTTAAGAGTTAAGCACTATAATGCTGTCCATCTGCCGAAGTTGTGGGTAGCGACTCGGAAACATTAGATTTGGCTGAGTTTGGTCTTGATGTTGAAACAGGACTTGGGAAAGCACTTGCCGCACCAGCAGCTAAAATCCTAGTTGATGAAGCAGTTGATGACTGCTGGACTACCCTTTTAAGGGTTGCCAGTTTATTACTCGCATCGTCTCTTTCTAATGTCAATTCTGCAACCTTCTGCTTCAAACCGGCTATCACTGGGCCGACTTTAGCCTGAAGAGCTTGAGCTTGCGCGGTTAATGACGCGATTGTATCCGCTTGGTCTCTGTTTTCTGACTGAAGCCTTGTAACCTCGACACTCAGCTTGCTATTGTGCGCACGTAGCCTGGTAATCTCTAGACGAACATCTCGCTCTAAATCAGACAAACCTTGATCTGTAGCTGCAGCGGCAGACTCAGCGTCATCAAGCCGGTCACGAATTTGAGTGACCATTGCATTAACCGCAGCCCTACTGTTACCGGCGACCATCCTTGTCTCAGCAGCTCCTTTAGCCCGTGATTGTGCTTCAGCACTATCAGAGAGTAGTTCAGCAAAAGCTTTCTCCAGTGCATCAATGCGCTCAAAGAACACTTGATAGGTTATATTACGTGAATCTTTACCGTATTTTTGATTGAGATATCCGCGAACAAAGCCGAGCAACTCAGCTCGTAACTCAGCGCACAAATCTTCTACTGTTTTTGTAAGAGTTACAGTATCACTGACCACGGCAGCGTATCCTGTGGGTTTGCGCTTCGTGACTTGTTGGAAAATCCTAGTGATTGGGGTGACGTCTTGTGTACCGTTTAGCTCCGCTGACAAGCGCTCACTAAAGCCTAAATTTTCTTCACCTTCAAGCTTAGACGCCTGACTAGCTACTGATACCAAATGATCCCTAAACGCCGCAAATTCGCTAGCATCGGCTGACTTGTCCGCGGTCATTGATTCGAGTAGGCTGATAATTTCCTGAATATCACGAACAAATTGCGGACAAGCATTGGCTGCCACCATATTCTTACCCATGGTCCAAATTGTCTGAGCTCCGAATGTAACCACACCGGTGATGCCTTGTGCGGCTGGCTGTTGCGACTCCTCTGCTAACCTAACCACTGTGCGAAGTGATGCCCTCACTGAAGCCTCACCGCTAATTGCCTCTTGCTGCGCAGTACCATCACCAACTAATTGTGAAATTATCTGTGTCAAACGAGATTCTGCCTCAGCCAGGTCACGGCTGCTTCTCTCAAGCTGCCGAGATAGCTCCAGTGCTTGTGCTTCATCCTCAGCTGAGCCTGACGCTGATTTCACTAATGCAAGTAAATCGTTTGGGTTTGGACTTTGGTTTTCTTTAACCTCCGTGGACGCTTGTGTTGGCATATTATCATGGCCTCGCTTGATTGAGTGGAATTGAGTTTTAGAAACCGCGCCTCAGTCAATGTTAACGATCAACGCGGTGGGCAAAATTCATCAGATGTTATCAAAAAATTAATTATTTACAAGTCTTTATTGCTAGAGTTTCTAAAAATGTAATACATACCTAGTATTAACTAGTATTTTCCAGGGTGATTTTATTGAGCTTTGTCACTTATAAGAATCAACTATAGTTTTTAATGTACTTTGATACATGCATCATTTTTTAATAAAGCGATTTAGTTAGCGACGGTGACTCAATACTCAATCCACTACGAGGGACACCGGTCCCGAAGCAGCTCAGTTGTGTGCAGACAGCCACAATGCTATGAATTTTATCTGAACCATCATTTCAATTCACATCAGTGGTTAATTCATATAAGTGCGAATGGTGATTGCATTTGGTGGGTTCCCACGCTCGCTCGCAACGGGCAGAAAATCAATTTTATTTGATCCATCATTTTCATTAACAATGATAATCAAATCGCATCAGTGCCAATGCTCATTGCTTTACTGGACTGCCACGCTACTCATACGGCTCGTAGTGGATCAGTAGTGTCACGCACTTTGCGCTAACTATCATTCAACAAAGCAAAAGATCACTGAGCCTATACCGGAAAAAGTTTAAAAAAGTTTTCGGTCGTGTGTGCGGCGAGTGTGGAGAGCGAAATCTGTTTGATATCAGCTAACACTTCGGCGGTATAACGCACGTAGGCTGGATAATTTGGTTTACCGCGCATCGGCACTGGGGCTAAATACGGCGCATCAGTTTCAATCAGCATGCGATCAAGCGGTACCTGCTTCGCAGCATCTTGTAAAGCTTTGGCATTTTTAAAGGTAAGGATACCAGAGAATGAAATCATTAACCCCATATCAAGCGCACGTTTTGCTTGCGACCAATCGCCAGTGAAACAATGCATCACCGCCCCCGCGCTCGGCACTCCAACATCTGCTAGTAGAGCATAAGTATCAGCAAAGGCATCGCGACAATGGATGATCAGAGGTTTAGTAACCGCTTGCGCCGCTTCAATATGGCGACAAAAGCGTTGTTGTTGCCAATTCAAATCACCTTCGTTGTAATAATAATCAAGTCCGGTTTCACCGACGGCAACAATTTCTGGCGCCTGACAAGCAGTGATTAATTCTGCGAGCGTTGGATCATAAGTATCTTGCTCATTCGGGTGCACGCCATAAGACAGTGACACGTTAGGGTAGCGTTGAGCAATCACCTGCATAACGGGGAAACGATCGGTGGTAACAGAGACACACAAAAAGTGCTTAACGGCTTGTTGCTGGGCTGCTGCGATAACATCATCGAGACCATTAGCGAAACCATCGAGTTCCAACATATCAAGGTGGCAGTGTGAATCAACCAACTCTAACATTACATGGTATCCGTTGGATCATCTTTTGAAATTGAAGCGATGTAGGTTTCAATTTTGTCGCATATAACATGTGCATTTTCATCAAAGAACTGAACACCAACACCAGCAAGTTTGCCGCCCTGCGCGCGTGGTGGTCTGATCCAAATCACTTTACCCGCGACTGGCACTTTGTCGGGTTCATCCATCAGTTTAAGTACAACAAAAACTTCATCACCAAGCTCGTGTGGATCTTCGGTAGGGACAAACAAGCCACCATTTTGCACGAATGCAATATATGATTTATACAAGGTCTCAGCATCGGTAATTGATAAATGCAATAAGGTAGTTTTTTT
>CAWUKA010000110.1:0-6174 GCA_963922965.1 uncultured Gammaproteobacteria bacterium | reverse complement strand
AGTCACTGTATTGGAGGCAAAAATCCCAGTCTTTGCTAAAACAGCTGACTGAGCATATGGCTTGTGTAGGGTGTGCCGCGTTGCATTGACTTTAGGAAAACCATTTGGATCAGTTAGTAATGTAGCACAACTCAACTGTTGGCACTGCTCATGAGCCTGAACATGGACAATTAAGTCTGATAGTGGAATACCTGAGATTTCCTGGCCTTGCAGAGCGGCCTGAATAATGCAAGCATGCTGAAAGCTATAGTAACCGAGTGCGCGCCGTAGCATTGTTGTGCGCTCCAACCCGTTGGCTGCAAGGCCTGCTCTTAAAGCTACTTCAGCATGTTGACTGCAATACTCTATCGAGGTCAAACCTTCCGCTTCAGCAAATGGCATTAGATAGTCAGGTATACAACAGTCTGGGGTCATATAGAGCAGACAATTACCGGCAAGCGCATCGGGATGAGGACGAAATTCAATTGGAGCCTTAGTTAACAGATATCGAACAATAGCGAGATGTGGACTTCCTAATATGGTTTCGGCTAAAGCCATTGGTGCTTGAGGCAAACTCGTTGCTAATCTAAATGCAGCCAAATCGAATATTGATCCTAAGATAGATATAGGATCCGGAGCAGAACCCAGTTCCCAATATTGCAAGGCGTTGCAATTAGCACCTGCTTCAACTAATGCTTCCACTTTGCTAACTTGACCTCTATTCACTGCGTGGGTCAGGACCATGAATCTATCATCAATGCCCTCAGCACTAAGCTCGCCTTGAGGAGTGTTAATATCAGCACCAGCTTCAATCAAAATGTCCAGTATTGCTTTACAAAGAGTATCTCTTCCTTCCTGGCAAGCAAGCACACCTATCGCGGTAATACCCTTGCGCAGAGGCCGGTTTACATCAGCGCCCGCTGCAACCAGCGCCCTGACAACTTCAACTTGATCGTGGCGAATGGCTTCCAACAAAGGATTAGCAACGTCGAGCTGGGTACGAGCACCGGCTGTCTGCAGTTGCTGCCGAGCTTGCAAACGACTAAATGCTGCTGAACTACTACCTTCGAGGAGCGCGATAGTGACGCATTCACTGTCACGTCGACCCTCAATGCAGGCACCGGCGCGAATTAATTCTTTGACATAATCGAGTTTACCTTTAGCAGCAGCTGCAGCTAATAAAGCTTTCTGCCTAAGAATCGTATTCTTAACGCCATCAGGTGATAAACCAAGCCCAAGCAGGTAACTGAATAAGGCAAATTGGTCGCACTCCATCGCGATATACAACGGATCTCCGGTAAAGGTAACCTCGGCCGGCACGCCATCATGCCGAGTGGCGATGGTAAAATAGCGCAAGTACATAAATGTATCAGGGAACTTGTCAACCACTCGCTTCAGGGTGTCAAGCTCGGCGTGCACCACTAAGCACATGACAATTAGAGGATCAGGATTCAATAGAATCTTTTCGTCCAGTGCCGTAGTCACAAGCTCAGCATAGTCTGGAGTATAAGTCGCTAAACTCTGTACGACTGCTTGACGACAAGCTTCTAATTGAATAACAGCCTCAAGCAGTTGCCAATCATTAATTGCTGAAAACTCTAACAACTGGTAGCGTTCCCGCAACAACAAAAAACGCTGGATGGCATGCCTAGAATCAGTGGGGGTAGTCACTTCACCAAGCTGCTGAATCCTTGAGTTCAACGTCACCAACTCTTGTTCGAAATCAGGTTTTGGATCAGTAACCACTGCTTCTGCCGACACGGTTACCCTAGCCAATTCAGTCGTGAGGACTGCAGCTGGCTCTAAAGCGTGTTGCTCGCCAACATCACTACCATCAACTGCAGCAGCAAGTGCTTGCTTAGAACGCCTCACTTTGAACCTGTCAAGTGAGCGCCGCAACGCCGAGGCTGTGCCATCTTCTGGTCGGTAGGACCAACGATCGCGCGCGGTTGCTGCTTCAAGTGCAGTTTGCAAACACTCATGATACTGCGGATCGTCGACAGAATGTCTACTCTGCTCAACCAATCGATTGATTGCTTGCTTTAGTGCATGTTCAGCCTCCTTGTGTGCTGAGGCGATGCCTTGTAGGATCTCGGTAAAAGGGCTTTGATAAAACGGCTGACACGCAACTTTTAGCTGCCGCATCTCAACTTCAGTGAGAGCGACTTGCTCGCCGTTTATTTCCTCTTTCACCAGACAACCGACCAGCTTACCTGAGGCGTTTAGATAAAGATGAACGACGAGCGCAGATCCAGGTGTCCTAGAATCTGGACGTAATTTCGCTGTATAGTGCATGGTACTCTGCGAATACTGCTGTGTTTGTGCGGTTGTGGTCTTTTGGTAAATTGATAGATGTGACTCAGATACCTTGTAATCTTTGCGCCCAACGATTGGGTCATGCAAACTAACATGGCCAGACTCGCACGGCACCATGAAGTAAGACATACCGTATCTTTTTGACTGTTTGGGACCTAGTACTCTAAGTCTACTTCTAACAATTTGTGATCCCGATAGAAAATTGTATGCTATATTAGCAACTTGAGGCATTGTACACTCCGCAACAAATTCAATAAGTGGCACTAATTATACCAAATAGAGAACAAAAAGCAAACAAAAAGCGATCAACAGGCCAGTTCAGCTACAGGCGGCGTCATGGCACGAGCGTTCATCATATCCACCGCTAGCTGCTCTTGCCATGGCGCTATCAATCAAACTGCAGCATTAGCAAATGCCGGTAGTGATAAGCAATAAGCGTTGATCGCTTGTATAGTGGGGTAAGCCGACAAATCACACTGAAACCGATTGGCATTGTAGACCTGGGGTACCAACAACAGATCGGCGAACGTAGGTGCATCGCCATAACAACACGAACCATGGTAACCGTGCTGCTGCAAGCTTTGCTCGAAAGCGGTAAACCCGATTGCGATCCAATGTTGGTACCAGGCTTGTTTTTGTTGCTCACTACAATCGAGCTCGCCAGTCAGATACTGCAACACGCGTAAATTATTCAGCGGATGAATATCGCAAGCGATCAGTTGGCTAAGTGCGCGCACATAAGCTCGTGCTTTGTTATCAGTTGGCAATAGCGCTGGGGTTGGATAAGTTTCTTCGAGATACTCTAAAATCGCAAGTGACTGGGTGATTTTGCTATCGCCATCGATCAGACATGGCACTAAGCCTTGTGGATTCAAAGCAAGATAACTCGGTTGATGCTGTTCACCCCCGTTATTAACCAAATGAATCTCGACTTTGTCATATGCTAGGCGTTTTAGATGCAACGCAATCCGCACCCGATAACTCGCAGTTGAACGAAAATAATCATACAGTTGTAACATTCGATCTAGTCTCCAGTCTGCTATCGACTTTGTGCTTTGCATGCTATCATGGGTTTTTATTTAAGTCAGTAAGAGTTTAGACATGCAATTAGCTAGGTTGGTACTACTCAGCGTTTTGACCACACCTTGCCTCGCAGCAGCACCCTACTATTGCTTACCAGGTGGCGCAATTCATATTGGTGACAGCATGGAAACCGTGTTCGCCAAGTGCGGCGTACCACAGCGACAACGTAAAATTCAACAAACTAAAAAAAAGCAAATCGCAGTCATTGACTGGGTTTATCTAAAACCGCTTCAGAAACTAGCCAAGTCAAATCACTGGCTTGATCAACTCAGCAATAGAACGCGCGAACACTCTGAAGATATCATTCTGCTGCGCTTTAATCGCCGCGAACGCAGCCTACGCAGCATTGCAGTTTATGGTCATACGGCAGCTGAAACCCGGGTCTGCGGCCATAACAACAGGACACGACCAACAGTGAGTGTTGGCCAAAGCATGGCCCAAGCACTTGCCAATTGTGGGCGACCGGATCGCAGCTATACCAGAACAGTACTTGAGCCAAGACCTACCCACACCATGTATATCTGGGAATATAAAAAAAGCCCGTACACACCAATGACGAGCTTTAAGTTTGATCAATATAAAAACTTGGTTAAAATTGACTAATTGGTCAAAATAAAACCCAACAATGTGGTAACAATAAAGCAATTTTTTTAATACCCTTAAGGCTGACTTAAGCTTTAGTGAGTATAATGATTTTTGTGCTTAGGCAATCAGTTTAGATACGCAGCTGACACTGAGCGCGATATAACCTTCAATCATTTCTATCCCGGCATTGTTACTGACAACGCCGGGTCTTTTTGCCAAAAATTAGCATAGTAAAATCAGCCAAATCATGTAAAATTCTCACACACCTCAATTGAGAGAGAATCTAGCATGGGAAAAACAGCGATCACACCAACCCGCACGGAAGATTACCCGGAATGGTATCAGCAAGTGGTGTCAGCTGCTGAATTAGCAGAAACCACGGCGGTGCGCGGTTGCATGGTCATTAAACCTTGGGGCTACGCGGTGTGGGAAGCTATGCAGCAAGATCTCGACCGCCGCTTCAAAGCGACCGGTCATGTCAACGCTTATTTTCCATTGTTGATTCCGCTGAGCCACCTCGAAAAGGAAGCCGAGCACGTAGAGGGGTTTGCGAAAGAATGTGCAGTGGTCACTCATCATCGACTCAAAGCAGACGGCGCAGGTGGGCTAACGCCAGACGGTAAACTAGAAGAGCCGTACGTGATTCGACCAACTAGTGAAACTATCATCGGCGCAACCTATGCCAAATGGGTGCAATCGCACCGCGACTTACCAATCCTAATCAATCAATGGGCCAACGTGATGCGCTGGGAAATGCGCACACGATTATTTTTGCGAACGTCAGAATTCTTATGGCAAGAAGGCCATACCGCACATGCGACAAAAGCAGAAGCTATTGCTGAAACCAGCCAAATGCTCGACGTTTATGCCGAGTTTGCCGAAGACTTTCTTGCGCTTCCAGTTATTAAAGGTGAAAAGACTGCAAACGAACGCTTTCCGGGCGCACTCAGTACTTTCACGATTGAAGCGATGATGCAAGATCGCAAAGCACTACAATCTGGCACCTCACACTTTCTCGGCCAAAATTTTGCAAAAGCCGCCAACATTCAATTTACCAATCGTGAAGGTAGCGTCGAATATGCTTGGACAACCTCTTGGGGTGTTTCAACTCGTCTAATTGGTGGCTTGATCATGACTCACAGTGACGATGATGGCTTAGTGCTGCCACCCAACGTAGCACCACAGCACGCTGTCATCATTCCAATTTACCGCAATGATGACGAGCGCAGTGCAGTCATGGCTTACTGTGAGTCAACCGCCAAAGCATTGACTGAACAGCACTATAATGGCAACGCGGTCCGCGTTCATATCGATAATCGAGATATGCGTGGTGGCGAAAAAAATTGGCACTGGGTCAAAAAAGGTGTGCCATTACGGCTGGAGATCGGCCCACGTGATATTGCTAATGATGCGATGATGGTTAGTCGGCGCGATCAAATGAGTCAAGGCAAACAAGCAGTTGCCCGCAACGAATTAATCAACACTATTAGTGTGACACTTGCCGACATCCACCATCATTTATTCCAACGTGCGCAAGCATACCTCGAGCAACATAGCTGTGAGCTGGATAACCTAGAGGAATTCGATGCTTATTTCACACCAGAGAAGAGTAACAAACCAGAAATTCATGCTGGCTTTGCTTATTGCCATGCAATCGACGATCAGCGTTTAGATAGCTATTTAAAAGCGCTCAAAGTCACGGCACGATGTATCCCATTAGATCAAGAAAAGACGAGTGGTAAATGTATTTTTACTGGAGAAACCGTCAAGCAACGCATCATTTTTGCAAAAGCATACTAAGCTTATAGGAAAATAAATTGCTTTTTATCACGAGCTTTTAGTTTAGCTAATAAAGTATCCGGTGACATTAGCCAATCTAAGTATGCTGCAGCAATAGCATCAGTAAAGTCTTGATTACGCGTATAGCGCAACTCTAAACTCTGATTTTGCGAGACGGCTAGCAAATCAAAAATATTTCTCGAACCAATATGCTTTAACAATGGTGTGTGCATAGCCTGCACTGACTGCATACCATACACAAATGACTCAACTGCTACAGGCTCTGGTACAGCATGATAAAGAATCGGGCCTGAATCTAAACCACTAGTTAACAGATGAATCGTTGCGCCAGCCATATCGGGTCGGCCGTCGCACATCGCCCAAAAATTTGTTGAACTGCAGCGATAGTAAGGAAATATTCCTATGTTAACC
>CAWUKA010000109.1:0-6200 GCA_963922965.1 uncultured Gammaproteobacteria bacterium | reverse complement strand
AATTGTCTACTGACCCAGGCACCGCATTACGTGGTCACCTCACGCCCGTCTGGCCACATCCTGCAAGACAAAGGCATCGATTTGACACTGGAAACCCTCGGTTTCACCGATGACAACATTCGAACCTATATCAGCCGTTTTTTCCAACGAACCGGGGTTGCCAGAGATGGCACTGACTTAATAGCATGGTTGAGTAATAACCCAGGCTTGAACGGTTTGGTGCATATCCCGATCAACCTTGAGCTAGTGTGTCAGCTGTGGTCACAGTGGGGTAGCGAGCTGCAAGCGCAAACCCTGACCCGCTCAGCGCTGTATCGGCCACTGGTGTTGTTTTTGTTAAAACGCTTCATCGAGCAACGGCGTGGTGTACAATTTGATGCAACACTGAGTCAGGCCGACATTGCAGCCGATTTACAAGAGGATGAAGAGGCACGCTTAGTGCTTGGTTTTTTACGACAGCTGGCGCACGAAGGCTTACAAACCGGTCAGCTGATCATCACAACTGGGACTTTTTCTGGTGTGGCTGAGGCTTCCGGCCTATTGGCCTATTGCCGGGCTTCCCATCGACGAGAATCATCGGTGTCGGTGAGGACAGAGTTACGGCGTCGGATTCGTGATGCAGGCTTTATCAAAGAGACCACTACAGATACCACTACATACGCCGGCTATTTCTTACACCTGAGTGTGCAGGAGTATTTGGCAGCGGAGTATTGGGTAGAGCACATAGCTGAATCAGACTTAAAGCAGTTTATCAGCGATCACAAATACGAGCCGAGGTATCAACTGGTGTTGCAACTGATGGGCGGGATCCTGCAGCACCGTGATCCAAGCGGTGAGTCCTTGAATCAATTCATGGCCTTACTGTTGCAACCCCCGCGCGATCTGTGGGGGGTATACGAGCTTGAGTTACTGTTACTCATCGGTATGGAGGCAAGTTGGCCACCGGGGCTTTTCATCCTCCCTCAGCTGGTGGGTGTGGCAGCTGAGTTAATGGCGCAGTTCCCGGGTAAAGCGATGGAAACGCGAAGTTTGATCGGGTGTTTACTCAAACAGCCTTGGCCACCAGTGGTTCAGTCCGCCTTGGTCAATGGATTGTTGGGGCGCTTGAGTGACAAGGATAACGAGGTGCGCCATGCTGCTACTCAGGTGTTGAGTCAATTGACATTATCAGAGATGCAGCAGGATCGGATGATTGAACCATTGTTAGAGCAGCTGGCTGATGAAGATTGGCAGGCACGTTGGGCTGCTGCGAAGGCGTTGGGCATGCTACATCTCTCAGCTGAGCAGCAGGCTCGGATGGTAGATTCACTATTGGGGTATCTGAATGACCGGAATAACAAGGTGCGCGTTGCTGCTGCCGAGGCGCTGAGTCAAAACAAGCGATTTAGTGGGCTGGTCGCTAATTATGCCTCTTCTTCAGTCGCCAAAGTATCGACATTAAGACGCTACTTTCTTGCCGTCACCGATAGCATCCCGGTCTGGCGCGATAGTGCTGGTCAATCGAACGGTTTTTATTGGGTCAAAGGCGGTGAGCGCGTTACCGTTGATTGTGCTGACCCAGACTTACTTGAAGCAAATCTGCGATCTATTCGCCCTTTTAGAACCGTGTTATCCCCTCAGGTCAACCCACCGTCGCCAGGTATGCCCTCAGGTGGTGCGGCTGATGCCTTGGTAAATCACGGCATGTTTCGCAGGTTATCATCATCTTTATCTGTAAACCATGATGAATCACAGTCTTACCGCCTGTTTTGCAACCAAAGTTAAGCTAAGTAGGCGCAACGTCAGCAACCGGGAGAAAAGCGCATGATACAACCTCAGCATAATAGCACCACCGCAGCCGCTGAAGCAGATATGGGCAGTGGAATACACCAAACCACACAAGGTGTTTCAAAGGGTATTGTTAGCAGAACGCAATTTGGTAGTTACCCTTTGAGTTGCTTAACAAGCATATACAAATCCTATAACTCTTCTCGGTCTATGTGTTAAACACTCGGCTGATTGGATTGACTTGCATTTACTCTTTCGGCGACCGACTCCTTCTATACAAACGTCTCACATAGGCATTGTGTTATTTCCACACTAGTCTAAATGTTAAACTCTTTCGTAGATTTGGCTTTTTCTATCTTAATATCCTATCTTAGTGACTTTAATTTAACTAAATCTCTTAACTTTTTTGCCTAATTTTATCTGACAGAATAGGTGAATTTTATAGAATTATCGTCTCCTAGCTGCAGAACTTTTAAAAATAATACACTCTGTAATATTTTTAATCAAAATAAATAAGATAACCTATTGACAGCGGTATAAGTCCATCGACCGCTGGTGGTAAAAAGCAAAGTGATCATATCACTGCTTAAGCGATGATGATAGAAGCGGTTTTATACACCATCGACGGTCAATCCCAGAATGAAATTGTTAATATTTTAAACATTATCGCACGAAATTTTCTTGGAGCAGAATTCAGGTCAAATGTGCCACAAACTACAGAACAACCTTTAGCCGCTGAAGACCATGGTGTAACGAGCAGTGGCTTCGGTGAACTAGGACATATCGACAAGGCGCTTCGAGAAGTATTCGATGCTTATGGGAAGAAAGATCACTTGAGTGATCTTAGGTCACAAAAACAACTAGCAGCTCGGATGCGTCGAGATAAATGCTCGGAGGAAATCATTGACGCGATGAAGTTAAGATTCAAACATTATGAGGCGATGCGCCTCGCTAAATTAATAGAACGGTGTTGCAGTACAGTGATAGAAGTGTTGAATAAAGACAAAAGTACAACTGTATTTAATAGACTATTGACACTTAATCCAGAAGACAAAACACCGGAAAGCCCATTTGCTACTTTTTGTAGCTCGCCGTTAAGGACTGGTTTGAGACGTTTTGGTATAGAGATTTTTCAACCAGGCAACAGTAAAAATGAGACTAATGTTAGAAATTTTATCCATGAGCTACAAAGCATTGCAAGTTCAAATGAATATGAGGAGCAGGAGCGTCTGAATGAAATTTGTCAATTAGTCGGCTAGGGAATCGCCGAGCTATTCGATTTTGACTATTACAAACAGGTGATGCACGGTATAATGAAACGAGTTGAAGAGCAGGAAGATATTGCTTTATCAAAGCAACAGAGAATCGCAGTTAAGGATATGTGTGAATTTAAATCTGCTGAAAGAGCTTTTGATCACTTTCTATTAATTAAAGATCTAAAAGGCGAAGATCAAGGCGAGGATAGTGCTACGGTGGCAGAATTATATGGACTCGATATGATAGAAAAAGAATTGATAGAAGTAGCCATTACAAACTGTATGAGACATTTGAAATTTTCAGAAGCTGCTTTCCCTTCGCTACTAAATTGGTGCTTATCAAGTGAAGTGGGAAAACGAGCTTTAATAGCAGGTTTCATGGCTAACCTGTGCCATAGGCAAAGTTGGGGAAAATCTGGCAGTATATTTACGGTAAGCGATGTCGGAGAAGGTGAAACAGTGCCATTTGCTATGAAACTAGAGCAAGCACTCACTAGACAACTCGCTCCTAGAGTGGCAGTAACCGCATTACCTACTGTGCCCTCAGGACCAGGTTTTGGGTGATAGTCAAAAATAATTTGTGTCATTTCATCTTAAGTGAACAGTAATGCCGACACTAAAGAAGAATAAATTTAGCGATTTTGTCACAACCTACTGGAAAGAGATTGACAGTAAACGACAAAGCTTGGTCCAGCAACTCTATCAAGACTGCCTTGGTGAACAAGACTATGCTGCTGTGTCGAAAAAATGGTTAAAAACTAAGATCAACCTTCTTCTAGCTTCATTAGTAAATATGATTTATATCATGCCGGATACATCACTCCACAAAACCAGGCAGCGAACATTGAAGCATCATCTTGAGCTCATTAAAGTTCTTAGAGACTTATTGTTATCAAGTCAAACTGATGGTAATCAACACCCAGTTATTTGTGACTATTACCCTCTGTCTTTCCCCGAACTTTGTAAAGCTTTAGAGGGAAGAATTGATGACATAGCATCTGAAGAAATTAGGCAACACAAGACTTGTCTACAAAAACTGACGCGTGTCTGCATTGATCAAGTGACTCGTCAAGTCTTACAACATACGCTTTTATTCTTTGGCGGTGCACGCGATTATTGGATAAGTCTTCAAACACCTCCAGTACAACGTTCAGATATTGCACCACTTAGAATGCTAGCGCTGTCAGCGCACCAACCGAGTATCCTACCTCAAGAGCAGCAGGCTGAATGCGAGTTAGCTGAACATCAGGGGAGTGTTAAAGGTCATGATAGAGCAACCGACATCGATCTGTCATAATAAATCGGTCTTTTTATGAGCCATAAGGATTAATCTTCAAGCTCAAAAGGTGTAAGAGCCAATAACACGTTATATACTGGACACTTAATAGTACATCTTTCATGCACCAGTCATCATTAGCAAATTTAAGAAATCGAATAGAATTTTACATACACCCTTATTTTAACTAAAACAGCTAAAAATTGATGTTATGTTGTTACTGGTAACAAAGAAATATCGTTTTTTGCTAACAATTTAATCTGATGAGCCAAACAAGTTGTTTGTAGAGCTGGCTCATAAGCTTGATTCGTAACCAGTAACGCTCGTTTTTTAAGGTGATATTGCTTAATCAGATCAATTCCTGTTGTGCCAACAGAATTTGGGTACTGCTGATTGAAAAGATAAAATGTTTTCTCACCATCAAATCGCTTCAAAATTGAATTTAATTCATTTGGATGATGTATTGAAACAATATTCTTTTGATAAGGACTGAGCTTATCTCGCCAACTTTCATGCACTGATGTTTCTTCATCGAGAATGACTATTGTATGAATCGCAGATAGATCAAGCACCAGTAAAAAAACAAAGGGAGACGTGATAATTGGGAAAGAGAGGGTAATTGTTGTGCCTGTATATGAGCTCGATGTAACACTGAGACATCCTTGCCAATTTTTTATAAATTGATTTGCTTCAAATAATCCAATACCGTGCCCACCTATTTTATCGCATGAAATTGGTTCTTGACCTATTTTATTTTGCACATCCGGTGCCATGCCTTTGCCATTATCTGATAGTATGACTTGAACTTTTTGTTTTTCTTCAATCAACCTCACAGTAAGATGTGTTGCATGAGCCTCAAGTGAATTTTTTATCATGTTTAGAATAATACGATTAAATAGGAGGGGGTTAGCAACGATAAAACGTACACCGTGAATTTCTGAATAATCAACATCTAAGGTTGCCTGCTGTGCGGCAACCATAATCTTGGCTAGATTAAGACTACTTGTTAACATATCAGTAACCGAACACGATGCGCTAGGTGTAGCCTCTTCTCGACTTGGTTGAACTTTGTATCTTGCTAATAGTTCAGATAACATCGTCTCGATATCGGTGACGGTCTTATCGATAGTTAATTTATCCTCTTGTGCAAATTGATTATTTCGTTGAATGAGTTGGTATAAACAAAATAAATACGGTTTTAAATCATGAACCACTTCACCGGCAATTTGTGCTAGCTTGGCTTTTTCTTTTGACCGATAGTAAGTTGGAATTTCTGCACAAAGATAGTGAAACTCAGCAATATCTGTGTAGGGATTGGGAAGTGTACCTTTTTTTAGAGAGGTAATTATAACTTTCAATGGATTTATAATGATTGTATCTATACTACGATTCACTTTAAAATGAATCCATAAGCCCAGTAAAACTATTAATAAAATAAAAGCGACAAAAATTGCATCAATTTTTAAGGTCGAGCCTGATAGTTCAACTGTCAAAAGAAGAGGTGTGGCTTGCTCAATAGGAAAGTCGCCAAAGCGAGGTTTATTAAAGATGGATAGTAGATGGCAGCGTTCAGTTGTGCATGGCTTGAGATGTTTATTAATCTGATGAATCTCATTCATTAATTCTGTTTTATCTAAATACAACGTCCAATGATAATAACAGTTACCATACGCTGCGTGAATACGCTTATTTAAATAACATAGTTTAAAATTCACGAATGTATCTGATGTACGTCCATCTGCGAAAATTATAGTGTTGTCATTAGCCTGTATCTGCATTCCAACTAACATCGGTGAATATAAAATTGAAATTTTTGAAAGAAAATCAATACGTGTACTATGCCGTGTTATTTCCCCAGATTTTAGGAAACGGATAAAGCTTGGTGAATTTGCCATTTGTAC
>CAWUKA010000108.1:0-6221 GCA_963922965.1 uncultured Gammaproteobacteria bacterium | reverse complement strand
TCGAGTTTAGTTTAGCGCGTTATCAACGCTTACAAAATGCCAGCAAGGGTGAGTCGGTCAGTCAGTTAAAGACTGAGCTGCAAGACGTGATGCAGAATCACTTCAGTGTATTCAGAACAGAATCTGTGATGCAAGAAGGTTTGGTACTGTTGCAGCAATTAGTTGAGCGGGCTGAGCATACTACTATTTCAGACAAAAATGGTATTTTTAATACTGCTCGTATCGAAGCACTTGAGCTTGACAACCTGATGGCGGTGGCAAAAGCAACAGCGATATCGGCACTGACCCGTCAAGAGAGTCGTGGTGCACATTGTCGGGAAGATTTTCCTGAGCGTGATGACAAGAACTGGCTCAAACATACGTTATACTTCAAGCAAGGTGATCGTATGGGTGAGCGGCCAGTTAATATGCAGCCTCATGAAGTAACTGCATTTCCGCCTAAAGAGCGCGTTTATTAGAGGTAGAGATTATGGTAGAGAAGAAACAAATCAAATTTTCAATTTATCGGTACAATCCTGATCTTGCGAAAATCAATCCCAGTGATGCAAAAGCAAAGCCGTATATGCAAGCATTTACCCTAGAAGTTGAGCAGGGCGTTGACATGATGCTGTTAGACGCTTTGATGCGGTTAAAAGCCCAAGATGAAACATTGTCATTTCGCCGCTCTTGCGGTGAAGGTGTTTGTGGGTCGGATGGCATGAATATCAACGGCACTAATGGTTTAGCTTGTATCACGCCATTATCGAGCCTACGCTCGCCGATCACGCTGCGACCGCTACCTGGTATGCCGGTGTTACGCGACCTAATTGTCGATATGAAACAATTTTACAATAACTATCGCGACATTGAGCCATTTTTACAAAATGATCAATTACCACCTAGCAAGGAGCGTTTGCAGACACCAGAGCAGCGTGAGCAGCTTGATGGCTTATATGAGTGCATTTTGTGTGGCTGTTGTTCCAGCGCTTGCCCATCTTATTGGTGGAATCCTGATAAATTTATTGGTCCTGCTGGTTTGCTGCAGGCTTGCCGTTTTATCTCTGATAGTCGTGATACTAAAACCCGAGAGCGGCTTGATGATTTAATGGATGCTTACAGCTTGTTCCGTTGTCGAGGGATTATGAATTGTGTGTCAGTTTGCCCGAAAGGGTTAAATCCAACCAAAGCCATTGCCCGTGTGCGTGATATGATGCTGGAAAGCGCAGGCGGTTAGTTATTGTGTCAACTGACGACCGCTCTGCTCACATCGATGCTGTTGAAAATCTTGCGTGTTAATGTGGGTAAGTCTAAACTTTAGCCATGATAGTCAATGGTTCGATAAATTTGTGTTTTTTGTGGTCCGATGTTGATCTAATTTAAGGAGTGGTATGAAAAAAAATGACATGCAAGCCCAGCTTGAATACTCATTTTTATCAGGTGCAAATGCTAACTACCTAGAAGCGATGTATGAGTCGTTTCTTACTGATACAGAATCTGTCCAACAACCTTGGCAAGCAACGTTTTCAAGCCTCTCAACCCGTAATGGCGTCAGCTCAGCTGAGGTCCCGCACTCACCGATTCGGGCTCACTTCCGTGAATTGGCGCAGCAAACACGTCGTAGACATAGAGCAGCAGTTGGTGATCTTGATCATGAGTTTATGGATAAGCAGATTAAAGTATTGAACTTAGTGAATGCTTTTCGCAGTTACGGTCATCACCGTTCTGATTTAGATCCACTTGGGCTTAGTCAGCGGCGCTCAATTGCTGCACTTGACCCAGGTTATTACGGCTTGACAGCTGCTGATTTAGAAACCCAGTTCAATTCTGGCTTAGTGATGTTTCCACACGCTGAAAAGCTATCATCGATCATTGGCACGCTCGAGCAGAGTTATTGTGGTAAATATGGTGTTGAATATATGCATATCAGTAACACCGCTCAGGTTAAATGGTTGCAGGAGCGGTTGGAAGTGGTTGAGCCTCTCAATTGCTTTTCGAATGATGAGAAACAACATATTTTTGATCGCGTGCTTGCTGCCGAGTTGTTCGAAAAATACTTAGCAAAACGCTATGTCGGACAGAAGCGCTTTGGCTTAGATGGTGGTGAATCATTTATTCCTTTACTGCATGAAGTCATTCAGCGCTCTGGCAAGCATGGTGCGCAAGAAGTTGTATTAGCAATGGCACACCGTGGCCGCCTTAACGTCTTAGTTAATGTCATGGGGAAATCAACGCAAGAATTATTTAACGAATTTGAAGGTAAGAGCACAAACCAAAATTACTCCGGTGATGTGAAATATCACATGGGCATCTCTTCTGATATTGAAACAGCTGGTGGTCCGGTTCATGTTTCACTCTCGTTTAATCCGTCTCATCTTGAAATTATTTGTCCAGTTGCACTAGGCTCGGTGCGAGCTCGACTTGAGCGGCGTGGCAATTCAGGCTTGTATAATCAAGTTGTTCCTATATTGGTACACGGTGATGCCGCTATCGCTGGTCAAGGTGTAGTAATGGAGTTATTTGCGCTGTCACAAGCAGAAGGGTATTCCACAGGTGGTGCTATTCATATTGTTACAAATAATCAGATTGGTTTTACCACTAATAATCCGATTGATTCACATTCATCTTTATATTGCTCTGATATTGCTAAAATTGTTCAAGCACCTATTTTTCACGTCAATGGTGATGATCCAGAGGCTGTCGTTTTTGTCACCCGGTTAGCGATTGATTTTCGTGAGCGCTTTAAAAAGGATGTAGTGATTGATTTGGTTTGTTACCGTCGCTTTGGCCACAATGAAGCAGATGAACCATCTGGCACCTCGCCTCTGATGTACAAAGCGATCAAAGCGCATCCTACAGTTGCTCAACTTTATAAAGATAAATTGCTTAAATCCAAAGTATTTGATGAGCAACATTATGCTGAACTTAATCAGAATTATCGAGACAAACTAGATACCGGCGAACGTCTATATCCCTTGCTTGAGAAAAATTCTGCTAATCAGCATCCAATCGATTGGAGTTCGTATATTTTGCAGGATTGGTATGGTGTTTACGAGACTGCAGTTGCTGAGCAGGCTTTAACAACTCTGGCAACAGAACTATTTACTTTACCTGAGCATATCCAGCTCCAGCCACAAGTGAAACGTGTTTACCAAGATCGCTTAAAAATGATTGCTGGTCAGTTACCGATTAATTGGGGTTTTGCTGAAATGCTTGCTTATGCGAGTTTGGTTGTTGATGGCACGCCGATACGTTTAGCCGGCCAGGATACCTGTCGTGGCACTTTCTCTCATCGCCATGCGATTTTACACGATCAAGAAACCGGTGCAACATACACCCCACTGAATGAATTGAGTGCGCGTGAGGCTGAATTTAAGGTATATAATACAATTTTATCAGAAGAGGCTGTGCTTGCTTTTGAATATGGTTTTTCAACCGCATCACCCGACACCTTGGTATTGTGGGAAGCGCAGTTTGGTGATTTTGCTAATGGTGCCCAAGTCGTTATTGATCAATTTATCAGTTCAGGCGAGCAAAAATGGGGGCGTTTGAGTGGTTTAGTGTTATTGCTGCCACATGGTTACGAAGGCCAAGGGCCAGAACACTCATCCGCACGACTCGAGCGTTTTCTCCAATTATGTGCTCAACAAAATATGCAAGTTTGTATTCCAACGACTCCGGCGCAAATTTTTCATTTGCTGCGCTTGCAAGTTAAACGTAATGCGCGTGCGCCGCTTGTCGTGTTTACACCAAAAAGCCTATTGCGACATAAGCTAGCTACCTCGAGTATGATTGATTTGGCTAGTGGAGGCTTTCAGTTAATTATTCCAGAGGTTGATTACATTGCGCCAGCTAAAGTACGTAAAGTTATTATTTGTGGTGGTCGGGTTTACTATGATTTGCTTGAGGCACGGCGTGCGCAAGCGATTGAAGATATTGCTATCATGCGCGTTGAGCAATTATATCCTTTTCCAACCAGTGAATTACAGAATTTATTGGCGCAGTACCAGAATTTAAAGCAAATTGTTTGGTGTCAAGAAGAGCCAAAAAATCAAGGTGCCTGGCATCGTATTCAACACAACATCTTGCGCGTACTTGGCGACGATCAAAATTTATCTTATGCAGGTCGGCCTTACTCCGCTTCACCAGCGGCAGGTTATCTATATATTCACCGTGAGCAACAAGAAAGTCTAGTGAGAGAGGCGCTTGCTTAATAATAGATTGTAAAGCACCACACCGGCTGTATTGCCGTATGAATAGTAGTAGTTAAAGATGTTTAACGTTAAATGTAAAGGGGTTAATAATGCACGTTGAGGTAAAAGTTCCAGCTTTACCAGAGTCAGTTGCTGATGCAACCGTGGTGACATGGCATAAAAATGCTGGTGATAGTATCAGCCGAGATGAACCACTGGTTGATTTAGAAACTGATAAAGTAGTACTAGAAGTTCCGGCGCCACAAGATGGTATTTTAGCTGAAATCGTTCAGCAAACTGGTTCAACAGTGGTTGCTGATGATGTGTTGGCACGACTGAGTACTACAGCTACCGCTAGTTCAACAAAGGCACCATCGACAACAACCATAGCTATAGCAAGTGATACCACGACTACAGGTGCCCAAATTGAACCTTCACTCTCACCTTCGGTCAGGCGGTTAGTTGCAGAAATGAACGTTGATGTAGGTCAATTAGTTGGTACAGGTAAGGATAATCGTATTACCAAAACAGATGTGATGAATCATGTTGAGCAACGTGATTCCGTTGTCACTAAGCCGGTATCGAGTAAACCGATTGATAATTCAACTACGGTGACCGCTGATGGAGATAGACCACAAAAGCGTGTACCGATGACAAGGCTACGAGCTAAAATTGCTGAACGATTAGTGCAGTCACAATCGGAAGCAGCAATCTTAACGACCTTTAACGAAATTAATTTGCATGCCGTGATGGAACTACGTAAACGTCATAAAGAGAGTTTTGAGAAAGTACATGGTGTGCGTTTAGGATTTATGTCTTTTTTTGCTAAGGCTGCAGCTGAAGCTCTGAAAAAATTCCCAGCAGTAAATGCGTCTATTGACGGTAACGATATCATTTATCATGGTTATTATGATATTGGCATTGCAGTTTCAACTGAACGTGGCTTAGTGGTGCCGGTGTTGCGCGACGTTGAACAAATGACTATGGCTGATGTTGAGCGCTCTGTTAATGATTATGCAGCTAGGGCGCGCGAGGGTAAGTTGTCGTTAGATGAAATGACTGGTGGTACTTTTACAATTACAAATGGTGGTGTTTTCGGATCACTATTAGCAACACCAATTATTAATCCTCCGCAAACTGGTATTTTAGGTATGCACGCAATTCAAGAGCGCCCAATTGCAGAGAATGGTGCGGTGGTGATTCGGCCGATGATGTACGTTGCATTGTCATACGATCATCGTATCATTGACGGTAAAGAGTCAGTTAGCTTTTTAGTGGAAATTAAAAAGTTACTCGAAGATCCAACACGATTAGTGCTTGGGCTTTAAGCGGAAAAGTTTTTTTTTAGAGTGTTAGCTATAGCACTATTATTTCTTCACGAATAGGATAGGTTTAATGAATATTCACGAGTACCAAGCTAAACAATTATTTCAACAATATGGTTTACCCGTGCCAAACAATGCAGTTATTAGTTCTGCAGATGATGCGCTGGCTGCTGCCGATCAATTAGGTGGTTCACGATGGGTAGTTAAGGCTCAAGTGCATGCCGGTGGGCGTGGTAAGGCCGGTGGTGTTAAAATCGTTGATAGCAAAGATGCTGTCAAAGAAGCAGCTGAAGCATTGCTTGGCACTCGTTTAGTGACCTTTCAAACTAATGATAACGGTCAGCCAATCAATCAAGTATTAATTGAGCAACCGTGTCAAATTGCGACTGAGCTTTACCTTGGTGCTGTCGTTGATCGAGCAAGCCAGCGTGTGGTATTCATGGCTTCAACTGAAGGTGGTATGGAAATTGAAAAAGTTGCTCATGAAACGCCAGAGAAAATTCTACGGGCTGTAATAGATCCAGCTCTAGGCGTGCAGCCTTTTCAATGTCGTCAAATTGGTTTTGGTCTTGGTTTAAATTCAACTCAGATGAAGCAGTTTACTCAGCTCATGACCCAGTTAGGTAAGCTCTTTGTTGAGTGTGACTTAAGCCTACTTGAAATCAATCCACTAGTAATCACCGAGAATGGTGATCTAGTTTGCTTAGACGCAAAAATTAATATCGAT
>CAWUKA010000107.1:0-6462 GCA_963922965.1 uncultured Gammaproteobacteria bacterium | reverse complement strand
AATCCATTGTTTTGCATCATAAAAGCTTTTATTGGAATTCGGTTTATCCGCTATGTACCAACTCTCATTATAGTTAACAAATGCTATCAATCAGCACCAGTGCTGCTAGTGATTGGGTTACTGGGTTGCCACGCGACTACGTCGCTCGCAAAGGATTGAGACCCGCACAACGACATTAATATGTTTTTTGCATATGTTAATCTATTATGTCCTAAACGTATTCTATCTCAGCACAACCTTCGCCATATTGATCGGCGAGGCGTTGCAGCAGAGCTTGGTCGGGTGCAACGTGCCAGCGCTCACCAAGGACGCAGGTGGCGCGACTGGTTTTAGTCTTAAAGGCAATGAACACTGGACAATCACCGCGTGGCGCAGCAGTAAGAATAGTTTTGAGTTGCTGTTGTGAATGATCATCTAATGCTTTACCGACTTTGATCAATAAGCGCTTCCCAAACTTAGCTCGTACTTCAGCCAAATTATAAATTTGCTCACAGCGAACCCGATAACCACCAGTGTAATCATCAACTGAAGCGTCACCCTCAATGATAACAGTTTGATCTTTAACGATGAGATCACGATTGGCATTATAGGTTTTTGCAAATACTGCGACTTCAATGCTTGCCGTGCGATCTTGCACAGTGATAAAAGCCATCCGATCACCGCGCTTAGTTTGCATGGTACGGATACCAACGATAATCCCAGCGATCATCACTGATTGATCACCGCTTGGTTTTAAGTTTGCAATCGGTGCGGTGATAATTTGATTGAGCTCAGTTTCAAATTCTGCAAAAGGGTGACCGGAAAAATAAAGCCCTAGTGTTTCTTTTTCGCCAGTTAATAACGCTTGCATGGCCATCTCAGGCACTGCAACTGTGTCTGACTGCACTAGTGCTGGTGCTGCATCAGTCGCAAATAAATCGTCTTGACCACAAGCGATGTTGCGTGAGGCTTGCTCAGCTGCGAGTAACGCTGATTCGAGCTGATTGAGCAAACCTTGTCGGCTTTGGCCTAGGTTGTCAAGCGCACCCGCTTTGATTAACGCTTCTAAGCCACGTCGATTCACTTTTTGAGTATCGATACGAAAACAGAAATCTTGTAAGTCTTTAAACGCCCCATTCTGCTCACGTGCGATGACAATCGACTCAATAGCCGCTTCACCTAAGCCTTTGATCGCACCCAAGCCATAAATAATCTGTTGACCTTGGCTAGTGAATTTATATTGACTGAGATTGACATGCGGCGGAGTAATTTCAAGCTGTAATTGCTGACAATCTCGATAAAATGCTACAACTTTGTCGGTGTTATCCATGTCTGACGATAACACTGCCGCCATAAATTCTGCAGGGTAATGACATTTCAACCAAGCGGTTTGATAAGCAATTAACGCGTAGGCTGCTGAGTGTGATTTATTAAAACCATAGCCGGAAAATTTTTCCATCAAGTCAAAAATATACACGGCCTGCACCTCATCAACACCCAACTTCACTGCACCGCTAACAAAAATTTCACGCTGTTTTGCCATTTCATCGGGTTTTTTCTTCCCCATCGCACGCCGTAGAATATCGGCACCGCCGAGGGTATAGCCTGCGAGAATCTGAGCGATTTGCATCACTTGCTCTTGATAGAGGATCACGCCATACGTGGGCTTTAAGATGGATTCGATTTTTGGATGCAAATGGGTGACACTAGCACGACCGTGTTTACGATCGATAAAGTCATCAACCATACCAGACTGCAAAGGGCCTGGGCGAAACAGTGCAACTAAGGCAATGATTTCTTCAAAACAATCTGGCTGTAAACGTTTAATTAAATCCTTCATCCCACGCGATTCAAGCTGAAACACGGCGGTGGTCTTACAAGCTTTGAGCAGCTTAAAGGTTGCTGCATCATCAAGTGGAATATGCGAAATATCAAACACTGCTTCACCAGTACTTAATCGTTGCTGATTAATAGCCTGCACTGCCCAATCGATAATCGTCAGAGTGCGCAGACCCAAGAAGTCAAATTTAACCAGACCAATAGTTTCAACGTCATCTTTGTCAAATTGAGTGATGTTACCGCTGGAACCAGCTTCACGATACACTGGCGCAAATTTATATAACTCAGCCGGTGCAATCACGACGCCACCGGCATGTTTACTGACGTTGCGCTTAATACCTTCAAGCTTACGTGCCATATCCACCAAGGCGCGCACATCATCCTCTTCACTGTAGCGCTGCTTAAATTGCTCTTCTTGTTGCAATGCCTTATCTAAGGTAATACCAAGCTCAAACGGAATTAATTTTGCAATTTGATCTACAAAGCCATACGGATATCCCATGACACGGCCGACATCACGAATCACCGCTTTCGCCGCCATTGAACCATAGGTAATGATTTGCGAAACACTGTTGGCGCCGTATTTGTTGGCAACATACTCGATCACACGATCGCGCCCATCCATACAAAAGTCAATATCAAAGTCAGGCATCGAGACTCGTTCTGGATTTAAAAAGCGCTCGAACAACAAATCATACTTGAGTGGATCAATATCAGTAATCTCTAACGCGAAAGCTACCAGCGAGCCGGCACCAGAACCACGCCCAGGCCCAACCGGTACGCCGTTATCTTTTGACCATTGAATAAAATCGGCAACAATTAAGAAGTAACCGGCAAAACCCATTTTGGTAATCACCTCTAATTCGACTGCCAAGCGTGTCTGATAGAGCTCTGTCGCCTGACCTGATGCTGCAGGCAAGAACCCAGCAACAACGCGTTGTTGCAACCCTTGCTTTGAAACCTCCACCAAATAATCATTGACACTAACGCCAACAGGGACTGGAAAATCTGGCAAATGCACTTGCTCTAAATCTAAAAATACATTGCAACGCTTAGCCATTTCGACGGTATTTTGCAGTGCAGAGGGTATATCGGCAAACAGTGTTACCATTTCATCTGGGTTACGAAAATATTGCTTATCGGTATGTATCTGTTTACGTTTAGTATCACTCAAGACATCACCTTGATAAATACAAACCCGCGCTTCATGAGCAGCAAAATCATCTGCCGCGATAAAACAAACATCGTTAGTCGCGATCAGTGGCAGCTGGTAATCACGTGCTAAGGGCAACACAGCATGCGTATAATCAGCTTCATAGTCACGACCCAGGCGGCTAATCTCGATATAAAAACGCTGCGGAAACAACCGTTGCCAATATTGTAGGCGTTGTCGAGCAAGTTCGGTATGACCTGCAATTAGCGCGTGGCCAACATCACCATGAATACCAGCTGAAAGCGCAATCAAACCGTCAGCTAATTGCTCCAGCCAGGCCAGTTGTACGCATGGCTCATCACTCCGCTCATCGTCCATGTACGCGCGTGACACTAGGCGTAGTAAATTAAAATAACCAGTGTTATTTTGACAATACAATTTGATTTGAAAGCGTTGCTGCTCATCATTGATAAGCGTTAAGTCAACACCGATAATAGGTTTGACACCTGCACTTAATGCAGCCTTATAAAACTTTACTGCAGCAAATAGATTGTTGCGATCAGTAATAGCAAGTGCTGGCATCGCCATAGTCGCTGCGGCTTGATGTAAACCCTTGATGGTTGCGATACCATCTGATAATGAATATTCGGAATGCACTGACAAATGAACGAATCGCGAACCCACTATAACCTCACACAATAGAATGTGCCAATAACTCAGCGAGCTTAGCGTTCGTCAATGGCTTTGAAAAAAAGTAACCTTGTACATCATCACAGCGATAGCCGATCAACTGATTGAGCTCTGCTTCAGTCGCAACACCCTCAGCTATGACGTTTAGATTTAAGTCATGGCCTAGATCGATCACGGCTTTGACGATCGCAGAATTACCACGATTGCTATCTATGTTGCGGATAAATGATTGATCGATCTTAATGGTATCAACTGGAAAGTGGCTTAAGTAGCTCAACGACGAATAACCCGTGCCAAAATCATCGATTGCCAGTTGTACACCCATGTCACGTAATGCTTGTAAGCGTTGACAAGCTTTGTCAGTTTGCTGCATCACGGTGCTTTCGGTAATTTCTAACTTAAGCAACTCAGCAGGTAAGCCAGTACTTCGTAAAACTTGACTGATCTCGGCAACAATATCAGCTTGTAAAAACTGCACTGGTGACAAATTCACAGAAACTGGTATCTGACACAATCCAGCTTGATACCATTTTAAGTTTTGTTCACAGGCAGTACGTAGCACCCAATCACCAATCGGCACGATCAAACCGCTCGACTCCGCAATCGGAATAAAATTTGCCGGTGACACAGCGCCAAATTCTGGATGATGCCAACGGATCAATGCTTCGCAGCCAATTATTTTTTGCGAATCTATCGCAAACTGTGGCTGATAGACTAGTGATAGCTGCTGCCGCTCTAGCGCGTAAGACAATTCAACAATCATGGTTCGCTGCAACTCTGCCTCTTCGTGCATACCGGTACAGTAAACGTAATATCGATTGATACCTGCGACACGTGCCTTATAAAGCGCCAAATCAGCACACTGTAATAAGTCTGACGCACTCGAAGCCTCAGGTATTGGCTTTGCCACAACGCCAATGGTGATAGAGAGTTTAAGTCGCTGGTGCGCGACTAAATAGATTTGTTCGGTAATACATGCTAATACCTGCTGAGCGATTGCTGATTGACGTTGAGCTAAATCAGTATCGATCATATAGAAAGCAAAGTCATTACCATGAAGACGAGCGACTTCGATACCTGTTGGTAAGGTTTTCTTGAGGCGAGCACTGACTTCCCGTAGCAATTGGTCACCAGCGATGCTACCTATCGCGGCATTAATTTTCTTAAAATCAATGATGTTAAAGATAAATAGAGCGATTTCTTGCTCAACATTTGTAATGTCTTTTATTTTTTCAGTTAAGGTTTTCTTAAATTTATTTCGGTTTGGTAATCCGGTGACGTAATCTCGCTCAATCAAGAATTTAATCTCAGCTTCAGCTTGTTTGCGCTGAGTAACATCTACAATGTAGATATTGACACAGGATTGTTCGATTAAACCTAACGCATGAGTATAGTAAGTACCACCATGATAATCAATTTCAACACTATGGTGTTGACCGTCTTGCAATGCCGCCTCAATCAGTGCTAGCCATTCAACTGGCAAGCGGCTGCCAACAGCGATTTGCCAACGCTCAAGCAAACCTAAGGCGGCACTATTAGCGGTTAGAATTGTCAATTGACTATCGACACGCATCACCGCAGTGGTTTGCTCAGCAGCAAATGTTGTCAACTGCGCAGTGTCAGACTCATCATCAACTGTGGCGATACCTTGATGTGCGATTGATTGCATATGCTGGCGCAGAGCAATAAACTTCGCAACAACATCATCAGTAGTGAACGCTGATAGCGCACTTTTATCTCGCTGTGAACGCTGTTCGATCTCTTGTAATGTTGCTAAGAGTGGCCAAATTAATAAGTGAAAGGCGATAAACATCACTGCTAAAGTAATAATAGTTGAGATCACAAGTGCCAAGCCAAGCATCTCATGGATCGAAAAGTCATCCATCAATTCTGCTTCAATTGATAACCAACCTAACCAATCCATTAGCAAAATACTACAACAGAAAAAGAAAAAAACTGTAATCAGCAAGCCTGACCCGACCCGCCAAACAGTCTTTGATCGAATGAGCTCATGGATTTGTTTTAATTGTGCCTTCATAAGTGAATGACCTGTCTCAGTGTCATTACTCGAATCATGACTCAATCATATCGTCAATGTCACCTAACCCTCGCCGTAAGATAACTGGCTCATTAATGCTTAAGTCAACAATGGTGGTTACGCTACTCCTACCATCGGTACTGAGCAACACTATGTCGACTCGTTCAATCATGCGCTCGGCAATTTCGTGCATATCAGTCAACGGCTCATCATCACCAGGCAAAATCAAACTACAGCTAAGTAGCGGTTGGCCCAACAGAGATAGTAAGTTTTGCACAACCACATGCTGCGGAATGCGCAGCCCGATAGTCTTGCGCTTAGGGCCTTGCATGCGCCGGGGCACATCGCGACTGGCGCGCAGAACAAAAGTATAGGGACCGGGTGTTTTAGCTTTGAGCAAACGGAAATGAGCGTTTTCGACTCGGGCATAGCGAGAAAGTTCGGACAAATCACGGCACATCAGGGTAAATTGATGTTTGGCATCTAACTGACGAATATCGCAGATTGTTTGCAATGCGGCACGGTCACCCACCAAGCAGCCGAAGGCATAGCAGGAATCAGTTGGATAAACTATCACCCCACCATGCTGTAATGCTCTAACTGCCAGCATCAGCACTCTGAGCTGAGGATTTTGTGGATGAATTTGAAAAACTTGGCCCATGCAAACCCTTGCTGGTACGACGTTATAGGGTTGAATACTACCCAGCAACGTGTTAATTTTGGCGATTGATTATACACCCTAAGCAAAACCACAACGCGAACA
>CAWUKA010000106.1:0-6720 GCA_963922965.1 uncultured Gammaproteobacteria bacterium | reverse complement strand
ATTAAGGCGCGTCTATGTATGTTGCATGATGAGTGGTTTGAAGCGCGACGTCATTTTTGGTTAGCCTATGTTGGTGATAAAACCAATGTCGAAGCTTTTGCTGGTTTAATTGAAATTAACGAACCGCCACCTCGCTACTTGATTCAGGGTCTACTTGATAACAAATCGGTATTGGCGACTAAGCGGAGTATGGTTTATTATTTACTTGCTCAACTTGATGAGTTGGAGCAAGACTATGATCAAGCCTTTGATCACTATCAGCAAGCCAAGCGCTTGACGCGGCAATTTTCTAATGGCAATGATTTTTTTAATCAAGTAAATATCAATACAGTTAAGCAAGTGATCACTGCAGATGCGATTGCTGATCTTACCGTGACTGGTCATAGTTCAAGCCAACCTATTTTTATTGTTGGTATGCCACATTCAGGCCAGCAGCTCGTTGAAAATATTCTAGGCCGTCATTCTCACATCGATAAAGCAAGCGAGCGAGATTGTTTACGGGAGGTTGCAAACATTGAAACTAATACGGTGGGTACACATAAATCGTTATATCCTTACGCATTTACCGATTTAACACAAAAAAATATTGATGAAATTACTAGTTATTATTTAGAGCAAATCAATTGCCGGACCCAAGGTATAGCCCGGCATGTGGTGGATAGCTCAATTGATAACAGTCTATTGCTAGGTTTGATTGCGATTCTATTCCCACATGCCAAGATTATCTACTGCAAGCGTGATGCTGTTGATGTCACGTTAGCTTGTTACCTTGATTCCAAGCTAGCGCTGGCGAATGACTTGAGCGCGGTGGCAGCATTATATCAAAGCCATGAACAGTTAATGCAGCATTGGCAGCAGCAATTATTGCTTAATTTTATCGGGGTGAGTTATGAGCAGTTGGTTGCTGAGCCTGAATCGACTTCGCTAGAGCTGTTACAGCAGCTAGGCTTGTCATGGCAGCAGCAATGTCTGATTAGCGCTGGGGTTGATGATATTGATGATCAGCAAGCGCTACAGCGTGCAGGTTACGAAGAGGTTGGCCGTTGGCAACACTTCAGTCAGCATATAGCGCCACTATTGGCATTAAAGAGTCAGTAGTAATTTTAATCGAATTTATTTTACCATGATTTTTTATGGATTGAGACACCATCAGCTGTTGCGCGTAGGCAAATATCAGCTGTTGTGGTCGCAAACAAACCGTGACAGACCACGCCGACAATGTTATTTAATAAGGTCTCTAATTTGATCGGTTCATTAAGGTTGAGATTGTACACATCGATAATGATATTACTATTGTCAGTCATAAAACCGTTACGATAATTGGGGTTGCCGCCGAGTTTAACCATTTCGCGTCCAACATAGCTGCGTGCCATCGGTATTACTTCGAGTGCGATCGGAAAATTACCAAGTGCAGTGACCCATTTGCTTGCATCAATAATACAGATAAATTGCTTCGCTGCAGCTGCGATGATCTTTTCTCGCGTTAATGCGCCACCGCCGCCTTTAATCATTTGCATGTGGCGGTTAATTTCGTCAGCCCCATCAATATAAATATCAGGCTCAGCGCAAGCATTTAAGTCAAGCAGTGGAATTTGATACTGACGTAACTGTTGCTCGGTAGCGCTAGAGCTCGCAATCGCACCTTCTATACGATGCTTGATGCTGGCGAGTGCTGCGATGAAATGGTTCACGGTTGAACCGCTACCAACACCGACCACCATGTTGTCGCCGATATATTGCAGAGCTGCCTCAGCAGCTTGCTGTTTTAATTGTTCGATAGTCATGCTTACCTCATCGTGAATAAATTGTATTGGACATGACGAGTTGATTCGCTGCGTAGGCACTGCCAATGATCCGGTACTGGTATCGTTGCTAATTCAGCTTCTGTTTCAGTGTAAATTAGTGCATCTTGATTGATGCGCTCGACCCTACTGAGCCAAGCACAGGTTCGTTTTAGTAAGCCTTGATAAAACGGTGGATCGATAAAGACGATCTGATAGCGTTTATAGGGCAGTGCAACTTGCTTTGGGATATTGCCTACAGTCAGTGAGAACTGCTCTGAGCCAAAGGTGGTTAAGGTTTCTTTAATATGTTCAAGTACGCATGGCGCTTGATCAACAAAGGTCGTATGTGCTGCGCCACGCGACAATGCTTCGATACCGAGTGCGCCGCTACCAGTAAATAAGTCTAGGCAGGTTGCATCTTCGATGTATGGCGCTAACCAATTGAAGACTGTTTCTCGCACTCGATTAGGGGTCGGTCTAATATTTTGTTCGGCTGGGAATCGTAGCTTGCGTCCGCGCCATTTGCCACCGATAATGCGAACTAATTCTGTCGATTTACTGGTTCGCATCGGTATTGCCAACGGTAACAGTTGCCATTTTTTTGCTATTAATGTGTTTGGCAAAAGCGGCTTTAACTTCAGCACGACTAACCTGATTGATGTTATCACGATAGCTTGCTAGATAATTTAGCGGCAAGCGGTAGAAACCGATGTTAATCATATTTGCTAGTAGAGCGCTATTGCTATCAAGCTTGAGTGGAAAACCACCAATAATATTTTTTTTCGCTAATGCTAATTCTTTTGCCGATGGACCGTTATCAACAAAGGTTGTGAGTACTTGCTTACTAACATCGGTTGCTGTTTTGACTTGTGCATTGCGAGTTTCCATCGTGATAATAAATGGGCCTGCAACAAGTTGTGGCGAAAAATAACTATAGGCACCATAGGTTAAGCCACGCTTTTCTCGCACTTCAGTAAATAAGCGTGATAGTAACGGCAAGCCACCTAACACGTGGTTGCCGACGACTAATGGAAAATAATCATTATCACTACGTTTAATGCCAAGTGTGCCAAGTCGGATTGCAGTTTGAGTGCCTGGAAAATGAAGTTGTTTGCTACTTGCTTGATCGCTTCGATGCAAGGTCGGTGGTAGTGGTGCCGCTGCTTGGCCGCTTGCTAGGTGTTGCGTTAATTGATTGGCAATTGCTGTGGCTTGTTGCTGTTTTACATCGCCAACAATAGCGATCAATGCATTGTTAGCGACATAATAGCGATTATAAAAATCTTTGACATCTTGTTGCTTGATACCTACCACTGTTTGCTTTTGCCCGATCACGGGATGAGCGTAGGGTTGGTTATCATAAATAAGCTGATAGATGATGTCGTTAGCAACCGAGCGTGATGACTGCTGGCCAAATTCGATCATACGTAGTGTATTGTCTTGTAGTCGCTTTAACGCGCGACTAGGAAACGTCGGATGACTTATCATGTCAGCAAAGGTTGCGAGTGCAGGTTGTAATTTGCTAGGCGTTGATAAACTACGTAAGTGTAGCGATGCCATGTCTCGATCGGTGTCAGCGCTGAAATTGGCCCCGACCGATTCGAAGCGCTCAGCTATTTCATCGACAGACCATTGCTTGGTTCCTTCATCCATCATGCTATTAGTCAATTGGGCGAGACCAAATTTACTGCCGTCACGTGCTGAGCCGGCATTAAACACTACTGCAATATCAAGCATTGGGATTTCTGCCGCATGTAAATAAAACACTGGCACATTGTTTTTGGTGTGCCAGGTTTTAATATCAGTGTTGAGCTTGTTGCTTGCAATAGCAGGGTAGGTTAAATTTGATAGACTGAGCAATAATAAAAAAATTCTGATCATGACTGTTGCTCCTGTAGCTTAAGTGTCTCAGGTTCGAGCACAGCCAAGGTTAGCCGATCAGTAATTAAATATTTTTTTGCTACTGCCTGAATCTGCTCTGGGGTGATGCTTTGAATCATTTGTAAAAAATTATCGTACGCACGCCATGACGTGCCGATACTTTCGGCATAGCCAATGAGTTCTGCTTGTGTGGTGATTGAATCTTGCGAGTAGACTTTGTCGGCAGTGAGTTGCGTACGCGCGCGCTCCAACTCTTGTTTGCTGACTAGTGTTGTTTTCAGTTGGTCTATCTCACTCAAAATCGCAAGTTTAACTTGCTCAATGGATTTACCAGGTGCTGGTGTCGCTGAAAATTCAAATAAAGTATTCAGTCGTACAAACGGTTCGTAATTAGCTGAAGCGTTGGTTGCTATATGTTTGCCGCGAATCAAATGCTTGCTCAATCTAGCGCTGGCGCCAAGATCGAGAATCGAAGCAAGTAAGGTCAGTGCATAGGGCTCCCACGCTACTGCGCTGGTTGTAACTGATGGTACCTGATACCCCATGATCAGCCAAGGTACTTGCGCCGGGATGTGTACGCTCAGGGTGCGTAAGCCTAGCGGCTCTTGTTCAGTAAACTGTTTTGCAGGTGGTAGCTTGTTTGCCGGGATCAGATCGAAATATTTTTTTGCTAATGTTAACACCGCCGACGCTTTCACATCGCCAGCTACCACCACAATAGCATTATTCGGTGCATACCATTGGCTATACCATTGTTTTAATTCTTGTACCGTCATTTCATTTAAATCAGACATCCAACCGATCACAGGGTGGTGATAAGGACTGGAAATATGGGCGGCAGCAGAATAGCGCTCGTAGGTTTTACCGAGCGGATTATTGTCGGTCCGTAGCCGGCGCTCCTCTTTGACCACCTCGATCTCTTTGGCAAAGTCTTGTTGTTTTAACTCCAGGTTGTGCATGCGATCAGCTTCCAGCGCAAACGCTAGCGGTAATTTATCGGACGCTAATTCTTCGTAGTAAAACGTGTAGTCGCGCCCAGTTGAAGCATTTAAGCGGCCGCCGTTTTCACCAATGATACGACTGAATCGATCTGCTGGATATTTGTGGGTGCCTTTAAACATCATGTGCTCAAGCGCGTGTGAAATGCCAGTCAAGCCATTTGCTTCATAGCTACTGCCGACTCTATACCAAACTTGGCTTACGACCACGGGTGCGCGGTGGTCTTCTTTAACAAACAGGCGTAAACCGTTATTTAAGGTATATTCGTGGGTGGTGTTGGTTGCATCGAGTGCTACGCTCAATTGTGGTGTGCAGCTGAGGAGCAGTATGAATAGACGGAGCAGTTTTAACATGATACCAGCTTTGCGAGTGAGTGAATCGTTATTTCAACAAACTTCACCGTGGTAGGCAAGTGCCGGGGGTGACTTGGATGATATCCATGCTATTGGTGGCAAATTATGATTTTAGTTAATGACTAACTAGTTTGATCCGTTTGATGCTGCAGCTAATACTGGAGCAGCAAGCTGCTCTACCTCCAATGATGCCGGGCCGCCGAGTTTAGCGTACACGGATTCATATGTCGCTATTTTGGCCTCACCTAATATCTTTGGTAACGCGCTCGGTGGTGGCAAATATCCACTAGCGCTAGCAGTGGTTAGGAATGGCTCAAAGCATTCAATTGACAGCGCCTCAAGCGCCTTAAATAATGATTCTGTATCAGCCGCTCTAGGGTTTGTTGTATCACTGTGATTTACTGGCTGCGTACCTGGGCTAGGAATTGATGCTGTATTATTCGCAAACAAAGCAGTGCAGCCGCGGCCGATGTCGCACGCCCACGTCGCGACACAACTCGCGCAAAATCGTGTAACTTGCCAAGCTAAGTTGAGTATATTGGTTGCGATCCAGACTGTAGTCATCACTGCGAGTGCCAAGGCAAAGCCAGCACACCAAATGCTCATTAGCAGTAGTGGCAACACTAGTGTCGAAAAAGGCATCAATAGTGCAATCGGGATTGATAGCGCAACCATCGCGGTAAAGCCGACGATGCTGGCTATATCTGCGGCTTTGCGCATTGGATTCCGACCATAGATAGCTTGCAGTGAAATATAGAGTGCCATTTGTGCCTCGTTATTATCGGAGTAGAGCCAAATTTTAGCTTGTTAACCTTAAGCCAGCCTTAAGTGCAGGCAATCAATGAGCAAACAGTGGTGACAGCTTGCTTACCCATGCCGTCATCTACGATTGAAAGATAGTTAAGTATATGTAATTCGAGTGCATTCGTCATGTCACCAGAGTGATGTTATGTCCGTGCGGGGCAGTGGCGATGATGGCAAGTGGTCATAACGGCAAGTGGTCATAACGGGGGGTTCTTGAGGCGAGCGGTTTGCTTCGCCAGCGGCTGATGCTCCTGGTGCCGGCGGTAGTACTGCCGTTGCTGGCGTTGTCTTAAACTCTACGGCTTGCGGTTGGCCAGTTGCCGGCTGCGATCTTAAGAGTGGCATAATGTGTTGAAATGAATACTGAATCAGTTGATAGGCAAGGTTGAGGATGTTTGCTAGTAGCCAGACTGCAGCTAAGCAGGTCAGCAACATCAGCGATGCTACACTGACTGTAGCTGCCACGGCAAACAATATGATATTAGCGTAGGAAGCCAGCGCTGTGCAGATATATGAAGCCAAAAATATACACAATGTTGTAGTGAGCACTCCTTTGCCAAATAATCGGTCTGCTGCGACATATGATGTCATTATTTATCTAGTACTCATGATTATGGAGTGCGAACATTAGCATATTGCGCTTGTCAGATTGAAGCTTTAATCTGAGCATAATTTAAGTATGCACTCGGCTAAGTCATGACGAGCGCCATTGTTTCACCCTGGCTTGGTTTGATAGTATCCTCATTACAAGCTTGTTCAAATCGTCTATAAAAACTTCATGCTCAACTTATTTAAACGCAAACCAACATCAACGCCATCGTCAGACGCTGCAACTGAAAGCACACTGATGTCACGTCTACGGCAAGGTTTGCGTCGTACCCGCGCTAAATTTACCGATG
>CAWUKA010000105.1:0-6731 GCA_963922965.1 uncultured Gammaproteobacteria bacterium | reverse complement strand
TTTGTGAACTCGTAGTTCGACCGGACATTAAGTTAAGCATCGCTAACCGAATTTCAGCTAATCGACCTGGAACGAGCTGGGTATGACGCTCGATCTCAGTTGCGTACGTTGCCATCTCTTCTTGGGCAGCACATATCACCCTGAGCTGCTCTCTATGAGCAACCTGATTTAAGCTTGCTTGCACGGTCTGAAGTCGAGTTGTGATATCAACCACTGCATGATCAAAGCCTCGATCAATTTGGCTAGACAACTCAAGCGCAAGCCGGTCAATGCGCTCGAGTAGTGCTTGATTTTGCGCGAATAAAATTGAAAAATATTGCTGCATTTCGTGACGTATGGTTTGTAGCTCAGTAGAAATCGATGCCAGTGCAAGCTGCAACTGATCGGGCTCTTGCTGATCATGGCGATGACGAAAATAGCGGTATATGGTAAGACCCGCTGTGGCTATGGTCGTGTACGGTGACAAGAAGCCAAGCGTTGTAGTGAAAGCCTGACTGAGTGGCTTGAAATATGATTGCGCATCGGGAAATGTTGCCAGCTGTTGCAGTATGGTTGTACTGCTTTTACCAACTATACCAATGCCTTGCAGCGTCTTGCTATCTACCTGTTGGCCAAGTGCAGTAATCGAATTGCAGGTTTGTAAACTGATATCAAACTGTTGAGCTTGAATCGCTGCTTCGCGTTCACTGAGCGATATTGCAAGTTGTTGCTGTTGCTGCTCAGAGAGTTGTTTGAGTTCCTCATAACATTTTCGTGCCACAGCTTCATCATCCTGAGCATGACCGGCTGACTCTACTGCAAGCCTCACATCGACATAACTTTGAGTAGCTTCTGGATCGAGAAAGGCCTGGGCAAGCTCAGCTTCAGATAAACCTTGCTCAGTCGCTTCTAACATTTGCTGATGGAACTCGGCATTTTCTTTATCATAGAGCGGAACTTCATACCAGGGATTTTTTTGGGCTTCGTACATCTGTGCAATGGCTTCTTGCTCTTCTGCTGTTGTCAGATGCTTTTGTGGAACAGTCTCCTCGCTATCAAGCATACTTTTAACCTTCAGATACATCTTTTGATTCGCCCTTTTAAAACCAGATGTATCGTTACCATCAATCGCTAATAGATTATCCGATGTTATTTCAGCCAGTTGTTTAAGTGAGCCACCGTTATCAATAAAGAGTTGCATCTGCCGTGTTGTATGTGCTTCAGCACGTTGATTCAGCTTCTCGTTATTGTACCGATGAAGAGCTCCCACCCCTAAGCTAGCCAACATACCGGCGCCCCCGGTGAGGGCCGCGACAGGAGCAACGGCTGCTACTGACCCTGCTAACGAAAGTGACAATAAACCAAGCTCATTAGCCGCAGTAATTAACCCTCCTGATGCGGCTACTGTGCCGCTGAGTTTTTCAAGCATTGCTGGTGAGCCGACTAAGCTCAAATTGAATTCGGTAGCTCTGGTTCGTGCGAGATTCTGACGTAATTGTTGTGATAGCGTTGACTGCATACCTTGAAATGCATCGTTAACTTTAGGTAGATCAAACAACGGCTGGGTTGGCACTAATAAATCTCCTTAGTTCAATGATCACTATAATGAATTCAGCGTATAGTAGACAACAAGTAACAAAATAGGAATACGTATAAAATACTTATTTTTATGTCAGCAATTAAGTTGGCTAGATTCATGAAAAATTAATAGAACGCGAATCTAATCGATAAACTTCATCAGCAGACCAATAAACTCGATCAACTCGCACGATACTTGATAATTAACTCTGTGAACCAGATTTTAAAGTGTTACGACCAGTAGTCGATTGCAATAGATTCATTATAATGGCGTTTTACTGACTAAGTATACTGACAAGCCCCACTTAGCTAGACACTCAATAGTTTCTCATTGTATTACTTTTCAAATACCCGCGGAGCAACATTACCACTATGAACGTGCCGTCTTTTAGGGTCATCATAAAGCTCGATAAAATTAAATATCTCTTGCCTTAATTCCTCCCTTGTTTTAAAAATTCTTCTTTTAATTCTCTCAGTCTTTGCGATGAGAAAAACTTTCAGCAGCAGCATTGTCGTAGCAATTGCCACGACGGCTCATGCTTGCTTCGAGGTTATTTTCCCTCAAGAAGACTTTCCAATCAGATGATGTGTATTGAACAACTTGATCTGAGTGAACTAGAACTTTTGACGTTGGCTTGCTACGCCAAACGGCGATAATTAATACATCAATAACCAAATCAGTTATCGGATTATTTTTTATACGCCAACCAATGACTTGTCTTGAAAATAAATCAATCACAGCCGTAACGTACAGCTAGCCTTCATGCGTACGAATATACGTAAAATCGGTTATTCAGCTTTGATTTGGTTTATGAATTTTAAACTGGCGCGCTAATTTGTTTAGCACAGCTTATTCTTCCTGTCGATCTCGAAAACCTATATGGCGTTTATAGCCTCTCTGAGATTTTATATTGGCTTGCTTCATTAGCCTGTATACTCTATTTTTGCTTATGTTTTCTCCTGAATCCTTTAGGTCAATATAAATATTTCTATAACCATAGGCGCAGCCACTTTCCAGCCAGAAGTGTTTGATTTGCCCTAGAAGACGATCGTCTTCTAGGGCTCGTTTGCTCTTTGACTGTTTCAACTCGGCATAAAAGCCGCTGCGATGAACCCCGAGGATTTCGCACATCAGCGAAACAGCGTATTTATTGATACGAGATTTTATGAACGCGTACTTTTGTTTGACTCGCCGGCAAAGAATGCCGCGGCTTCCTTTAAAAGGTTGCGTTCCTGTGTGACACGACGCAACTCAGCTTTTAGCTGCCTTAGCTCTTCTTGTTGACTGGTGATAGTTTGATATTGGTGACTAGGATTATCCCATTTCTTTTGCCAAGCAGATGGGCTTTTTAGGGTTACACCTCATCTGTCGGCAACTTCGCTAGCCTTACAGTCTCGCTCTGTAATTTGCTTCATTGCTTCTAATTTAAATCCTTCAGAGTATCGTCTTCCATTCATTTTGGACACCTCCTATGACGTTATTATAACCCTATTTCGTGCCTAGGATACGAGGAGCATGCCATTAAGATGATAATAAGAATATTCAATTGAACGAAAAAAACTGTGCGAAAATATCGATATACTTCTAACCGGCCATATTTACCCTCAAGCACTGATGAGTAAACAAACCAAAAAACGCAAACACCATAATTCTTCAGCACTGGCAAGGCAATACCATATTGACACATTAATACATTATCGAAAGTGAGGCAAAGCTGACTCGGCGTTAGTGATTGATTAAAATACGCTTGCAACCAGTCATCAGCAGATAAAGTATAGTGCGACCAATATGTTCAATTAGGCTAGCCAACTATGCCGCAGAGATTATACCCTATTCAGAGAAGTGCTCATCTTTAGTAAAGCGGTGTAGCGTAACTGTAACGGGAACAGACTATTTTCTATCAAGCAAGCACAATAGTCGCTGTAATCAATGCAAACCAAGGCTAACAAATAAAATGGAGCTGGTGGACCGACTCGAACGGACGACCGGCTGATTACAAATCAGCTGCTCTACCAACTGAGCTACACCAGCCCGAAAAAAAACGCATTTTAAGCAATGTCATTGACAAGTGCAACGGAATTCTATTTTTTAGTTGCCAATAACAAACCTTCTAACACCAAATCAGGCTTTACGACAAAATCATCAGCCAAATAAGAACAGAAATGAGTCGCTTCACCCCCAGTTAGATAACAAGTCAACTCGTTACCGAACCTTTGCCGCAAGTGGTCAGCTAGCGCTTGTAGATGGCTGGTAGCCATCGCTAGCGTCCCAGCTCGAATCCCAGCTTCGGTGGTCGTTGCAAACAAACAGGGCTCAAATCCTTTCCCAGGATCTACTAAATAATTGATAGCAGTGTGTTCAGCGATCGACTGTTGCATCAACCACAAGCCCGGTGTTATCAGGCCACCTAGGTGCTGGCGATCACTCGCAACCACATCAGTAGTTAAGCAAGTACCGCAATCAAATACTGCAAATGGAAACACGCTATAGGAAGAAGCTGCCAACACTCCTAACCAACGATCAATACCAAGTGAAGCCGGATCGAAATAACCATTGCGTAACTCACCGCTATTCTGGGGACTAGATATGAAGTCTGGCTCAAGCTGCCAACATCGCCGTATCCAGTTAGCAACAGCAATATTAACTTCTTGGCTTGCAACACTAGCGACAAACACTTGATCCGGCTTAGTAAGAGGATCCCACGCCCGTTGTAATTGAGCTGAAACATCTTCAACCTTGTAAACAAAACTATTGCTGGGTAGACTAAGTAAGCTACCATCAGTGCAAACCCACTTGATTGTCGAACTACCAACATCGAGCAATAAAATCATAGCTTCATCCGTACACTCACCTCACCGCTGGCGAAGGATTGCATAACACCATTACAATTAACCAGCAACTGACCAAATTGGTTGACACCACACGCAGCCCCATGGATAACTACCCCGCTTTCTTCTACACTAATTAGATGCCCAAACAACATATCATAGTGCTTCCAATTTTGATAAAAACCACTAAAGCATTGCTGCTCAAACACAGAGAGCAATAGGTGTAGCTCACTCAGTAGCGCTGATAACAACTCAGTTTTGTCTGGTAAGTGTTGCAAACATTGCTCCAAAGCAACTTTGTTATCAGCGTCGTGAGTATAAAAATTCAAACCGATACCAATGATTGCTTGGATATAGCCATGGCTATTAACAAATTCGACTAAAATACCTGCCAACTTGGATTGAGCACTGTAAACATCATTCGGCCACTTTAGTTGGCAATCAGACACGCCAATTTTTTTCAGTACATTAATCACTGCCATACCAACGACTAGACTGAGACCAGACAAATCAATATTATTGAATCGCCAAGCAAGTGAAAACGTTAAATCATCAAACTGCGCAACCCACTCGCGACCTCGCCTGCCGCGGCCTTTGGTTTGCATGTCAGTCACACAAACTCGACCAGAAATATCAGCATGAGATGCTTTATTTAATAAATAAGTATTTGTTGAACCAAGTTCAGCGAAATATTCAATACAATAATAAAAAGATTGAGCTGGCTCGGTTAGATTGAGCTTGATAGTAGTCACGTGCTGTAACGTCCCCCCAATAAATAATCAGTAACATACTACAGATAGAAAAGCGACAACAACATGATACTCGCATCAAGTATGTTTAGTTACTCGAAAGTTGCTAGAGTTGCTAGTTGAGTCAAAGAGGGTGATTGTCGCATAGACAACCTAGGGATAATTCTTATTTTCATTTGCGATAATTTCATTATTATCTTTATTATTAAGATTTTATCAATAGCCACACATCTAACTTAGAAATTTAGAACGCTTAATGATTACAGATCAACATTGCGTGAAACATTCAGCGTCTTGCCCTAATCTACGATCACAATCAGCACCAAAAGATTTTATGCGTGGGCAGGAGAGATTCATTAGCACCGAGTCAGACAGCAGTAATGATTCTGGCTGTTGTCACTCACACTCAAATCAACAACCTCACAACTGGCATCACTACTTTGCAACAGGGTCACGTAACGCACTATTGCCGACTAGTCTCGTTTTTGCGATGTTATTTATTCTTAGCTTACCGTGGTTGAACATTTTCTCGTTGTGTTTAAGTGTTTATGTAGTCACAGCTGCGGTACTCGCACATAACCAACATCACACCCAGATTGTTGCTGTAAGAGCAGCTATAGAGCGAGAGAAAAAAAATAAGCAGCAGCTAACATTAGAACAAACAGCAGCACGACTAAAAGTAACATTGACACAACGGAGCCACTCAGCGAGTTCAATCACACGACCTAAAGAACAAGGCGCTGAGAAGTCACATGATGGCAACACAAGTTCCGTTCAATACATTATGTGAGTACACTAGATATAACTGAATTAGAAGCCCTATCGAGCTGGATGATGCGAGCATCGATACATCATCTGATGACGAGGAGGAGGAAGAAGAACCGTGGAGTATTCCAGCTATAAAATAGATCTCGCACATAGAAAAAAACCTGCTTATTAAACAATAAGCAGGCCTTAAATTAAAATCTGGCAATGTCCTACTTTCACATGGGAACTCCCACACTATCATCGGCGCTGAGCAGTTTCACTTCTGAGTTCGGAATGGTATCAGGTGGTTCCTACCCGCTATTATCGCCAGAATACTATAAACACAAATTAACAATATGATTGAAAAGCACTGGATATTTTGAACAATTCTTCTTAAAACATAAACTTAAAACGAAACAAGATATTTTAAGGTTATATGGACAAGCCTCACGGTCAATTAGTACGAGTTAGCTTCACATATTACTATGCTTCCACACCTCGCCTATCAACGTCGTAGTCTTCGACAGACCTTGAGGAGTATCAACGTACTCAGGGAAATCTAATCTTGAGGTGGGCTTCCCGCTTAGATGCTTTCAGCAGTTATCCCGTCCGTATTTAGCTACCCGGCTATGCCACTGGCGTGACAACCGGAGCACCAGGGATACGTCCACTCCGGTCCTCTCGTACTAGGAGCAGCTCCTCTCAAATTTCCAACGCCTACGGCAGATAGGGACCGAACTGTCTCACGACGTTCTAAACCCAGCTCGCGTACCACTTTAAATGGCGAACAGCCATACCCTTGGGACCTGCTCCAGCCCCAGGATGTGATGAGCCGACATCGAGGTGCCA
>CAWUKA010000104.1:0-6889 GCA_963922965.1 uncultured Gammaproteobacteria bacterium | reverse complement strand
GACCAGTCTGAAATAGCGCCTACCTTGTTGATTGGTTTGCATGCTAACACGGAATGCTTGGCTGATATCAGCTAGATTGTCACTCAACAAACTTGCTGGTGTATTCATTAGATTAGTTTCATTATGTTTTTTAGTTACTTGTTCGAGATCAACATCATAAATCCAAACAATATCTTGATTTAAAATCACGATTTGTTTGTTGGGTTGTTCGGTTTGCCAATAAAATTGCTTCGGTCTGGCGATTGCAAGTCGGCCGGCAGATGATTGTAATATTCTGCTATCTTCTGTGAATACGGTTTGAGTGAAATTAGCCTTTATTGTCTGGGTTTTACTGAGTATGTCGGTGAGCTGCTCAATTGCTGTAGCTGCTTGAGCAAATGAACAAATTATACATAATAAAATTAAAAGGTAATATTTTTTCATGAGTTATCCGTGATAAGAATGTCTCGACAGCCATTATTGCTCATTGTGCTGACAACACCAGCTTGCTCCATTGCTTCGAGTAAACGTGCTGCTCGATTATAACCAATTTTTAAACGGCGTTGTACGCCAGAAATTGAAGCCTTTTGCGTATCTAATACGATTTGCACAGCCTGATCATACAATGGATCAGCTTCACCAGACGGATTTTGATTGCCAATTTGAGCATCCAATTCAGTTTGGCTGTCATCAATAATATCAAACAAATAGTCTGGTTCGCCGGCTGCTTTGATGTGGCTGACCACAGCATGTACCTCATGGTCAGCAACGAATGCACCATGAACGCGAATCGGTACACCACTGCCTGGTGGTAGATACAACATATCACCATGTCCGAGCAATTGTTCAGCGCCTTGTTGATCAATGATGGTGCGTGAATCAATTTTTGAAGAAACTTGGTAAGCTATTCGGGTTGGAACATTGGCTTTAATCAAGCCGGTAATTACATCAACCGATGGCCGTTGCGTTGCTAAAATAAGATGAATACCTGCTGCTCTAGCCTTCTGCGCAATACGTGCGATTAGTTCTTCGACCTTTTTACCAACAATCATAATCATGTCTGCGAATTCATCGATCACAACTACAACATACGGTAGCGTTTGTAAGAAAACCTGCTCTTGTTCATCATCGCTGGTGGTTTGCTTGAATGGATCTAGAATTGGCCGGCCTACTTGTATTGCTTTGCTAACTTTGCTGTTATAACTACTCAGGCTGCGCACACCTAGCTTTGCCATCACTTGATAGCGACGTTCCATTTCAGCAACGCACCAACGCAAAGCATTAGCAGCTTCTTTCATGTCGGTGACGACAGGTGTTAGTAAGTGTGGAATACCATCATAGATTGATAGCTCGAGCATTTTCGGATCAATCATGATAAAGCGGGCTTGCTTAGGCGATGCTTTGTAAAGCAAACTTAACAGCATGGCATTTAAGCCAACCGATTTACCTGAGCCGGTGGTACCAGCAACCAACAAATGCGGCATTTTTTGTAAATTGACAACCACTGCTTCGCCAGAAATGTCTTTACCGAGTGCCATGCTGAGTGGACTGTCTGCAGATTGATAAATTTTACTGTCTAGCACTTCAGAAAGACGAACGACTTCTCGCTCATCATTCGGCACTTCCAAGCCAATAACTGACTTGCCAGGGATAATTTCTACAATACGCACACTAATCACTGACATCGAGCGCGCTAAATCTTTTGCTAAGCCACTAATACGACTCACCTTCACGCCTGGTGCTAGTTGTAATTCGAAACGAGTAATTACTGGGCCAGGATAGACAGCAACAACTCGAGAGTCGACACTAAAATCTTTTAAGATTGCCTCAACATCATTAGCCATTTGCGCAAGTTTGGTTTTGCTAAAACCTTTCCCTTTAATCCGCTCGGGCTCATCTAGCAACTGCAACGGTGGTGTTGCATGCTTGGTTGTTAAAATCTCTGTTTTTTTGCGCCGATTTGGTTGAGTAGCTTTTGCTTTAGTTGCACTTGATGTCGATGGGCGGCGCCTAAATGTGTTAATGACCTGGCTTGTTGCAGCTTGCTCGCTAACGTTGTTAATAGGTTTTGGCATTACTGCTGGCTGTGTTTGCGGTGGTTGCTGTTGTGAATGTTTTTCTCGATATTGCTGCCAGTAATATTGTATGCGCAGCAATAGGTAGCGTCCGTAGCTTTGTCCTCGTTCAGCCAATGTTAACGTTATTGACCCAATCTTATCCATTGCTTTCAACCAGGAAAATCCTGTTGCCAAAGTAAAACCACTGAGTACAGCAACGAATAAAATCATGGTGGTGCCAAGAAAATTAAATTTTGCTAGCATTCCTGGCCCAGTCAGATCACCGAGGATACCACCGGAATGATATGGCAGATGATTTTGGAGGGGGGAGAAATGTAAACTGAGCACACCACAACCGCCAACTATCGTCAGTACCAAGCCAGATCCTCTGATGCAAACTAAGTAAGTGTCAAATTTTTCATGTTTGCGCGCTTGGTATAGCCGTATCGCTTGATAGGTAAAAAGTATTGGAAATAGGTGAGCCATATAACCAAACAAGTAAAGCAAGAAGTCAGCAATCCAAGCGCCAGCCAAGCCAGCAGCATTGACCACGTGACGAGATATGCCTGTATGTGACCAACTTGGGTCGCTTTCGTGATAGCTCACCAGCGCCATAAATAAGAACAAAGCTGCACCAACCGACAGTAGTAGTTTTGCCTCTCGAATTCGGTAATGAAGACTCAGTTGAAAAGGTGTGTTTGTTGTTCTTTGTGTGGCTTGCTTCAAGTTTTCCTCTCACTCATAATCGTGCCGAATGAACTGTTGCAGTTTTGCAAGTGCTTGCATACACTAGCGACACTGTAACTGCTGTATTATTGCACGTACAGGTGACTTTTGTAATATCAATAGCATTGAGGAATAGAAATTTTATGCTCGAAACGCATCACCGCTTAATTATTTTGGGCTCCGGTCCAGCTGGCTATACAGCTGCCCTGTATGCCTCACGCGCTAATCTGAAGCCGGTTTTAATTGCTGGCATCGAACAGGGTGGCCAGTTGATGACCACTACAGATGTCGATAATTGGCCAGGAAGTGGTAACGGCTTACAGGGACCACAGCTGATGCAAGACATGCTGAACCATGTCGAACAATACGAGTGCCAAGTTATCAATGACCACATTGAGCAAGCTGATCTGAGTGATGGTATCAAGCTGATCGGGGCTTCAACCCAGTACTATGCTGATGCATTAATTATCGCAACCGGTGCAACTGCCAAATACCTCGGTTTAAGTTCAGAGGAGGCTTACAAAGGCAAAGGCGTCTCAGCTTGTGCAACTTGTGATGGATTTTTTTACCGTGGTCAGGATGTAGTCGTTATTGGTGGTGGCAACACGGCTGTTGAAGAAGCTCTGTATTTAGCCAATATTGCGAAAACAGTTACCTTAATTCATCGGCGTGATCAGCTACGTGCCGAAAAAATATTGGTTGACCGCCTAATGAAAAAAACAGCAGAAAATGTCCACATCCGCTGGAATACTGTGCTCAACGAGATAGTCGGTGATAAGCAAGGTGTTAGTGGAGTCCGCTTGCAACAAGTTAAATCACAAGCGATCGATGAATTAGCAGTGACTGGTGTCTTTATCGCTATTGGTCACAAGCCCAATACGGACTTGTTTGCCAATCAACTTGAGATGGACAATGGTTATATTGTAGTGAACTCAGGTACTCGTGGTAATGCAACTGCAACATCTAAGTCCGGTGTATTTGCTGCCGGTGATGTGGGTGATTCAATTTATCGACAGGCGATCACATCAGCAGGTTCAGGTTGTATGGCTGCACTGGATGCAGAGCGCTATCTTGACGCCTTAGAATAATTTTTTGTTGAATGTCAAAACAATTTGTTTATAATACGAGATTACAGTTTAATCAGCAGTCAACAGAATTTATGGCAAAAGAAGATCAAATTGAAATGCAAGGTACCGTCATTGATACCTTGCCAAACACAATGTTCCGCGTCGAACTTGAAAACGGTCACATCGTCACCGCCCACATTTCAGGAAAAATGCGAAAGAATTATATTCGCATCTTAACTGGTGATTTGGTGACGGTAGAGTTAACACCCTATGACTTGAGCAAAGGTCGAATTATTTACCGTAACCCGGAAAAACGCAGCGGTACCAGCAGTTAGCCGGTTTTGACAAGCTCGCTTATCTCAATCACTAATTCACCATCTTTCGCTGAGATGCAGACACCGCCGCCGCTAGCAAGTTTACCAAACAGTAGTTCCTCAGCCAGTGGCTTCTTGATTTTATCTTGAATCAGTCTCGCCATCGGCCTTGCACCCATCTTTTTATCGTGACCATTTAGCGCAAGCCACTGTTTTGCTGGCTCATCGAGTTCAATTGAAACAGATTTTTCTTCGAGCTGGACTTCTAATTCCATCACGAATTTATCAACAACATTGCAGATAGTTGCTTCATCAAGAGCTTTGAATTGCACGATTGCATCGAGCCTATTACGGAATTCAGGAGTAAATAATTTATTGAGTGCTTCAACGCTTTCAGTCGAGTGATCTTGCTCAGTAAAACCCATTGATGAGCGGGACATCAATTCTGCACCAGCATTAGTTGTCATCACTAAAATAACATGACGAAAATCTGCTTTGCGACCATTATTATCTGTCAAGGTGCCATGATCCATCACTTGAAGTAATAAGTTAAACACTTCTGGATCTGATTTTTCAATTTCATCTAGCAACAAGACTGCATGCGGACTTTGATTAATCGCCTCAGTCAATAAGCCACCTTGATCATAACCAACATAGCCAGGTGGGGCACCAATCAGTCTTGATACTGTATGTCGTTCCATATACTCTGACATGTCAAAGCGAATTAATTCAATACCAAGTACACTCGCCAATTGTCTAGCCACTTCAGTTTTACCAACACCGGTTGGGCCTGCGAATAAAAATGAGCCGATTGGTTTCGATTCATCACCAAGGCCTGAGCGTGATAATTTGATTGCAGTTGCTAAGGTTTCAATTGCAGGATTTTGGCCGTAAACCAACATTTTCAAATCGCGCTCAAGAAAGCGTAATTTTTCCATATCTGATTGAGATACTGTCTTGGTGGGTATGCGAGCCATCTTAGCAACGATGTGTTCGACCTCATTGACACCAACAATTTTTTTACGTTTTGAGGCAGGCAGTAAATTTTGATACGCGCCTGCTTCATCGATAACATCAATCGCTTTATCAGGTAAGAAGCGATCACTGATATAACGTGCAGATAGTTCGGCAGCAAGTTTCAGCGCGCGGACTGAAAACTTAACACCGTGATGTAATTCAAGACGTTCTTTTAAGCCTTTTAATATAGCAAAGGTATCTTCAACACTAGGCTCAACCACATCAACTTTTTGGAAACGGCGAGCTAGTGCTCGGTCTTTTTCAAAGATACCACGGTATTCTTGAAAAGTTGTCGAGCCAATGCATTTTAATTCGCCATTAGCAAGCATTGGTTTAATTAAATTCGATGCATCCATGACACCACCGGAAGCGGCACCAGCACCAATGATAGTATGAATTTCATCAATAAATAGTACTGCACCAGGTTCAGATTTTAACTCTTGTAATACGTTTTTTAAGCGTTTTTCAAAATCACCTCTATATTTAGTACCTGCAAGTAAGGCACCAAGATCTAATGCGTAAACGGTATTATCTATAATTGCTTCAGGGACTTCACCATCAACAATGCGTTTTGCTAACCCTTCTGCTATCGCAGTTTTACCAACACCTGCTTCACCAACAAGTAAAGGATTGTTTTTTCGACGACGACAAATCACTTGGATCATTCGTAGTACTTCATCAGAACGCCCTGTTAATGGATCAATATCACCCATGCGAGCTTTTGTATTTAAATTCGTTGTATATAACTCAAGTGCACTTTGTGAAGATGGCGAGGCTTGTACATCTTCTTCAAAAACAGGTTGACTAGATTGCGAAGGTTCATCATCAACAGCTGGTTGTTGACTAATTTTGGAAATACCATGAGAAATAAAGTTCACAATATCAAGACGAGAAACTTTTTCCTGTTTCAGAAAATAAACAGCCTGACTTTCTTGCTCACTAAAAATTGCTGCAAGAACATTGGCGCCAGTAACCTCTGTTTTACCTGAAGACTGTACTTGGAATACAGCACGTTGTAATACACGTTGAAAACCAAGCGTTGGTTGTGTTTCACGCTCCTGATTTTCTTCTGGTAATAAAGGTGTTGTTTCATCGACAAATGTACTGAGATCAACTCTAAGACGTGTCATGTTGACACCGCATGCGCGTAACACACTAGCCGCCGATGAATTATCGAGTAGTGCTAAGAATAGGTGCTCGACTGTCATAAATTCGTGGCGTTTTTCTCTAGCCTCTTTAAAGGCTAGATTTAAAGTAAACTCAAGTTCCCTATTTAGCATATACCACTCCCCTGCTAGCGATACTAAAATGTTTTATTCGGCTTCCATCGTACAAAGTAGTGGGAAGTTGTGTTGTCGAGCATATTCATTCACTTGAGCGACTTTCGTTTCTGCGATATCTCGTGAATAAAGACCACAGATAACTTTGCCATTATTATGTATTTGCAGCATTACTTCTGTTGCTGTGTCGTTCGTCATCCCAAAAAAACGCCCTAGCATCACTACCACAAAATCCATCGGTGTGTAATCGTCGTTGATTAAACAGACTTTGTATTTTGCCGGTTGTTTCAACCGTTGGTTGCTTAACTCCGGCTTACCTGTAAATTCATCAAAGTTTCTTGAAGTCATGTCACCATTCTTAATAAACATAGTTGAACTTAGCTCATTTTGCCTATTATGCGGGTTAACGTTTTTTGCTTGCAAAACTTGAATTTCACCCTCGCAACCGG
>CAWUKA010000103.1:0-7026 GCA_963922965.1 uncultured Gammaproteobacteria bacterium | reverse complement strand
GATTTAAAAAATAAACTTGGGCTCGATGAAATTGAACTGAATAGCCAAGATAACTATGATAGCGAAACAGAAACGGTTTCACAGGGCACTGCTCTCAGCGTAGGCAAACGGCTATCAAAGCGCGCCCATGTGCGCTACAGCGTTGGGCTAAATAACCAACAGCAAACATTAAGTATGCATTATAGACTTAGCCCAAAGTGGTCTTTACAAGCTGAAACCAACACAAGTGGTAGTGGTGCTGATATTATTTATACCCTTGAACGCACTAGTTAAAACCATCAATCTTAAGTTACACTATTTGGCAGTGACTTAATATGTAGCAATTGCTGTGGATATGGCGGCTCGATACCATAGAGCTTGAATCGATCCCACATTCTGAATAACACTTCAGAACGTACGCGAGAGCGTGAACGTGACTTACGCATGTTGATAAAGTAGCGTACTTCTAGCTGGATCAAAACATCATCCATCTCACTGAGAAAAACTTGTGGTTCAGGTTCAGTTAACACGCTTGAAGTTTCACCCAACACTTGCTTGACAATATTTTGAACCTTGTGTGGATCATCAACACGGTTTACTCGCAACTTGATGATAGTGCGAACCACATCATCACTACGGGTCCAATTAACAAAAGAACGACTAAAGACTTCTGAGTTAGGTACAATTAATTCCATATTATCCCACGTACGCACAGTCACCGAGCGCAAACCAATGTGAGTAACTTCACCAATGTGATTATCGATATCAACAAAATCACCAGTGCGAACTGGTCGCTCAATCAACATTAACAAACCACTGACAAAGTTATTGGCAAGGTCGCGCAAGCCAAAACCAAAACCAATCGCTAGACCACCAAGAATAAACTTAATACTGGTTAAGTCAGTATGGAGCACACGCAAAGCGATGTAGATACCAAACGCGACTACACTGTATTGAGTAAAAACAGCGAGGCTGTTCCGCAAGCCAAGATCACTAATCGAAGAATATAGCCAACGATACGCGAACTCTCTTGACCAACGTGTCATCCACATTAACACTGTCAGTACAACAGCAAATTTGATCACATCAAGTACTGAAAAAGAAATCTGATCAAATGCAAGCAACTTCAATGCGAGTAATGACTCTAGCTTTGTCACAATTTCGGGATCGACATCCCATTGAAAAATATGAAAAGCAGTAGCGACTATGGCAAGCAATAATAGCAAACGAGTAATCTTATCAATGGGCTTTAATATTGCCTCAGTCCATAGCCAGCCGTTACGGAACTTACGAATCACTAAACTTGATAGTAGATCCATGAGCTCAAGCAAACCACCACGTAAAACCACGTAAGCAGCAAATAGCAACACGATGATACCGGCATGCTTAGCAATACTCCAAGCTAGCTCAGTATATCCGAGCATCCCAATGACGGCATTAGCCAGCAACACAATCGGGAATAGCAACGTAAGCGAACGTAATAAGCTTTTCAAATAAAGTCGTCGAATATCAATATACTTCTCAAACAAGTCCGGCAAGATATCCCAGTATTTTAGTAGCGCTAATGAAACTAGAAACATCAACACCATAAACAAACAATTAAATAAATCAATAACTTGGTAGCTGATTGGAAATTGGTTGACTGTCACGGTAATAGCAGTTGTGACACCAGCCATTGTTAAACCCCAATAAAGTGAATGATAAAGCCTGACATCACGCCCCTCTTTATCACCAACACTTTCATATAAAGTGATACGTGCCAAACCGATAGCAGGCTTGATCAGCAACCAAACCATGCCAATGTAGGCCAAGAAAGCATATTCTTTGAAATTGACTCGAACCAAAAATAGGAAACCAAGACAAGCACCTATGAAAAACAAGCTACCTAGATTTCGACGCAGCAACAATAAGGTTATATATACCGTGTTAACGAAGAATTTTTCTCGGTTTTCTTCAATACGCCGAATTGCAATGTCCAAATAATAACGCGCCCAAAACCACAGCAATAAAAAGCCACTCATAAAAGCAATTAATAGACTTGTGTGCCAATTTGGTAATGAAGCTAATACTAGCTCGGTATGAATTTTTAAGTTATGTAAGGCAACTAAGAATAATTTTGGCAACTGCAAGATACGCTGACCAAGCAAGGACCAAGCCTTAACACTAAAACCGGGCAGACCTTGGCGCTTAGCAAGCTGACGTCGTAAGTCATGTTTAACACGGGTGCTTAACTCATCAAGCTGACTCGCGAGCAAAGTAAAACTCTGGTCTTCGTCTTGATAAGCTCGTTTTAATTTATCAAGACTAGCTTGCGCTCGCAGTAAATCCACCCTTGGCAGGATACCCTGCTCCTTTATACTGTGAATTAGTGCTGCACGCTCAGCAAAAACGTCATCACGCCGCTTCAGGATTGTACGATTCATATCGATGCGTTTGCTGATAGTGAGTAGTCGGTTGGTAATTTCGACTAAATTCCTTACTTCTCTAAGGGCGAGCTCAAGTTTAGCATAGCTTTCATACTCGCTCTGCAAATGTCTACGTTCGAGTTGAACATCTGTTAAGCGCGAATACTCTTCAGTGGTAAATATTTTCATCTGCAAATAAGCAATTTCACTAGCGTTATTGTTGGTATTGTGTAGTCTAACCAGTTCATCGTTGTATTCTGCCAGCTGATCGAGATAATTAGCCTGTTGCTGACGAACTTTATTTTCAAATTCAATGATTGACTGTTCACGACTACGCTTTTCATAAGCATGAACCAAAACCCCGAGCGCACGTCTCTTTGCTATCAATTCATCAATGGTTGCCTTTAGTATTTTTTCAACACCGAGTAAAACCTTGTACCGCTGCTGCTGAATCTTAAGCAAAATTTTCTGCTTTGACATTTGTTGCTGGATAAAATCTAATTCTTGGGTTGCTAGCTCAACTCCTTCAATATGTAATAAACTGATGTTACGAAAGCGATCCTCCAGCGCCTGTATGCTTAGCACTGTTCTATCGATTGATTGCTGTGCTGATAGCTTATCAGTGATAATGTTACTCATATCTGTCTTAGCAAACTTCAGCTCTAGTGATAAATCATCAAGCAAACTAGTGCCTTGAGCATGACTTGCAGCTGGTAAAATTTCACTACTGTCAAGCTCAAGCCGGTTATGCTTATTAGCTATAGAAAGCTGCTTTTGTTTGGCAAAACTGAGCTGTTGCCGTGCAACCTGGATAGTTTTATCACTGATAATTTGGCTACTTGCAAGCGGTAAATCAGCTGCGTAGGACAGGGAGTTAGCAATCAAGCCAATAATAAATAAAAAACGGCAGTGTTTTTTAAACATTACTCAGCTCTCTCCATTTGACCCAGATATAGATTGGTACACTCGTTAAGAATAATACCGTACCATAAAAAACAATTTCAGTGCCAGCACCAATCACTGCCCAAAATGAGTAAACAAACGCAATAATTGCTGTCAATATATTCCGTATCAGCTTACCAGCAGTCAATTTTTGTTTGTGTTTAAGAAAAATGATCAATGCTGCCATCGATGAATAAAGGTATAAAATCAAAGTTGCCAACACAGCAAGCAAAATAATCATATTAAATTGCTCAACAAAATGTTTACTCGAGCTCATCGCAAGCAAGATAGTCACCAACACACTCGTTAATATTACACCATAGACTGGCGTACCATCTTTATTCTGCTGCGCAAAGACTTGTGGAAATAACTTATCTTGTGCCATCGCTAGTGGCACATGGGCTTGTAACAATATCCAGCCATTCAACGTGCCCAAACAAGCAATAACTGCAACAGCATCCATTAGCCAGTACGCCCAGCCACCAAAAATAATTTTTGCAACCTCTGCGTATGGGGCTGATAAATTCGCTAACTCTGCCATTGGTATAATACCCATGATAGCAATAGTACCAAGGATATAAACAAAGGCTGCAACAACGGTACCGATTAGGGTTGCAAGCGGAATGTTACGCTCAGGATTGATAATTACACCAGTAGGAATAGTTGCTGACTCAACCCCAATAAATGACCACAGGGTCAAGGCAGCAGCATTATTAAATGCAACATGGTTAGACTGACCAGAAACGTTAAATATATGATAGTGACTCGGATCAATGAAAAATATAGCGATGAATGCTGTAATCACCAGTGGCACGATCTTCAAAATACTTGTAATCAATTGCACGATACCAACCTGACGCACACCCAGTGTATTAATGAAGGTAAACAGCCAAACTGTTGCTGCCCCAACCCAAAATGCAAGCTGCTGATCACACGCCAAGCGCGGGAAAAATACCGCTAAGTAACCTATACAAGCCACAACAATAGCTGCATTACCAATCCAAATTGCCATCCAGTAGCAATACGCAACTTGAAAACTAGCAAATTCACCAAAAGCATCGTGACAATAGACATACGGTCCACCTTCGCGTGGATCAATCCGACTCAGATTAGCGAAAGTCAACGCTAGGAATAACGCACCGATAGCAGTCGCAATCCAGGCTAATATCCCGATACTCCCAATCGAAGCGAGTGATGCAGGTAACAGCAAACCACCTGAACCCAGCATATTGCCAGCGACTAAAGCGATTAGCATCCAAATCCCTAAGCCTTGTTGTGATTCTTGTGACATAGATTGTTCCTATGAATGAGCCGTGATAGCGATCACTTCACGGCGTAAAAAATACAAGATAATCAGGCCAGGTATCGCTGCCAACGCGCTTAAACAAAAGAACGTCACCCAACCGGTTGACTCAACGATAAAGCCTGAACAAGCGCTAGAGAAGACACGGCCAATTGCAGTAAGCGAAGACAGCAAAGCGTATTGAGTTGCAGTATAGCGAACGTTACATAATGCCATCAACAATGCGACTAGACCCGCAGTCCCCATCCCCGCCGCAATATTCTCGACAACAACAGCGGTGACCATCAAGCCGTAATGCTTTCCAACCCAGGCTAACAGTGCAAATAACAAGTTTGATAAAGCCTGCATAATCCCAAAAAAGAACAACGCGTGATAGTAATTCCAGCGTCGCAGCAATATGCCACCGAGAAATATCCCGCTTAAACTTGCCACCAACCCAACAATTTTATTAATCGAACCAACATCGACTAAACTAAAATGTAAACCACGTAGCAAAAACGGTATCGTCAATGCACCGGCAAGAGCATCGCCGAATTTATAGCAAATTGCAAAAGCAAGCAACCACAGCGCCTTAGGTCGTTGTAAGAATTCACTTAAAGGTAATACTATAGCAGCATACAAGCTTGCTGGCGCAACCGCGTCGACACTCGGCTTTGGTGCGGTCAATGTCACGAGCATAGTCGCAGCCATCAATGCCGCCATGGTTAAATAAGTTATGCGCCAACCGAACTTTGCTGCCAACAGCAAGGCGACGCCACCGGAGATCAACATTGCTAATCGATAGCCGGTGGTTGCCATCGCAACACCGAGGCCGCGCTCTTCAGCTGTCAACAGCTCAGTACGATACGCATCAATAACGATATCTTGTGAAGCGGAAAAAAATGCGACGCAAAGTGCTAGTACAGCGAGCTGCGCGGGTGTAGTTGCTGGGTTTTGATAAGCCATCAGTGTCAATATGGTAACCAATGCAGCTTGGCAAAGTATCATCCAGCCACGCCGGCGACCCAGTGGTAGTGAATAACGGTCCATCAGTGGCGACCAGAGAAATTTCATCAAATAAGGCTGATCAACGAGCCCAAGCAAGCCAATAGTAGCCAAACTAACACCGGCTTCGGTATACCAGGCTTTCAGAGTGGTTGCGGTCAAAGCGAGTGGCAAACCAGATGCGAAGCCGAGCAAAAATATCGTGAGCAGGCGCCGATGCGTCAGATAAAAACTAGCTAGCAGCCACACCGGTGCAACCAAAGTTGGCAACATTGGATAAACTGAATCTTGCGTAGCGATAACTTTCTTATTCACGTGAGCGTCCCCGCACTCTAATGGCCAACATCAAAATAGACTCGAGGAAAAACTGGAGACTTGCAGACCAAAAAACTGATATAACTTGGCATCATAATCGATAGATTAGCAGATTGAAAGACGATTAAGCAGTTAAGCGGTCCGCTGTCTAACCTTGTTTGGCCATAGGGCGACAAAGAAATGATCCTTCAGCCCACTGCAAGCCGCATGAGCGGCGCGGCAGCCCAGTAACGAATGACCATTGGCACGTGTGCTAACGAATGACTGTCGTGAATTGAAATGATGGATCTGAGCAAACTTCAAGAAACTGTGCCTGTCTACCTTCATGCCCACTGCGAGCGAGTGTAACGAGCGCTGCAGCCCAGTAACGAATGACCATTGGCACGTGTGCCAACGAATGACTGTCGTGAATTGAAATGATGGCGCGCATGACGCCAATAAAACCGTATTTGTCTCACATCACTGGGCTGTCACGCCGCTCATGCGGCTCGCAGTGAGCTGAAGAAGAATAACAGCCAAATGTGATCAGCTCAGCTATCACGCTGTTGCTACACTTCACAGTAGGCTGAAAATATAATCACCGCTGTGCATTGCAATGAGCATAAAACTAGACAAGCGCCAGGCCAGGGGGTCCATGACACCCTGCCCAGCTAACACTGTTTGTACCATTAAGGGCCAGTCTGGGCTATGTCATAGAACAGGTGGAGATAAGCCACATGTACGTGCCGATTGGGGTTTCCAATTTCAGAGAGTTGATTGACTATCGTACCGAAGATGGTGAACGATTCTTATTTATTGACAAATCTTTACTCATTCGTGAGATCACCACTGATCCAGCACGGGTCATTGTCCTCACTCGTCCCCGGCGCTTTGGCAAAACCATCAATCTCTCCATGCTCGAGCATTTTTTGAGTGCCGAGGTCAATGGCAAGCCGACCAAGACGTTATTTGATGGCCTCAACATCCAAGATCATCCGTAAACCATCCAAACCCATCAAGGTCAACACCCAGTCATCTCCATCAGCTTGAAGGATATTAAAGTCAACAATTTTACCGAATGCCTAGATATGGTTGATCGGTTAATGTCAGAACTATATC
>CAWUKA010000102.1:0-7197 GCA_963922965.1 uncultured Gammaproteobacteria bacterium | reverse complement strand
CAATCGAATAACCTTACCAAGCTTCGCTAGTATATCGTACGCCCCTATCGGCTTGGCACTAGCTGCAATAATTTTAAGAACTTCCAGTCTTGGTTGCGTGAGGCGGGCTTTATGTTGAAGGCAAAACTGTTGCGCAAGAGTGATTATATTGTTTTGCTGAGCCATGGCTGTTGTTTCCTGTCGTTAATCGTTCTACAAGCTAAACTTACTTTTGATCTGTGCGTAGCGTCCGCCAAATCGATGGGTGATCAAGCCACATCAGAATCGATGGATCACGCAAAGCCGCATCTGGTGTTTGATGTAGCAAACCTTTCGGTCCACCGCGAAAAACTGCTACAGCCCACTGCTTCATAAACTGGCGTGCCGATTTATCCTTGAGGATTTTTTCATTCGGCTCACCATTGAGGAATGCCTGACGATCAGCAGCAACATCTGATAACCACTCAGTACCTTTACCAGCATAGGTCAGCAGCATGCGTAATGAAACATTATCAACGTGATAACGGCGACAGCCTCTTTCCGAACCAAGCCAAAAGCTAACTGAGTCTGTTGTTTGAATCTGGCAAAAAACTTCGGATATTTTCGCCATATCACTAAGCCAAATGTGATAAAAAGGGACGCGTTGCATGTTATCAGGAATGGTAGTAGCTAACACAGCTCGAATATCATTCAAAGCACACTCTTTACGAACCTCTGCAGTGACACTGAATGACGTTTGCATCAGTGTTTGAAAGAAACTATCAGCACCGCTTGGCACTTGACGGCAAACAATTGCCAGTTGATTTGCACTTGCTGAAAAACCCTTGAGCATGTCAAGTTTATTTGTGCGCAAAATATTCATCGAATACTGTAAACCTCGACTAAGCAAGATTACTTTTAATTTAAACTGTAAAGTGTTATATAGTAACACTTTGAAATCAAGTAGACAGAGGTAAGGATCATGCAAGCTTTAGCAACAAAACTACCGGTAACAGTACTATCAGGCTTCTTAGGCGCAGGCAAAACAACCCTTTTAAATCATATCCTCAATAATCGCGAAGGCCGCAAAGTAGCTGTTATCGTCAACGACATGAGTGAAGTCAATATTGATGCTGATCTGGTTGAACGCAGCGGAGGCAATCTGTCTCAGACTGAAGAAAAACTTGTTGAAATGAGTAATGGTTGTATTTGTTGCACATTACGCGAAGACTTGTTGCTACAAGTGAAGGAGCTAGCTGCGGCAGGAAAATTTGATTATCTCCTCATTGAAAGTACAGGCATCTCCGAACCGCTGCCGGTTGCAACCACATTTGATTTTCGTGATGAAAAAGGTAATAGCCTCTCAGATGTGTCACAGCTCGATACCATGGTAACCGTGGTTGATGCAGCCAATTTAACCAAGAACTACAGCTCGAGTGACTTTTTAAAAGATCGAGGCGAAAGCCTTGGTGAAGAAGATGAGCGCACTCTAGTCGATTTACTGGTTGAACAAATAGAGTTTGCTAATGTCATCATTCTCAATAAAATTGATTTAGCTTCTCAAGATGAACTCAAAACTGTGAAAGCTATCATTCGTAGTTTAAACGCTAAAGCAAAACTGCTTGAAACCACCATGTCACAGATTGATCTTGACGAAGTGATTGATACCGGATTGTTTGATCTCGAAGAAGCTCAAGAACATCCGATGTGGGTTCAAGAGCTAAGTAATTTTAAAGATCATGTGCCAGAAACCGAAGAATATGGCATAACTAGCTTTGTTTATCGCGCACGTGAGCCATTTGACCCAGTTAAACTTCATAATTTCTTTCACCAGGAATGGCCTGGCGTTATACGCACTAAAGGATTTTTCTGGTTATCAAGCCGTCCAGATTTAGTTGGCGATCTCTCACAAGCAGGAGCCTTTGTTCGCCATCAAGGTTTAGGCCGATGGTGGGTAGCTGTTGCTAAAGATTGCTGGCCGGCGGGCGCTGATTTTGATGAAATGATGAGCCAGCACTGGAGCGATGAGTTTGGCGACCGTAGGCAAGAAATCGTTTTCATTGGTCTCAAGGCTGAAATGAATGAGCAAAACATACGCCAACAACTCGACGTCTGCTTAGTCAAAGATTATTTGACTGCGCCGCAACGCTATCACGGGGTAGCAGATCCATTCCCAGCGTGGACAGAATAACTGATGGCAACATCAGCACCTTGGTTTGCGAATGCCACATCTCTACCAATGCTATAGTTGGCGTCGGTAATAGTAATTTTTTTATCGATAAAGTTCATGACTATCTCCACGCTATACTTAGCTAGCTCTTGAATCATTTTATAACCTCATCGGTTAAAAAATTCAAACTAGCTATGCTTTTACTTACTTCACAATACCTAAATCATGCAATATGGCTAAAGTTGCTCTTTTTGCCCTAACCTCACCGGTAGCAACTGGATGAGCGCCTGACACTTTATCAGTGAAATTAGTCACGAATAAATATTGCTGCTGACCTCGCTCTAAACTACCGACAAACCAACCCTGAACTCTAATATACTTATCAACACCGCTAGCAGTTTTGCCATAGAGTTGCCAGCCATCAGCTAAGGTCTGCAAATATAGATTAGCGTGTGTTTGTTTGACAAAATTTGTCTGTGTGTGAAGCTAATAGCCATCATTTTTTTTAAAAACTTGAGCTACTCGTTAGCTGATAATTGTAAACTACTACTCAGCCATGCCTGGGTTAAGCCATCATGCAAACCTGAGTGGCCAATAAAATCTTGATTACCGTACTCAAACTCTGACAAGTAATATTGAATTTTATCGAGACCAAGCTTAGGTGTTAACTGCTGCGACACCCAAACCACTGAGTTTGTTAACCATGACTTCGGTGTTTGTTCATGATCCCAAGTTTTTAAACGATGCGGCTGACGGTCCCATTTAAAATGGGTCACCTGGTTAATGATCGCTTGATCAAACGCCATTAACGATAATGGTATTTTAAAGGTTGAATCAGGCGCCATGCGTTTACTACAATTAACTTCATGATCAACTTGAATCAACTGCTTTGCCGTCAAATCATATAATAAAAAACAAGCTGATTGATGCGGCAAATAACGGTCAAGTGTAGGTTGGGATACACGAGCAGGCTGAAACAAGAGCGGCAAGCAAACTAAAAAAATTGCTAAATAGCTTTGCCACTAAGTAAAATTGCAACTGCGAGATAGAATAATCATGTTCAGCCAACTTGATTTGTTGTTTCCCAATTATTTTAAAGCAACACTATCCTGCTCAAACATGATGTCAATATGTTTTTGCAAGCATTCATCACTTATCCTCCGCTCAATCTTGTTGTAGGTAGCTTACTTTTGGCTTGAAGCGAAGCATCTGGATTATCAGCCCCATCTGGCTTATGAGCCTCAGCTCGGGTCGCAGCTTTACGACGCATATCAACTCGTTCCCGTATCTTTTGCGCTGATGCGGATCTAGTTTCCGGTGTTGAATCAGCAGGGTGAGGTGACCGCAATTGTTGTTGATCTAGGTAAGTAGTCAAATCCGCAGGATCACCTTTTGGTAGTTTTACTGGGTCTTGCGTAGACATCGACGCATCGGGTTCTGCTGGGCTTATTGAAGAAGGCCTGAATAACTGCGCGATCAACTCAACTGCTTTAGTCACTACTGAATTGAGCCAATGCGGCGCCATCAAGCCAGGTAAATTTGACTCCAATGGAGCAGATCTCGCCGGGGTTGTATCAACCCCAGAGTCTATGCGCCGTTGCATCTCTTTTTTATAAGCAATCATTGTCTCTGGTCGAATAAATTCAGCCTGATTAAGCTGTAGCTGAACAGTAATAACATCTGCCCACTTTGTCATATTCCAGCCTGGATGCACGGCAACAAAATTTTGCTCGAGATATCCCTCTCGCAGCACAAACTCGATTAACTCATCTTCTGATTCGGTGAGATAGGCTATACCATTAAAAAAATGTAACACATCGCCATCGAGTGGCGATGGGTCACCAGGATTGTTATTCTCTGGACCGTGTTGAAATAATTCCTTAATTGTTGTCACCTGCTCTTTAAAAGCGTCATTTACTGCAACTGTCATCAAAAATTCAAATGGCGTAATACTACCAGCTGTCTGAGCAAACTCGGTTGCTCTAGCCTTGATATTTTCAACAAACTGTTCAGTTGCCTCTTGCCCCAAGCCCAAACGTTGACGTGTTGCCGGATCTTGAATACGTTGACGGAGTACATCTCTCAGCTGCAGATAATCTTCAGTCATGTTTGTAATATCGGCATTGCCTTGGTAGGAGTTATGATATGTCGTTATAAAATCCTTAAACTCTTGCATTAGCGCAACAGAAGGCGCTATCCATAGTTGATCGGCGTCGCCAGTAACAGGCAAGTCATCCTGCGTCGCAGCAATTCGTACTGGCTTCCAGCCATCATTACCCTGACGCTGACTCACTTCATAAAGGCTATCCGGATCAAACTTGCCCCAAGCTGAATCCCAAAAATCAGGCACTGCAGGTGCCACCCTATCCTGCCATGGGGTTAACTCAGCAGGCGTAGCATCACAGCGACCAGCAACCTGAGTCAGATCAATACGAAAAACTATCGCTTGACTCGCTTTGGCAACACTAAGTGCTCGAAATTCAAGCGTATTACCTTTTCGGCTTGAGGTATACAACCCTTTATCTACATCGGAAAGCAGCTCTTGCAAACTGACGCGTGCACTAACTGGCTTAAATTTATCTTTTGGTATTGGTTTACTGCCACGTCGCCCAAAAGCATGCTGATCCCAAGCAATGAAGCCAGCAAGAAAAGGTGGCGCATCGCCGGTACTACAAGTCTTAGTTTTAAGCTCCATCGGCTTAAATGCCACTGCATAGCCTTTGCCGGTATTGGGTGGCTGACCTGCGCGTAACGCCACTGAGCTGCCAAGATCATGCGATGCCAACATACAATTAGCATTAAACTCATGCGGAAATCCAGCAGCTATGATCGCATCCATGCCGATTTTCATTGCCGATAGCCTTTTGTGCCAACTCAGATACAGTTATCGGCAGCAACAGCCAAATCAATAAAAAATACTAAATCTATTTATCAATTAGTTAGGCGACTCAAGAGAAAAATAAGCAGAGTAAGCTGGAATTTATAAAGCAAGCAGCTATTAAGCCCGATCAAGCACAGGTGGCGATAGCAATTTTTGCTGGAACAGCTTGATGAAAAAACCTGACTGCCAATCAATGGCACCAAGTAAGGCACCGAGCACAACAAACACTGTTGCAATTAGTAATGACAAGGATAAATCAGCGTAACCAAACAAGACTAGCAATAATACCGATAAGATCGGCGTTAAATAAGCACTAGTTGTGAGAAGCGTTGCATCAGCGTATTTCAGCGCATAATCATAAAACAAGTAGGCTAGGCACTGTGAAGTCAAACCCATAAAAATCAAAACTAACAGCTCTAGCGCATTAGGTATGACAGTAATTTCAAAATTAAAATGACAAATAGCGGAGAGGACAGCGCCAATGCCGCAATAAATACCGATCATTTCTGATGGGCTATCAACGTAACGTGCAGCAATTAAAACATAAAAAGTCCAGACCATTGCATCGAGCAGCGCCAGTGCATAACCTAAACTATACTGCGAATCAAATCCGATCGAGCCAGCGCTAGTCAGCAAGACATAAACGCCTATAAAACCAAGTAAAGCGGCAATAAAATATTTAGGTTGCCAGGTGCGATTTGATAGCAAACCAGAAAAAATAACAACGAAGATCGGCCAAAGATAATTAATTAAATCGGCTTGTGCTGCTGGAGCATACTTAAAGGCAGTAAGATAAAGAATATCATTACCATAAATACCTAAAACCCCTGCCAACCAAAGTACTTTTGGCTGCCGGCGTAATACATACCAGCGTCGGGTATACGTCAACATTAGGGCAGTAAAGCTAAAACTCACAGAAAAAACAATTGCTAGTACTTCGAATGTTGGCAACACTTTTATGTATGCGGTTGTCACTGCAGTCAACGCCCAAATGAACAACGCTATAAAGCCCAAGCAAATAGGAGGAATCGGCGATAAAAATTTTAAACCAATCATTGTCACTCTTTCACTAATCGCAGCGAGTTACCGACAGTTAGTCGTTCGAAATAGGACCCACAATACAGCAGTGGCTAAGCAAGCTCAAGCCAATAAAAATACTGACATCATAGGCTACAGTGCGTGTTCTGCATCATCTGAGCATCGGCAAAAAACGGCGGATATTAACCGAATCAGCCTTGCTAAAAACAACAGGTCAAGGTATTTCGAGAACGTTATGAAGGCTAATTACCGTACCTCACTCCGGATTCATTACTATACTTATGATTAACATACTGTAATGACCATGAACGCCAAACCAGGACAACCGCGGTGCAGCAACTTGACCATTTGCTTGAAGATATGATGCAAACTGAGGCAGAAGGTCAGATCCACTTCTTTCCAATCGGTCGTTTTGGTAGAGGATATATTCTAAACAAGCCTGATCAAGTAGGAAAGATTCGTACATTTTTTAAAAGATTCTATTTTTTCAGCATCGCAGTTTTGGTGAGTGCTGGCGCTATCTTTGGTGTCATTGCCTACGCACCAGCAGTGTTATTTTTATTCTTCGCCTACCATGTCAGATTAAAGAAAATAATCAAAAAAGCCAAGCCTGTACCTGATCATCAATCCCTGATTCAGCTATACATGCATATAATGATGCACCAATCTTACTTGAAACTCGGGTTAAGTATATTAATCCCAGCAGGCATTGCTGGACTAGGCACGACCGCACTAGAAGAAGAACCCTTTTTAGGTATCTGCATCATGTCAATTTTCAGTGCAGGAAGTACATTCTATTTCTTAGTCTTACTTGCACGCTTTAGAATGCTACGCAATCAGAAAGTACAAAAACAAGCGGCGCAAACTGATGAGAAAGCAGCGGCTACCAACGAACAAACAAACGAATCAACCGACAGCTCTAAAACTAAGTCTGACGGCAACCCTGATCAAGCAGCACAAGAGAATACCGATCTAAACGCAACTGATGCTGATGCTGATGCTGATGCTGATGATGATGATGATGATGAGGATGATGAGGATGATGAGGATGATGAGGATTATGAAGACGAAGAAGATGATGATGATGAGCTCGAGGCTGATAATCATAAGAAAGAGCAAGAGAAAACGTATGAACAGCAGTAACATAAAA